>DASZBB010000025.1:0-1500 GCA_035944695.1 Microvirga sp. | reverse complement strand
GGTCAGACCCTTGGCGACCGGCAGGAGCACGCGGAAGCGTGTCCGTCCGGGCCGGCTGTCGTGGTCGATCACGCCGCCATGGTCGCCCACGATCTTGGCTACCAATGCAAGTCCCAGGCCACTTCCGTTGGCCTTAGTGGTCACGAAGGGATCGAAGAGGATCGGCAGGATGTCGGGGGCAATGCCGGGTCCGTTGTCCTCGATGACGATCTCTAGCGGCAGGGAGATGCGCTGGGAGACCCCCTGCACCGCGATACGGATGCCCGGACGGAAAGCTGTCGAGATGCGGATCTCCGCTTTCGGTGTGCGTTCAAGCGCTTCTGCCGCGTTCTTCACCAAGTTCAGGAACACCTGGATCAGCTGGTCGCGATTGCCGAAGACCGGTGGAAGCGACGGATCATAGTCCTCGGTGAAGACCACGTTGCGAGCGACGCCGCTCTTCGCCAACAGCTTCACCCGGTCGAGTACCACGTGAATATTGATCGCCTCGCGCTCGATTGGCCTGTCGTCGCCGAAGACTTCCACGCGATCGATGAGGTCGACGATACGGTCGACTTCCTCGCGGACGAGGCGGGCGAGCGGGAGTTCTTCTGCCGTAACGGACTGCTCCAGCAATTGGGCGGCGCCGCGAATGCCGGACAGCGGGTTCTTGATCTCGTGGGCGAGCATGGACGCAAGGCCGGTGACCGAGCGCGCTGCTCCCCGGCTGACCAGTTGCCGGTCGATCTTGTCGGCCATGGTGCGCTCCTGGAACAGCAGCGCGACGCGCGCGTCCATGTCCGAGATGGGACTCGCGAAGACGTCGACAATGCGGTCGTCGGCGGCGTCGCCGAAGCGGGCGGAGCCGACGCGCACGCGGTACTCCGTCATGGGTGCGCGGCGTTCGCCCACCGATCGCGCGAGGCCGAGGATGGGTGAGCCGAACGCCAGGAGATCATCGAGCCGCTGGCGGCTGAGAACGCTCAGGGAAGCGCCGAAGAAGGTCTCGGCGGCGTAGTTGACGAAGACGATGTTGCGGTCCTCGTCCACGACGATCACCGGCTGCGGGAGCGCCTGGATGACGGAGGTGCTGAGGCCCGGCCCGACGATCTCGTTCATGCCGCCTCCTGCAGCTCGCCGGAAAAGACGGACTCAACAAGTGCAATGACTTCAGCCGGGTCCTGCGACTCGAGCATGAGCTTGCGGGTGGCGCGGGAGACCAGTAGCTGGGCGGCTTCGAGGTACCAGTCGATGTGCTTGCGGGCCGCCCGCACCCCCACGTGAGTGCCGTATTCGCTAAGGATGCCCTCGTAGTGCTCGACCACGATTGCGCTGAGATCGGCGCCGTTCGGAGCCTCGGGAGGGGAGGCGCCGGCGAGGCCGGCGGCGACCTGCCCGACGGCCCACGGCTGGCCCTGGGCGCCGCGGCCGATCATCACGGCGCGCGCACCGGAGAGCCGCAGGGCCTCCTCCGCGGCGGCGAGGCTGGTGATGTCGCCGTTGACGACCACCGGCACCGAG
>DASZBB010000024.1:0-7827 GCA_035944695.1 Microvirga sp. | reverse complement strand
CTCTCGCGCCACCCTCGATCTCACCGCAAGGCTCGGAGCCACAAGCTCCGGGCCCCAAGGTGCTGGCTCTTTGACATCAAGTGAAATCAGCATCCGCACCCGTCATGGCCGGGCTCGTCACGGCCATCCCGATCGGAAGGGCGCGGCGCCTCACAGCATCGGGACCACAGGGACAAGCCCGGTGATGACGGCAGACGGTGGCAGGGCCGAAGCGAACGGCACAATTCCTTCGAGAATGCCGGTTCGATTGTCCTCCGCTCCGTGATACGAAGCACCTCGACGCCACGACGAACCATCAAGACGAACCATCAACGAGAGAGCGGCATGAACCGATTGTTCGCCAACCTGCCCACCACCGTGTTCGAAGTCATGTCGAGCCTTGCCCGGGAGACCGGCGCGATCAATCTCGGCCAGGGCTTCCCGGACGATCCAGGCCCGGAGGACGTGCGGCGGGCGGCGGCGGATGCGGTGCTCAACGGCTATAACCAGTACCCCTCCATGATGGGCATCCCGGAACTGCGCTCAGCCATTGCGGCCCATTACCGGCACTGGCAGGGGGTCGATCTCGATGCGACCGCCGAGGTGATGGTGACCTCGGGCGCCACGGAGGCGCTCGCGGGCGCGATCCTCGGCATCGTGGAGCCCGGCGACGAGGTGGTGCTGTTCGAGCCCATGTACGACGCCTATCTGCCGCTCGTGCGGCTCGCCGGCGGCGTGCCGAAATTCGTCACCCTGCAGCCGCCCCATTTCCGCCTGACCGAAGAGGCGCTGGCGAAGGCCTTCTCGCCCAAGACCAAGGCGGTGGTGTTCAACAACCCGCTCAACCCGACCGCGACCGTGTTCTCGAACGAGGACCTGAACCTGCTCGCGGAGTTCTGCCGCCGGTTCGACGCCATCGCGATCTCCGACGAGGTGTGGGAGCACGTGGTCTTCGACGGCCGCCGGCATCAGCCGGTGCTGGGGCTCGAGGGCATGCGCGAGCGCTCGGTGAAGATCGGCTCGGCGGGCAAGATCTTCAGCCTCACCGGCTGGAAGGTGGGCTTCGTCTGCGCCGCGCCGTCCATCATGAAGGTGCTGGCGAAATCGCACCAGTTCCTCGCCTTCACGACGGCCCCGAACCTGCAGGCCGCAGTGGCCTACGGGCTCGCCAAGGACGACGCCTATTTCGAAGACATGCGGAAAAACTTCGCCCGCAGCCGGGACCGCTTCACGGCGGGCCTGAAGACCCTCGGGTTCGACGTGATCCCGAGCCAGGGCACCTATTTCGTCAACATCGACATCTCGGCCCTGGGCGAGACCGACGACGTCGCCTTCTGCCGCCGGCTCGTCCTGGAGCACGGCGTCGCGGCGATCCCGGTCTCGGCCTTCTACGCGGAAGGGGCGGTGAAGACCGTGGTGCGCTTCTGCTTCGCCAAGAAGGATTCCACCCTCGACACCGGGCTGGAGCGGCTGGCGAAGGCCATCAAGCGGGCAGCCTGAAATCCTTCTGGCTTGGCAACAACTTGGACGTTGTTTCTTCGCTCAGAATTTCCTAGCCTGCCCCCGTCGCTACCCTCAATCCCGGGAGTCCCACCCCTGATGTTCCGTCTTCTCGCCTCGGTTGCTCTGACCCTTGGTCTTGTCACCGCCGCCGCCGCCCAGGAGCGCGTGGTCAACGTCTACAACTGGTCCGATTACGTGGACCCGAAGGCGCTGGACGAGTTCACGAAGCAGACCGGCATCAAGGTGGTCTACGACACCTACGACAACAACGAGATCGTCGAGACCAAGCTGCTCGCCGGCAAGTCCGGCTACGACATCGTCGTGCCCTCCGGGCCCTTCGTGCAGCGCCTGATCGGCGCCAAGGTGTTCCAGAAGCTCGACAAGACGAAGCTGCCGAACCTCGCCAACCAATGGCCCGAGGTGACCCAGCGTCTCGCCGTGTTCGATCCCGGCAACCAATATGCCGTCAACTACATGTGGGGCACCACGGGCATCGGCATCAACGTGAAGAAGGTGAAGGAGATTCTCGGGCCCGACATGCCGCTCAACACCTGGGACCTGGTGATGAAGCCGGAGATCTCCTCCAAGCTGAAGGCCTGCGGCATCTACATGCTCGATAGCCCCGAGGATCTCTTCCCCGGCGTGATGGCCTATCTCGGCCTCAACCCGGATTCGAAGCGCGTCGAGGATCTGAACAAGGCGGGCGACGCCCTGTTCCGCATCCGCGGCAACGTCCAGAAGTTCCACTCCTCCGAATACATCAACGCGCTCGCCAACGGCGACATCTGCGTGGCGGTGGGCTATTCGGGCGACATGATCCAGGCCAAGAACCGCGCCGAGGAGGCCAAGAACGGCGTCGAGGTGGGCTACGTGATCCCGCGGGAGGGCGCGCTGATGTGGTTCGACAGCTTCGTGATCCCGGCGGACGCGAAGAACGTCGCGGAAGCGCACGAGTTCATCAACTTCATGCTGCGTCCCGAGATCGCCGGCATGAACACGAATTTCGTGTCCTACGCGTCGGGCAACCTCGCGGCCAAGCAGCACATCGACAAGGCGATCCTCGACAATCCCGGCATCTATCCGGACGAGGCCACCATGAAGCGCCTCTTCACCAACACGGCCTATGACGAGCGCTCGCAGCGCACCGTCACCCGGCTCTGGACCCGGGTGAAGACCGGCCGTTAATCCGCCGCTCAGGTTCATGTGTGCATCGTCGCGATGCCTCCGAGCTCCGCCTCCGGGCGGGGCTTTTTCATTGAAGAAGGACGTTTCCTCATGCGCATTGCCGTTGCCGCCGCCCTCGCGGCCCTGAGCCTCGCCGCCCCGGCGCTCGCTCAAGCCCCCACGCCGCGCCAGCCGACGATCAGCGTGATGGGAACGGGCGAGGCGGAACTGAAGCCGGACTTCGCCCGCATCCACGTGACGGTGGCGACCCAGGCAGAGACGGTGGCGCAGGCCACCGCCGCCAACAACAATGCCACGGAGCGGGTGCTCGCCCGGATCCAGGGCCTCGGCGTCAAGCGCGAGGACATCCGGACCGCGAATTTCCAGGTCTTCCAGACGCCGCCCCAGGTCGGCCCGGACGGCAAGGAGATGAAGACCCCGAAATTCTTCGCCAACCATCAGCTGCGGATCACCACCCGCGACCTCGACGGGGTCGGGCGCCTCGCCGGCGAGATCCTGGCGAGCGGCGACATGACCTTCCAGGCGGTCACCTTCGGCCTCGACAAGCAGGAAGAGGGCGGCGACAGGGCCCGCGAGGCGGCCGTGCGCGATGCCCGCCGCCAAGCCGAGATCTATGCCGCCGCCGCCGGCGTGTCCCTGGGCCGCCTCTTGGAGATCCGGGACGGCTCGGCTCAACCGTTCGAGCCGCAGCCCGACATGCGCATGTCGATGGCCATGGCCAAGGGCGCCGAGTCGGTTCCGATCGTGCCGCCGGCGACGATCCGCTACACGGCCAATGTTCAGCTCGTGTGGGAGATGGCCGGGACGCCCTGAGTCGCCCCGCCCGATCCGGAACGGTCAAGCCGCCCTGACGCTCTGGAGGAACTGGCCGATCTCGGCGCCGAGGCGCTGGGCCTGCCGCTCCAGGGCCACCGAGAGATCCGCCACGTTGCGGGCCGCGTCGAGCGATTGCGAGGCGACGCCCTGCGTCGTCTCGATGGCAGAGGTGCCCGCCTGCGCTTCCGTCGACACCTGGGCGACGGAACGGGCGATCTCCGACACCGCCGCCGTCTGCTGGCTCACCGTTCCGGCGACCGTCGAGACGACCCCGGCCAGATCCTCCACGGAGGCCTGCACGGTGCCCAGCGCCACCAGCGTCTCGCGCGAGGCGGCCTGCACGGCCTCGATCTGCCGGGCGATCTCCTCCGTGGCCTTGGCGGTCTGACCCGCCAAGTCCTTCACCTCGGAGGCCACCACCGCAAAGCCCTTGCCGGCCTCGCCGGCGCGCGCCGCCTCGATGGTGGCGTTGAGCGCCAGCAGGTTCGTCTGGGCCGCGATGGAGCGGATGAGGTTCGCCACCTCGCCGATCTGGGAGGTGGCCGTCGAGAGGGTCGACATGCTGCTGGACGCGCCGCGCGCTTCAGCCACCGCGCGCTCGGAGGCCTCGGCCGAGGCATTCGTCTGGGCGGCCACTTCGGCCAGGGACGCGTCGAGCTCCTCCGCGGCGCTCGCCACGGCCGACATGTTGTGCGCCGTGCGCGTGGAAGCGGCGCCCGCGATCTGGGCCTGCTGGGTGACGTGATTGGCCGATCCCTCCAGCTGCCCGGAGGCCTTGGCGAGATCGCCCGTGACCTGCCGGACCTCCGCGAGGATCTGCTCGACCGAAGCGTCGAAGGCCATGATCGCATTGGAGATCGCATGGGCCCGTTGGGCATCCACGGCCGCCATGCCCTCGCGCTCCTGCGTCAGCCGTTCGCGCTCACGGGCATTGTCGCGGAAGACCAGCACCGTGCGGGCCATGGCGCCGATCTCGTCGGTGTTGGCCGTGAACGGGATCTCGCTTGCGGCATCGCCGTCCGCCAGCCGCCGCATGGCCTGCTGGAGGCGGGTCAACGGCAGGGAGATCGAGCGTCCGACGAGGACGTTGAGGACGAGGCCGAACAGCAGCGTGGCGCCCATGGCCCAGAGGATCAGGGTGAAGGTCCGCTGCTGCGAGGCGGTCAGCTGCTCTTCCGTCTTATGCGCCTCGGCGCGCACCTTGGCGAGCAGCTGATCGAGAACGGGGACGAGCAGATCGAACTGCCCCATCAGCTTCTCGCCCTGGCCGGAAACCTGCTGCTCCAGCTCGCTCCAGGCATGGAACGCCTCCTGGAACGAGACGCTCGCGGATTCGATCGCCGCCTTGTCCTTGGGATCGCCGGAGAGCTGGGCCAAAGCGCGGGTAAACCGACCCTGCTCGACCTCGAAGGCGCCGAGAATGCTCTCCTCGAGCAGGATGCGGGCGCGGGCCTCCTGGTTGAACATGCCGAGCATGGCGGCCCAGAGGCGCCAGGCGATGGTCTCGCCGCTGCCCGTCAGGGGGCGCACAAGCTTTTCAAGGTTCGCCTCCGCCTTGAGGAGGCGTCCCTGCGCGCCTTCATCCGGCTTGCTGCCCACGGCGGCATAAAGCTTGTTCAGAGCATTGCCCTGGCTGATCAGGGCCGCCGCGTGCTGCTTCAGGGCCGTGACCTCGGGCGCGATCAGGCCGGCGCCGGTGGCCGTGCTCATGTCGTCGAGCTGGGCCGACAAGGCCTTGTGCTGATCGAGAAAGGCCTGGCCATGATGGCCGAGGCGGCTTGCCGTCCACTCCCCGGCGGCCACCTTCAGGCCATCGGCCCGGCCCCGGAACTGGTTCGCCTTCTCGGCCAGAGCGGAATAGGTCTGCTGCGCCGACAGCGCCTCTTCGACCTCACTGCGGCCTGTCTGAAACACCGCACCGATGACCGCAAAGCCGAGCACCATGACGCCACTCAACGTGGCGACCCTCACTCGAACCGACGGCCGCCTCACACGAGCAAGAGACGACATCCCCCGAATCCCCCTTTAGGACTTTGCGGCAAGATTGGGGCGGACGTGTTAAAGAGAGATTTACGTTAGGTCAGAAGTCCGCTCCGAATCCCGTCAAGCGGCCTTGGGCAGTTCGGTCATGATGGCGTAGAGCGCCGTGGCGTCCCGCGTGGCACGAACCCGCTCGATCAACCCGGGTTCGCGCAGCACCCGGGCCACGCGGGCCAGGGCCTTCAGGTGATCGGCCCCGGCTCCCTCGGGCGCGAGAAGCAGGAAGAGCACATCCACCGGCTGACCGTCGAGGGCTTCGAAATCGACCGGCTTGTCGAGCCGGGCGATGAGGCCGAAGATGCGGGTCAGGCTCGGCAGCTTGCCGTGGGGAATGGCGATGCCCTCGCCGATCCCGGTCGAGCCGAGGCGCTCGCGTTGCAGGAGAGCCTCATAGATGGCGCTGTCGGGGAGACCCGTGAGGCGGGCCGCCTGGGAGGCCAGTTCCTGAAGGGCCTGCTTCTTGCCGCTGACGCGCAGGGCGGGCAGAACGGCCCGAGGGTCTAGAAAATCCAGCAAAGGCATCGATCACGCTGCATTATGATGTGAAGCCTGGAAGGCCTCTCACCGTTCCACGCAAGAACCGGGCCAAGAAGAGGTAACTCCCCATCAAGGCTGTGCGAGCGGCGGATCGACCCAACCGATCGCTCCGTCGCCGCGGCGGTATACGACGTTCACGCGGCCGGTGCTAGCATGGATGAACACAAGAGCGGGCGCTCCGGTGAGATCGAGCTGCATCACAGCGTCGCTGACGGAGAGCTTGTGGAGGGGCTTGGTGGTCTCGGCAATCACCATCGGGTGATAGGCCTCCTCCTCGACCGCCTCGTCGCTGGGAGCCTCCAGGACGGAATAGACCATCTCGAGGCCTCCCGCGCGTCCGTTGCCGGAGCCGGAACGGTCCTTCAGCCGCTGCTTGTAGCGGCGCAGGCGGTTCTCGATCCGTCCTGCCGTCTGATCGAAGCTGGCATAGGCGTCCTGCGCGGCCCCCGAGGCTTCCAGGGTCATGCCCGAAGTCAGGTGAAGCACGCAATCCGTCCGATAGCCGGTGCCGTCGCGGGTGACGGTCACATGACCCGAATAGCCGCCGTCGAAGTATTTCGACAGCGCACCGGCCATGCGATTCTGGACCTGGGATCGAAGGGCTTCGCCGATATCGAGATTCTTCCCCGACACCCTCAATGTCATCGTGACCTCCTCCTCTTGCGCCGTCGCTTCGCCGCGATCCTTCAAGGTGACGCTTGAAGGCGATGATGATCCGAATGGGGGCCAATGCAAGTCTTGAAATGGCGCGGGCCCGACAGTTCAGTCCTCTGGCCTGTGCCGTCGGCGCCGGTCCGCTGAGGGGGGAATGCGCAGTGCCTCCCGATATTTTGCGATCGTGCGCCGGGCGACCTGGATCCCGTCCGCTTTCAGTTTCTGGGCAATTGCCTCATCCGAGAGCACATCGGAGGGGCTCTCGGCCGCGATCAGCTGCCTGATTCGGTGACGGACGGCCTTGGCCGAATGTTCGCCCTCCCCGGTGGCGGCGCTGAAGAAGAACTTCATGGGATGGGTGCCGCGCTCGGTGCCGAGTGCTTTGTTCGCAACGACCCGGGAGATGGTCGATTCGTGCATGCCGATCGCTTCGGCAACGCTCTTGAGCGTCATGGGCCGCAGGGCGGCGACGCCCTGTCGGAAGAATCCTTCCTGCTGACGGACGATCTCGGCAGCCACTTTCAGGATCGTCTTGGCGCGCTGGTCCAGGCTGCGGGTCAGCCAGCTTGCGGTCTGCAGGCAGTCGGAGAGGAAGTTCCTGTCCTCGTCCTTGCGCACCACCTTGGCGACTTCCGCATAATAGGTCCGGTTCAGCAGGATGCGGGGCAGAGTGTCCGGGTTGAGCTCGACGTGAAAGCTGCCATCCGGGGCGGTCCGCACCAGAACGTCCGGTACGAGCACGTCGACGGGAGAAGGCGTGAAGGCAAGTCCCGGCTTGGGCTCCAGTCGGCGAATTTCGGCCAGCATGTCGGCGAGGTCCTCCTGGTCGACCCCGCAGACCTTTCTCAAGGCTGCGAAATCCTGGCGGGCGACGAGATGGAGATGGGCGAGCAGGGTCTGCATGGCCGGATCGAGCCGGTCACGCTCCCGCAGCTGAATACCGAGGCATTCGGCGAGGTCGCGGGCGCCGACGCCGGACGGCTCGAAGCTCTGGATCAGCCTCAAGGCCGCCTCGGCCTCCTCGGGCGCGACCCGAAGCCGGGCCGCCAGCTCGGCCAGATCCTCGGTGACATAGCCGGCCTCGTCGAGATTGTGGATCAGATGCTCGCCGAT
>DASZBB010000023.1:0-2266 GCA_035944695.1 Microvirga sp. | reverse complement strand
GGCGGCGCCGAAGAAGCGCTTCGGCCGCTGCAGGGCGTTCGCGTCGACACCGCCGGTGAGCACCTTGCCGGAGGACGGCACCACCGTGTTGTAGGCGCGGCCCAGGCGGGTGATCGAGTCAAGCAGGATGACCACGTCGCGGCCGTGCTCCACGAGGCGCTTGGCCTTCTCGATCACCATCTCGGCCACCTGCACGTGGCGGGTCGCCGGCTCGTCGAAGGTGGAGGCCACGACCTCGCCCTTCACGGAGCGCTGCATGTCGGTGACCTCCTCCGGGCGCTCGTCGATGAGCAGCACGATGAGGTAGCACTCGGGATGGTTGGTGGTGATCGACTGCGCCACGTTCTGCATCAGCACGGTCTTACCCGTGCGCGGCGGCGCCACGATGAGGGCGCGCTGGCCCTTGCCGATGGGCGATACGATGTCGATGATGCGCGGCGAGAAATCCTTGCGGGTCGGATCGGCGATCTCGAGGTTGAAGCGCTCGTGCGGGAAGAGCGGCGTCAGGTTGTCGAAATGGACCTTGTGCCGGATCTTCTCCGGATCCTCGAAATTGATGGTGTTGACCTTGAGCAGGGCGAAATAGCGCTCGCCCTCCTTGGGACCGCGGATCGGGCCGTCCACCGTATCACCGGTGCGCAGGCCGAATTTCCGGATCTGGGAAGGCGAGACGTAGATGTCGTCGGGGCCGGGCAGGTAGTTGGAATCGGCCGAGCGCAGGAAGCCGAAGCCGTCCTGCAGCACCTCGACGACGCCCGCGCCGATGATCTCCACCTCGCGCGCCGCCAGCTGCTTGAGGATGGCGAACATGAGCTCCTGCTTGCGCATGGTGCTCGCGTTCTCGACCTCGAGCTCTTCGGCGAAGGTGATGAGTTCAGTGGCGGACTTGGATTTCAGGTCTTGAAGTTTGATTTCCCTCATCGGGGAACACTCTCGGGGTAAAATCGCGGGCAGATGGGGCTGTACGCGGGGAGATCGGGGAAACGTTCGACAGGGCCGCTCAGTTCACGAGGGTGACTTGAGAGAGCCCTGGGGGCCCCGTGCAGCGCACCTGTCTTTAAGGAAGAGAATTCTTATGTAGCCTCTTTCGGTCCAAGTCTCAAGAGGCTTTGGAACACAACCTCGCGAACTTCGTCCGGGAGGGGTTATGCGCTCATCCACGTCATCACCGGCCTCGTGCCGGGAAATGCCCGGCGCGCGCCCTTCCCCGCTCCGCTCGTGGGAACGATCTCGCCGTCAGAACATCAGAACGGCTTCACGATCACCAGGATCACGATGCCGATCATGAGCACCGTCGGGACCTCGTTGATCATGCGGTAGAACTTCGCCGGGCGGGTGTTCCGGTCGGCGGCGAAATCCTTCACGGTGCGGGACAGGAAGCCGTGCACGCCGGAGAGGATCAGCACCAGGAGAACCTTCGCGTGCAGCCAGCCGGAGGTGTACCAGCCGCCCTGCCAGACCAGGATCAGGCCGAGGATCCAGGCGATGCTCATGGCCGGGTTGATGATCGCCTTGAGGAGGCGCCGCTCCATGATCTTGAAGGTCTCGGACTGGATCGAGCCCTTCGGCGCGTCGCAGTGATAGACGAAGAGGCGCGGCAGATAGAGCATGCCGGCCATCCACGCGATGATGGCGATCACGTGGGCCGCCTTGATCCAGAGATACACCATGTCAGGCCCCCCGCACGCGAGCGATCATCTGCTCCACGTGGTCGATCGGCGTCTCCGGCAGGATGCCGTGCCCGAGATTGAAGATGTGCGGCCGGCCGCGCACCGCGTTCAGGATATGGTCGACGCCCCGGGTCAGGGCCTCGCCTCCGGCGATGAGGGCGAGCGGATCGAGATTGCCCTGGGTCGCCACCGCGTCCGGCAGGGTCGGCAGAACGATTGCGGGATCGAGCGTCCAGTCGAGGGCGAGCGCATCGCCGATCCCGGCTGCGGCGAACCGGTGGAGATTGGCACCGCCGCCGCGCACGAAAACGATCGCCTTGGCGTGCGGACGCGCGCTCTTCAGACCTTCCACCATCCGACGGATCGGCTCGAGGGACAGCCGGTCGAACAGACCGGGTGGCAGGGCCGAGCCGAAACTCTCGAAGATCTGGACCGCTTCGGCACCGGCGTCGATCTGGCGGATGAGATAGGCCGTGGAAGCCCGCACCAGTCGGTCGATGAGCGCATCCATGAAAGCCGGATCGCGATAGGCGGTGAGCCGGGCCGGGGCCTGATCGGGCGTGCCCTTGCCGGCGATCATGTAGCTCGCCACCGTC
>DASZBB010000022.1:0-36810 GCA_035944695.1 Microvirga sp. | reverse complement strand
TCTACAACCTAGGGCGAAACGAGGTAAAGGGCTTCCTGATCGCGAGTGCGCTCCATTGGATTGAACGCTTTCACGTCGATGCGCTCCGGGTCGACGCGGTCGCATCGATGCTCTACCGCGATTACAGTCGCCGGCCGGGCTCATGGATTCCGAATAAATATGGAGGTAGGGAAAATCTCGAGGCGATCGAGTTCTTTAAGCATCTCAACAGTATCATCGCTTATCGCTGCCGTGGCGCCATCACGATTGCAGAGGAGTCCACGGCATTCCCAGGCGTCACCAAACCAGCGGAGGAGGGCGGCCTCGGATTCACGTTCAAATGGAACATGGGTTGGATGCATGATTCCCTCCACTACATGGAACAGGACCCAATCTACCGGAGCTACAATCACGGGGCGTTCACGTTCGGCATGGTCTACGCGTATTCGGAACGCTTTATCCTCCCGCTATCCCATGACGAGGTCGTGCACGGCAAGGGATCGCTGGTCCGGAAAATGCCCGGCGACGAATGGCAGCGCTTTGCGAACCTGAGAGCCTACTATGGATACATGTGGGCGCACCCTGGAAAGAAACTCCTGTTCATGGGCGGCGAGATCGCTCAGGAGCGCGAGTGGAACCACGATGCATCAATTTCCTGGGAGTTGCTCGATGCTCCCCAGCATTCGGGAATTCAGAGGCTCGTGCGTGACCTCAATCACATCTATACAGCGGAACCGGCACTTCACGGCACGGACGCCGATCCTACGGGGTTTGAATGGGCGGTCGTAGACGATGACGCGAATTCTGTCTTCGCCATGTTGCGGACGGCGAAGGACGGAAGCGCGACGATCCTCGCCGTAAGCAATATGACACCTGTGCCAAGGATCGGCTACCGCATTGGGGTACCGAAAGCAGGTCTTTGGCATGAGGTCCTGAATACCGACGCGGAGACTTACGGAGGTGGTAACATGGGGAATGGAGGCGCACTGCATACGGAAGACATCTCGGCTCATGGCCGACCCCTTTCTCTTGAGGTCGTACTTCCGCCATTGAGCACTCTTCTATTCCGCTGGAAATAAACGAGCTATTGGAGCCGAATACTGAACGAATCGCTATGAGCAGTCCGTCACCGGGGTAATACACCTCCATCGCTGACGTGGTGCAGAGCCTGGGCGCTGGTTCGCTTCGATTAGAAGATATCATCTTTCCGGAAGCAGGGAACGGCACCTTCCCGCTCATGAAATGAGAACGTGCAGCGGTGTTCAAGGGCAAAGTCTGCAATGCGCCTGAGGGCATCATGGGAATTGTATGAAAGCGATATCACATCGAATATATGGGCTAGGGCTTCCTCTGGAACAGTGAGATTTGCTCCTGGATCTAAATGGTAAAGCTTGTCTGAAAGTTGCTTCCTCGTCACACGCACCTCCATTGGGGGCTGGTACCACCTACATGTTTCCTATCAAAGCTCAGTCCGTCGAGTGAACTGTTCTCCTATCAACAATAGCACAAACTGCTACTGATCGCTCGGCTATATACAAAGGCAGCCAAGATCCCGATGCTAAAAGTATTTCTATAAGATGATTCTGCATTAGGACAGATAGGTTGTCGCCCCCTCTGTTAGTGGAAAATTCCAAGAATCGGATAGACGGTTTTTTGGGTGGAAGACCTCAGTACGTTGCTAAGCTGCATGGGTGCTCACCTGCCTTTGCACGAGCGTTCTGATCGTGAGATTTCGTTGATGCATGGTTCTAAAATGAGCGAAGAAGTCACAGAAGTTCAAATGATGCGGGGAGCGATGATCCGTCCCGGCTGCACCCTCGGCATCCTCGGCGGCGGCCAGCTTGGCCGCATGATCGCCATGGCGGCGGCACAGCTGGGCCTGAAGACGCATATCTACGCGCCGGACGAGAACAGCCCGGCATTCGAGGTCGCAACCGACTACACCATCGCGGCCTACGAGGACGAGGCGAACCTCGTGCGTTTCGCCAAGGCCGTGGATGTGGTGACCTATGAATTCGAGAACGTGCCGAGCGAAACGGCCGCGATCTTGAGCGCTCATGCGCTTCTTGCCCCCAATGCTCAGGCCTTGGCCGTGTCGCAGGACCGCTTTCTCGAGAAGAGCTTCATCGCGGGCCTCGGCATCGCGGTGGCCCCCTTCGCGCCCGTCTCCAGCGAGGCCGAGCTGGCCGAGGCCGTCGAGCGCATCGGCCGGCCCGCCGTGCTCAAGACCCGCCGCTTCGGCTATGACGGCAAGGGGCAGGTGAAGATCGGCCCCGAGACCGATCCCGTCGCGGCCTGGGAGGAGATCGGGCGCGCGGCCTCCATCCTCGAGGGCTTCGTGCCTTTCGAGAGGGAGGTCTCCGTGGTGGCAGCCCGCACGGCCACGGGGGCGTTCGCGGCCTACGACCTGTGCGCCAACGAGCACCGCAACCACATTCTGGACACCACCCGGGTTCCGGCCGGCGTGTCCCCTCAGACGGAGGAGCAAGCTTTCCGGATCGCCCGCTCCATCGCCGAGGCCCTGGATTACGTAGGCGTGCTCGCGGTCGAGCTGTTTCTCGTCACCGAGGACGGCTCCGAGCGCCTTGTGGTGAACGAGATCGCCCCCCGGGTGCACAATTCCGGCCATTGGACGCTGGGCGGCGCCACGACCTCGCAATTCGAGCAGCATGTGAGAGCCGTCTGCGGCTGGCCGCTCGGCGAGACAGCCCGCCGCGGCCGGGTCGAGATGACGAACCTGATCGGGCACGATGCCGATGCCTGGGAGGAGATCCTGGCGGAGCCGGGCGCGCATCTGCACCTCTACGGCAAGACGGAAGCTCGGGCAGGCCGCAAGATGGGACATGTGACCCGGATTTTCCCGGAACGGGCCTGAACCTTTTGAAACCGGGGCCGTTGTCCCTTTGGACCGGCGCTTTTCTTGAGAAGCAACCCTGGACAGGCAAGGCTTCTTCTGATATCGACGCCGACCAGATAGAGGTGCGCATGACGCGCCTCATTGTTTTTTTGTCACAATCGAAACGGTTCAAACACGAGGAATTCGCGTGCAGGTTCTTGTCCGGGATAACAACGTCGATCAGGCGCTCCGCGCTCTCAAGAAGAAGATGCAGCGTGAGGGTATCTTCCGCGAAATGAAGCTTCGCGGTCACTACGAGAAGCCGTCTGAGAAGAAGGCCCGCGAGAAGGCTGAGGCCGTTCGCCGCGCTCGCAAGCTGATCCGTAAGCGCATGCAGCGCGAAGGCCTGCTGCCTTCCAAGCCCCGCCCGACCCGCTAAGCTCTTCGAGCAGGCCTTGAAAAAGGCCTCGCCTATCGGTTGTGAACCAGCGCCCGTCGCGTGAAGCGGGGCGCTGTTTGCATATCTGGAGCTCCCTTTCCCGCTCGCGACCGAACTTCGTTGCAATGCCTCTTGCATCGGCGCCTTTTTGATGCCTTGTTTCACGGCTGTTAAGGATTTCCCGCCAGAGTGCCGCTTCCTGGTACCGTGAGTAGATAAGCTGGAGACGAAGGTGTTCGACCCATCGATTCGCCATTTGGCCCCCTTGAGCCTGACCCTCGTGGCCCTCGGCCTTTCCGCCTGCAGCACCACGGGCGGCGCTCCCACCCAGCGCATCGCCGTGGTGGAAGAGGACACGCAGGGTACGAGCACCGTCAACATCTCCTCCCTGTCGGACGTGATCCAGCGCAACCCGAACGATCCGAGCGCCTATAACACCCGCGGGGCGGCCTATGCCCGGGTGGGGAACTACAGCAGCGCCATCTCCGACTTCTCCAAGGCGGTGCAGCTCGATCCGAACTATGCGCCGGCCTATACCAACCGCGCCCTCGCCCTGCGGCAGACGAACCGCAACGACCAGGCGCTTGCCGACTTCACCCGTGCGATCCAGGCCGATCCCAATTACGGCCCGGCCTATATCGGCCGCGCCAATCTGTACCGCGCCCAGAACCAGTACCAGGAAGCCCTGAGCGACCTGAACATGGCGACCCGCCTGTTGCCGGAATCCGCCGAGGCGCTCCATTCGCGCGGCCTGCTCTACCAGCGCCAGGGCATGCACCAGCAGGCGATCCTCGACTTCGACGCCACCATCGACCGCAACCCCTTCGTCGGCGCCCCCTACGCGGCCCGCGGCCAAAGCTTCGTGGCGACGAACCAGTACGACAAGGCCATCGAGGACTTCAACGCGGCTCTCAACGTCGACAACAAGGACGCCAATTCCTGGGCGTGGCGCGGCGTGGCCCTCGAACGCAAGGGCGATCGCAGCCAAGCGCTCGAGAGCTATTCGCGCGCGCTGGCCCTCGACAACAGCAACAGCGTCGCCCGCCAGGGCTCGTCCCGCCTCCAGGGCGGCGTCGCAGGCCTGTTCCGCTCGTAAGGCTTTCGGATATAGGCGGCATGGCTTCCGCCCCTCCCCTGCGGACCACCGCCGATATCGGGCATCTTCTCGAAGCGCATGCGGGCCTGCATGCGCTTCTTTCGCATGTGGAGAGGCTTGGGCTTCCGGATGGCTGGATCGGGGCCGGCTTCATCCGCAACACGGTCTGGGACGTGCTGCATGGGCGTGCGATCGACGTCTCACGCCTCAACGACGTGGACGTGATCTTCTTCGATCCAGGCGACACCCGAAGGGAACGGGAAAGCGACCTTCAGAACCGGCTCCATGAGCATGCCCCGGGCATGGCTTGGTCCGTGAAGAACCAGGCGCGCATGCATCTCCGCAACGGCGATTCGCCTTACCGCGACACCGTCGATGCCGTTGCCCACTGGGCCGAGACCGCGACGGCCATCGCGGCACGCTCGATCCGCGGCAGGGTCGAGGTGATGGCACCTCATGGAGTCGAGGACCTCCTGAACCTGATCGTGCGGCCGACGCCGCCCTTCGAATGGAAGATGGAAGTCTATCGCGAACGGGTCCTCGGCCAGGATTGGCCAGCTCGCTGGCCGAAGCTGACGGTGCTCATGACGTGGCGCGAGGCCTATCCCGATCCTCACAGCTCCTTCGACAGGATCGACACATAGGGCTCGAAGCCGAAGGCGCGGTAGGTGCGCTCGGCCCGTTCATTGGCCACCAGGACGCCGATGAAGAGGCGCTTGAGCCCTGCTTCCTTCGTCAGGCGCTCGGCTTCCTTGAGCAGCATCTGGCCGATGCCCCGTCCGCGCCAATCGTCGTGCACGATCAGGTCGGTGACCGTCCCGTGATTGCGCAAGCTGTCGGCCACATAGGCGGCATCCTGGTCGAGCGAAAAACCCATGGCGCCGACGGTGATCCCTTCCGCCTGCGCCAGGACGATACGGCCGTTGCGCCGCGACAGACGCTGCATCAGCTCGTCGTAATATTCCGCCGCAGCCCCGTAGTCGCGGCGCCGGTCGCCGACGAGATCAGCCTCGAAGACGTTGAGCTGATGGATGAGCTCGATGACGGCATCCCGGTCGGCAGGAAGGGCGGTGCGGAGGGCGATGGCGGACATGGGAGGTTTCCGGAACGAAGACGGCTCTTTAAAACAGTTTTTGTCCACGGCGTCATTCCATCTCTCGTCATCACGGGCACAAGGCCGATGATGACGAGAGATGGAAAATAAAATGCCCGGCGCTGGGCCGGGCATGACAGGGTTTTTAACAGACGGAGCGTCAGAGATTCTTGAGGATCTCGTCGACCACCTTCTTAGCGTCGCCGAAGAGCATCATGGTGTTGTCGCGGAAGAACAGCTCGTTCTCGACGCCCGCATAGCCCGAGCCCATGCCGCGCTTGATGAACAGCACGGTCTTGGCCCGCTCCACGTCGAGGATCGGCATGCCGAAGATCGGCGAGGCCGGGTCGGTCTTGGCCGCCGGGTTGGTCACGTCGTTGGCGCCGATGACGAAGGCCACGTCGGCCTGCGCGAACTCGCCGTTGATGTCCTCGAGCTCGAACACCTCGTCGTAGGGCACGTTGGCTTCCGCCAGCAACACGTTCATGTGGCCGGGCATGCGGCCCGCCACCGGATGGATGGCGTACTTGACCTCGACCCCTTCGGCCTTCAGCTCGTCGGCCATCTCGCGCAGTGCGTGCTGCGCCTGGGCGACCGCCATGCCGTAGCCGGGCACGATGATGACCTTGGCGGCGTTCTTCATGATGAAGGCCGCATCATCCGCCGAGCCCTGCTTCACCGGCCGGGTCTCGACTGCGCCGCCGGCGGCTGCCGCCGTCTCGCCGCCGAAGCCGCCGAGGATCACGGAAATGAAGGAGCGGTTCATGCCCTTGCACATGATGTAGGACAGGATCGCACCCGAGGAGCCGACCAGCGCGCCGGTGATGATGAGCGCGAGATTGCCGAGCGTGAATCCGATGCCGGCCGCCGCCCAGCCCGAATAGGAGTTGAGCATCGACACCACCACCGGCATGTCGGCGCCACCGATGGGGATGATGAGCGTGACGCCCAGCACGAAGGAGACCAGCACGATCAGCCAGAAGGCCGCATGGCTCTCGGTGCGGATGAAGGCGACGAGCAGCACCAGCAGCAGGAGGCCGAGTCCGATATTGATGAGGTGCCGGCTCGGCAGCAGGATCGGCTTGCCGGACATGCGTCCGTCAAGCTTCAGGAACGCGATCACGGAACCGGTGAAGGTGACGGCCCCGATGGCGACGCCGAGCGCCATCTCGAACAGGGAGCCGCCATGGATGGTGCCGACAGACCCGATGCCGAAAGCCTGGGGTGCATAAAGGGCGCCCGCCGCCACCAGCACTGCTGCGAGGCCGACCAGGGAGTGGAAGGCGGCCACCAGCTGCGGCATGGCCGTCATCGGCACGCGCCGGGCGATCACCGCGCCGATGCCGCCGCCGATGGCGAGGCCGAGGATCACCAGCGCCCAGCCGCCGAAGCCGCTCGGCGGAGAAACGAACAGGGTGGTGAGGATGGCGATCCCCATGCCCACCATGCCATAGAGATTGCCCTGCCGGGAGGTGGTGGGATGCGACAGGCCGCGGAGGGCCAGGATGAACAGGACGCCGGAGACGAGGTAGAGGATCGAGGCTAGATTGGCCGACATCGCCTCACCCCTTCTTGCGGTACATGGCGAGCATGCGCTGGGTCACCAGGAAGCCGCCGAAGATGTTGATGGCCGCCAGCACGAGGCCGATGAAGCCGAGCGCCCGGGCCCAGATCGGGCCTTCGCCGAGACCGGGAGCCACGTCGACGCCCACGGCCAGCAACGCGCCGACCACGATGACCGACGAGATGGCGTTGGTGACCGACATGAGGGGCGTATGCAGCGCCGGGGTGACCTGCCAGACCACGTAGTAGCCGACGAAGATCGCCAGGACGAAGATGGCGAGGCGGAACACCGTCGGGTCGACGGCCCCGTGGGTGACCGCGGCGGCGGCGGCACCGGCCGCGTCGGCCACCTGATCGGCGATGGTCTGAGCCGCCTCGGCCGAGCGTCGGGCGGCTTCTGCCGCCGCTCGGGCCTGTTCGACGGCCTGTTCGGGCGTGAGCGTTGCCATGGTGTCCTCCCCTGGACGGTTTAAGCGGTCGGCTGGAAGGCGGTGTGGACAATGGCGCCGTCACGGGTCAGGCAGGTGGCCTTGACCAGTTCGTCGTCCCACTTCACGGCCAGAGCCTTGGTTTCCTTGTCCACCAGCGTCTCGACGAAGGCGTAAAGGTTCTTCGCGTAGAGACTGGACGCCGTGGCGGCGAGGCGCCCGGGCACGTTGAGGTGGCCCACGATCTTCACGCCGTTGTGCTCCACCACCTGGCCCGGCTGCGCCAGCTCGCAATTGCCGCCGCGCTCCACCGCCAGATCGACGATGACGGAGCCAGGCTTCATGGATTCGACCATGGCGCGGGAGATGAGCTTCGGGGCCGGCCGGCCTGGAATGAGGGCCGTCGTGATGACGATGTCCTGCTTGGCGATGTGGGAGGCCACCAGCTCGGCCTGCTTGGCCCGGTACTCGGCGGACATCTCCTTGGCATAGCCGCCGGCGGTCTCCGCCTGCTTGAACTCCTCGTCCTCCACGGCGATGAACTTGGCGCCCAGGCTCTCGACCTGCTCCTTGGCAGCGGGGCGCACGTCGGTGGCGGTCACCACGGCGCCGAGACGGCGGGCAGTGGCGATGGCCTGCAGACCGGCAACGCCGGCGCCCATGACGAAGATGCGGGCCGCGGGCACGGTGCCGGCTGCGGTCATCATCATCGGCAGCGCCCGCCCGTATTCGGCGGAGGCATCGATGACGGCCCGGTATCCGGCGAGATTCGCCTGGGAGGACAGGACGTCCATCACCTGTGCGCGGGTGATGCGGGGCATCAGCTCCATGGAGAAGGCGGAGACCTGCGCATCGGCCAGCGCCTTGAGGGCTGCGTCCTGGCCGTAGGGATCCATGATGGCGATGACCAGCGCGCCGGGCTTGGCACCCGTGAGCTCGCCCTCTGCAGGGCGGCGGACCTTCAGGATGATGTCGGCATCCTTCAAGGCTTCCTCGGCCGTCTTGGCCACCGAGGCGCCGGCCGCCTCGAACTCCGCGTCGGGGACGCCGGCCTTGGCGCCCGCCCCGGCCTGGACGATCACGTCGGCGCCGAGATTTTTATACTTCTTGACGGTCTCAGGGGTGGCGGAAACGCGAGTCTCCGCTCCATCGGTTTCGGAGAGAACGGCGATCCGCATTTTAGCCCCCCTGCGATCTGGTCAACGGCTTGAAATCAAGCTCTTGTCTCACTCGGTCAAAAAGCCGCCCGCTCTGCTCAGTAGAAGATGAGCGCCAGCAGGAGGAGGACGCCGACGGCTGCCGGAGCCCGGACCCCGACGGAAGGGGCCATCGCGCCGATACCGCCCGCGACGAGCGAGAGGATCACGCCGAAAATCGCCGTCAGCCAGGCGTGCTTGATGCCGCCGACCGCGAGCGCCAGCACGTGGCAGATGACGACGGCGGTGCCGATCTCGGCGAACTGGACAAATCCCTGATAGGTCGCCTCATGAGCGCGGGCGTCCATATCCGGACTGTAGCCCCCATGCGGCGCGTGTTTTGTATCGGCCATGTTTCAAAGCCCTGTTCAGCGTCACTTGTTAATTGCTGCGTTTAACGCAAGCAGTGAGGAGCCGCAATCTTTCGAAGGGCTCCAAATGAAAACTTTATGAATGCTTCTTCCGGTCATTTGATCCCGAGAAACTCGCGCCATTGAGGCAGGCTGACGGTCTCGTAATCATATTTCGCAATCGCGATCCTCCGAGCCTCCGCGGCCATGGCGGCGGATCTGTCCTTTTCCGCTAATGTCTCGCGCACCCTGTCGGCCAGGGCCTTCTCGTCGAAGAAGGGGAAGAGGCGCCCGTTCACCCCGTCCTGAATGACCTCGCGCACCGGCTCGGTGTCCGAGGCCACGATCCGGCATTCGAGGGCCATGGCCTCGATGGAGGACCAGGACAGTACGAAGGGATAGGTCATGTAGACATGGGCCGAGGAGACCTGCAGGACCTTGACGAACTGCTCGTAGGGCAGGTTTCCGACGAAATGGACCCGGGTCCAGTCGACCGGGCGCTCGATCCTGGCCTTGAACACATCGAACCAGGATTGCCCGTTCGGCGCGGAGCCGGAATAGCTCGTGCCCTTGCCGCCGACGATGACCACCCGCAGCTCGGGATCGATATCGAGGAGATAGGGCAGGCTCTTGAAGACGACGTGCGCGCCGCGCATCGGCTCGATGTTGCGCGTCACGTAGGTGACGACGGGCTTCTCGCGGGTGAGCTGCGGCCCGCCCTCGCCGAGCTGGATCCGGACATGCGGGTCCGGCAGGAGCCTCTGGGTGTCGATGCCGTCATGGATGATGGCGAGCCGGTCGCGCAGATAGGCCGGAAAGGTGTCGCGCTGGTAGCGGGTCGGGGCCACGGCCACATCGGCGGCGTCGAGGGCGCCGAGCTGCATCGAATTCTTGAGGCGCAGGCGCCAGATCACCTCCTCGTTGGTGACCGGGAACTCAGGGTCGAAATCCAGGTCCTGCCCCTTGGCGTGATAGTAGTATTCGAAATAGGCCACGTGCCGGGCCTTGGGCCAGATGTCCTTCAGGAACAGGTTCTCGCCCCAACCCGTGTTGACCACCACCACGTCCGGCTCGAAGCCTTGGCTGGCGAGCGCCTTGGCCTTGTAGGCGACGCCGTAGGCCCGCCGCAGGCGCGGAATGACCGGGGAGTAGCGGTTCTGATAGGGCGCATCCTCCGGCCCCGGCACCGCATCGTAGGAGAAGTACTTCACGCCCGGGACGGAGCATTGCTTGACCATCCCGAGGCCCACGACCTCGTGCCCCTCGGCCACGAAGGTCCGGGCCAGACGCAGGAATTGGCCTGGAAAGTTCTGGTGAACGAAAGCGATCTTCATCGGCTGCCCCTAACGTACCGTCATGCCTAAGGCGTAACGGCGAAAGATGCAACCTCATTACACAGGATGTGGTAAACCGGAAGCGTTGAGCGCCTCTTTCTGCCTCTGCTCCAGGCTTTCCAGGGAGAAGCGCTCGATCTCGTTCTCGAACAGCCGGTGATAGTTCAGCTCGGCCTTCAGGTGCAGGAAGACCGCGCCCAGGCCCACGGCCGCCCGGTCCATGAACACGAACTCGCGCGGGACGGTGACGGGCCCCTTCTCCTTCAGGGCTTTGTGGACCTCGAAGGCCTGACGGCGGCCGTACTCGCCCGGCTTCACGCCGTCGGCCACGGTCCGGACCCGGTCGTCGAGGAGCGGCGCGTAGATGAAGCGGGCCCAGATGTTGAGGATGTCGATGAGCTCGTTCGAGAGGCTCTTGAACCCCCAGGTCTCATAGGCATGGACGACCCGGGCCCGGTCGTCGGTCTGGAGACCGCGATAGAGATCGACCACGCCGCCGACGAAGCGCGGGTGGAAGATGCGGATGCAGCCGTAATCGAGGAGGTTGATGCCCCGGGCCTCGCCGTCCTCGGAAAAGACCGTGTAATTGCCGAGATGCGGATCGCCGTGGATGACGGCCGCATGGCTGAAGGGGTGCCACCAGGCCTTGAACATGGCCACCGCCAGCCGGTTGCGGATTTCGACCGGGGCCTCGGTAAACCCGAGGATCTTCTCGCCCTCCAGCCACTCGAGCGACAGAAGCCGCCGGGTGGACAATTCGAGATGGACCCCTGGCACCCGGACCTCCTCCACGTCCGAGAGCGTCTGGGCATAGAGCGCCGCGTGCTTGGCCTCGCGCTCGTAATCGAGCTCCTCCCGCACCCGCTCGCCGATCTCCTTGGCGATCTCGCGGGTATCGATGGCGGGATCCATGCGCCGATGCAGGGCGAAGACGAGCTCAAGCTGCTTGAGATCCGCCTCCACGGCCGATTGCATGTCCGGATATTGCAGCTTGCAGGCGAGCTTCTCGCCGTCCTTCGTGGTCGCGCGGTGAACCTGACCCAGCGACGCGGCTGCGGCCGGATTGAGTTCGAAGGAGCCAAAGCGGCTCTGCCATTGCGGCCCCAGCTCCGCCTGCATGCGCCGCTTCACGAAGGCCGCCCCCATGGGCGGGGCCTCGCTCTGGAGCTTCTGCAGCTCGGCGGCATATTCGGGCGGGATCAGATCCGGGATGGTGGCGAGCAGCTGCGCCACCTTCATGATCGGACCTTTGAGCCCGCCGAGCGCCTGGGCCAGCACTGCGGCGTTGGACGCGTCGCGGGCATCGCCCCCGAACAGCCGGGATCCTGCCATGCGGGCCGCGACCCCGCCCATATTGGCGCCCACGCGGGCATAACGGGCGGCGCGCGCGGAGAAGCGGTTCGCTTCGCGGTCGGATTCGGCCATCAGATCGCCTTCTCCATCGCCTCGAGCTCACCGATCAGGCGCTCGATCATCGACAGGCCGATCTGCCAGAAGGACGGGTCGCTGGCATCGAGGCCGAAGGGAGCGAGAAGCTCCGCGTAATGCTTGGTGCCGCCCGCCGAGAGGAGCGCGAAATAGCGGTCGACGAAACCTTCGTTGGAGCGCTCGTACACGCCGTAGAGCGAGTTCACGAGGCAGTCGCCGAAGGCATAGGCGTAGACGTAGAACGGCGAATGGATGAAGTGGGGGATGTAGGTCCAGAAGCTCTCGTAGCCCGGACCCAGCCGGATCGCAGGTCCGAGGCTCTCGTCCTGCACCGACATCCAGAGCTCGCACAGCTTGTCCGCCGTGAGTTCGCCGTTGCGGCGCTCCAGATGCACCTTGCGCTCGAACGAGTAGAACGCGATCTGGCGCACCACCGTGTTGATCATGTCCTCGACCTTCGCCGCCAGCATCGCCTTGCGCTGCACCGGGTCGGTGGTCTGGTCGAGAAGGCGGCGGAAGGTGAGCATCTCGCCGAAGACGGATGCCGTCTCGGCGAGGGTCAGGGGCGTGGGCGCCATGAGCGCCCCGTTGGGCCCGGCCATGACCTGATGCACCCCGTGGCCCAGCTCGTGCGCCAGCGTCATCACGTCCCGCGGTTTGCCCTGGTAGTTCAGGAGCACGTAAGGATGGGCCGAAGGCACGGTCGGGTGGGCGAAGGCGCCCGGCGCCTTGCCGGGACGGGTCGGCGCATCGATCCAATCCTCGTCGAAGAAGCGCTTCGCGATGTCGGCCATGCGGGGCGAGAAGGCGGAATAGGCGGACAGAACGGTGTCCTTCGCTTCGTTCCACGAGATGGTTCGCTGCTCGACCTTCGGCAGAGGCGCATTGCGGTCCCAATGGTCCAGCTTGTCCTTGCCGAACCACTTGGCCTTCAGGGCGTAATAGCGGTGCGACAGGCGCGGATAGGCTTCGCGCACGGCGGACACCATCGCCTCCACGACCTCGCGCTCGACCCGGTTCGCCAGATGGCGGGAATCGGCCACGTCCTCGAAGCCGCGCCAGCGGTCGGAGATTTCCTTGTCCTTGGCGAGGGTGTTGGTGATGAGCGTGAAGGTGCGAAGATTGGCCTTGAAGGTCTTGGCAAGGGCGTCGGACGCGTCCTTGCGCAGGCCCTCGTCCGGATCCTGCAGCTTGTTCAGGGTCGGCTCGATGGGCAGTTCCTCGCCGCGCACCGTGAAGCGCAAGGACGCGATGGTTTCGTCGAACAGGCGGTTCCAGGCCGAGCGGCCGGTCACGGACTTCTCGTGGAAGAGCTGCTCGATCTTGTCCTCGAGCTGGAACGGCTTGTCCTTGCGCAGGTCCTCGATCCAGGGCTTGTAATGCCGGAGCGGCTCCTCGCCCACGGCCCTGTCGAGGACCTCGTCGTCGATGCGGTTGAGTTCGAGCCCGAAGAAGAGAAGCTCCGTCGAGGCGGCGGTCAGGCGCTCCTGGGTATCGCCGTAGAACTTCGCGCGGACCGGATCGGTGGTATCGCCGGAATAGACGAGACCCGCATAGGACATGAGGCGGCCGAGGAGGTCCTCGAGCGCCTCGTAGCGCTTCACCACCTCGTCCAGCCGCTCGGATGCCCTCTCGCCCCGGGCCATCTCGTCGAGCTTGCCGCGATAGGCGGCGGCGAAGGCCTTGCACTCCGCTTCGGCCTTCGCGAGATCCCGCTTGAACGCCTCGCTGTCCATGCCTGGATAGAGATGGGACAGGTTCCATTCGGGCAGCGCCCCAAGTTCGGCCTGGGCGGCGCCTGCGGCGGACGGGTGATGCAAGGGGATCGCTTTCTGAGAGGTCACGGACGACAGCCTGATTGGGATCGGTCTGGAAGGTACTGCACACATATTGGCCGCCGCGCTCTCCGGATCAACCCATATCAGCCCAGGGGGCAATCCCGCCCTCGTTAACGGTCGGTTTACCCTCCTTCGCCCCGCATCGCCTGTACGGTTCTCGTATATCCTTCAAAGCGTTCGCGCCCCGACACGATCTCTCCGCAACCGATATTTGTAGGAGAACGGAGGGGCAGGACGCGCGCCTTGGCGCGGGCCTTTACAGAAAATTGAAAGAACTTGGCCTAGACGATGAAGCCGCATGCCGTTTTGTGCGTTAAGCGTAACAGGACGTGTGCGGGAACACTGACGAAATCCATTCGATGGAGGACATTTCCAGCCTCCACCCTTCATTGCGATGAGGAGCAAGATCATGCGTGACTTGCGCAAGACGGCACTTTGGCTCGGTCTTATCGGATCTGTTTCACTCCTCCCCCTTTCCGTCATGGCTGACGACATCAACGGCCCGCAGCCGGATCTCCTTCAGTCCGTTCCCGCAGAGCCCTCCTTCCGCGATGTCGCCGTTCAGGAGCCCCCCGCTCGCGAGGATGTGGCCTCTCAGCCGATCCCCTTGCCCGAACCGGCGCCGGTCGCCATCCAGGCAGCCGATCTGAAGCCGGCTCCGGCCATCGACATTCCCCTGCCCGACGCGGCTCCCGTGACGGCCCTGATGCAGGCGGATCTCTTCCGCATGGCCGTGGAAGGCCTGTTTGCCGATGATGCCGCCATGCGCGAACTGCGCGTGAGCGGCAAGGACCGGGAGGCCCTGTCCGCCTATTACGCACAGGCGGAGCGCCCGCTGGTCTGGGCACGGGACGGCGCCTGGTCGCCCGCTGCGCTGGGCGCGATGGAGCGCCTGAGAGCCGCCGACGAGGATGGCCTCGACCCGGCTGATTACTCTCTGCCCGACAGGGGCCTGCGCAAGGATGCGCCGCCGGCGCAATGGGCCCGGGCCGACGTGAGGCTCTCCCTGTCCGTGATCCGCTATGCCCGCGATGCCCGCGGGGGACGCATCGATCTGGCCCGCCTGTCACCTCTCGTGACGCCGAAGCTCGCCCTGCCCTCGGCCGAGGAGGTGCTGAGCAAGGTCTCGTCTGCCGGAGATGCCGGCGGGGCGCTCGAAGCCTACAACCCGCCTCATCCGGGCTACAGGGCCCTGAAGGAGCGGCTGGTGAAACTGCGCGAGAACCATCCCTCGCAGCCGAGCGTCCGCCTGCCCCGAGGGCCGATCCTGCGCGTGGGCATGAAGGATCCCCGCGTGCCGCTGATCCGCGCCCGGTTCAACCTCACGAAGGATGCGGACAACCAGACGGTCTACGACGAGCGCGTGGCCTCGGCCGTGGCGGCCTTCCAGAAGGAAAAGGGCCTGCCGGACACGGGCGTTCTGAATGCCCAGACGATCGCCGCCCTCTCAGGTCCGTCGGTGGCGCAAAGGCAATCCGACCTGATCGCCAACATGGAGCGCTGGCGCTGGCTCCCGGCCGATCTGGGGCAGCGGCACATCATGGTGAACGTGCCCGAGTTCCGCCTGCAGGTGGTCGAAGGGCGCAACGTGGTCCATCAGACCCGGGTGATCGTCGGCAAGGAGCAGTCGCAGACGCCGATCTTCTCCGAGAGCATGAAATATCTCGTGGTCAATCCGTCCTGGACGATCCCGCCGTCGATCATGAAGAAGGAAATCCTGCCGGCGCTCGCCAACGATCCGTATTACGCGGCGCGCAAGGGCTACAAGATCATCCGCAGGGGCGACCGGATCACTGTGCAGCAGCCGCCGGGCGAGCGCAATGCGCTGGGCTTCGTGAAGTTCATGTTCCCCAACCAGCATGCGGTCTATCTGCACGACACGCCGAACCGCAATCTGTTCTCCGCCAGCAAGCGCGCCTTCAGCCATGGCTGCGTGCGCGTCGAGAAGCCCTTCGAGCTCGCCGAAGAGATCATGGGCCGGGACGGCAAGTGGACGGAGGAAAAGCTTCGCGGGCTCATCGGCAAGGGCGAGCGCTACGTACACCTCGCCAATCCCCTGCCCGTGCATCTGACCTACTTCACGCTCGCCATCGACGAGAAGGGCGAGGTGAAGCGGTTCGAGGATATCTACGGCCTCGACCGCAAGGTCCGCGCCGCTCTCAACCTGTCCGAATAACTCTCCATCCCTCCACGTTTTCAACGATTTTCTTGCCCTCACTTAACGCGAAGGTAACCGTCTTCGGCAAAGATCCTTTCACTATAAGGGTTTCTGCATCCGCGGGTGCAGGCGAGTAAAGACGAGTAGCACAGTGAGAGTATTGCGTACGGACCGCCTGGCGCGTCGCGTCGGCATTGGTCTTGCGGCCTTTCTGGCCGTCATGGTGGGCGGGGTGCGCGGCACGCAGGATGCCGTCGCCAATGGCGATACCCGCACGCTGAGCCTCTACAACAACAACACCAAGGAAAGCCTCACCGTCACCTTTCGGCGCAATGGCCAGTACGATTCTGCCGCCCTGCAGCAGCTCAACTGGTTCCTGCGCGACTGGCGGCGCGACGAGCCGACCCGCATGGATCCGCGCCTGTTCGATACGGTGTGGGAGGTCTACCGCGAGTCAGGCTCGAACGAGCCGGTGCACGTGAACTCGGGCTACCGTTCGCCGCGGACCAATTCCATGCTCAGGCGGCGGTCGAGCGCCGTGGCCAAGAACAGCCAGCACATGCAGGGCAAGGCCATGGACTTCTACCTGCCGGACGTGTCCACCGCGCGCCTGCGGGCCATCGGCATGCGGCTCCAGAACGGCGGCGTCGGCTATTATCCCAACGCCTATACGCCCTTCGTCCATCTCGACGTGGGCAGCGTGCGCGCCTGGCCGCGCATGACCCGCGCCCAGCTCGCCAGCATCTTCCCCGACGGCAAGACGGTCCACATCCCGTCCGACGGCAGGCCCCTTCCGGGCTACGACGAGGCCCGGGCCGAGGTGCTCGCCAAGGGCGGCACGGTGGCCGGCTACACGGCCTATGCGGATGCGGAGGAGGCCATCGCCAACCAGCCGCGCCGCAAGAGCTTCTGGGCCACCCTGTTCGGAATCGGCGACGACGAGGAGGAGGATGCGGAGGAGATCCGCGTCGCCTCGCGGCCGGGCCGGACCATCATGGCCTCCCGTCAGCCGCAGCCGGCGCAGAACTATTATGCCAGCGACTCCAACTCATCGGTCTATGCGGCGCTGCAGCCGGGCCAGGCCGTCGAGCCGGCGCGCCGGGCCCCGGTTGCGATCCAGCCGCAGCCCGAGCCGCCTGCTCCCGCCGTGGTGGCGGCCATTGCGCCCGCCCTGCGTGAGGATCTGACGCCGCCCGCCTCTGCGCCGCTTCCGCCGACCCGGATCAACGGGGCGCCCGGCACCGTCCAGACGGCCTCCGGCCCGGCCCTGGCATGGCAGCAGGGGCCGGAAGCGCAGGAGATGTCCATCGCCAAGGGCATGGCCTTCGCCCCGATGCCGCCCCGGCGGCCCGATGCGGATGACGCGGGGCCCGAGCCCGTCGCCGGAACGGTCGCTCTGGCCTATGCCCCGCTTCCGCCGGCCCGGCCAGGCTCGCTCGCGGCCACCAACCCGATCCCCGGCCTTCCCGAGCTGCGCGGCCCCATGGACGTGGCCGCCGTCCAGCACCCGCTGCCGCCGCCCCGACCCGACCTGCGCCCCATCGTGGTGGCCGCCGCAAGCCCGGTCGACATTCCGGTGACCGGCTCGACCCCCAAGGAGCTGGCGAAGGCCAAGCCCGCCCCGGCACCTGAGACCAAGGCCCCTCCGGCCGCCAAGAAGCCGCCGACCGCGCTGAGCGCCCTGATGTCGGCGGAGCCCAGCCTGCATATGGGCTTTTCCAGCAAGCCCTCGGGCGATCTGGCGACGAACCGTTTCACGGGACCGGCAGTCAAACCGCTGAACGTTGTGCGATAAGAAAAGGGCTCCGCAAGGAGCCCTTTTTGTTTGATCGGGTCTCGACGAAACAGCCCATTCACTCACCATGTTGCCGGCTGTAAGCATTGCGCGCCGGCGAGGTCCATCCCTGTGGCGGCGCCTTCGGTCGATACACCTCCACCAACAAGGGATGGCAGACGGCAACATCGCTCGAATGCTCCGCGCTGCAATCGCCGCCCGGGCAGGCTGAGAGGGCGCCCAGCAGGTCGATCTCGGCGAAGAATTCGAGATAATCGCCCGGCCTGACGGGGCTCGCTTTCATGAAGTACTGCCCCGTGGCGCGGGTGAAGCCGGTGCACATGAAGACGTTGAGCACGTCGTGCACCGCCCGCTCGACATCCTCCTTGGCGCGCCCCAGACGATGCGCGAGTGCCCGGGTCAGGTTGGAATGGCAGCAATAATGGTAGTCCTGGCCCGAGAGCAGACGGTGCGTGTAGGGATCGCACCGGGTGCCGATCACGTCGTGCACCGAGCCGCCGAATTCGTCGAAGCCGTACCAGTCGAGGGTGTCGTGGGTGATCGTCGCCATCGGCCTCAGATACGGCAGGGACGACCAGAGCTGGTCTCCGGTCGACACATGCGTGCCGTTGAGAGCCCGCGTCTTGCCGGAGAAGAACCGCTCGTCGAGATCGTCCGCCGACCAGAGATTGAGGTCGCCCACCTGCGGGCCCTCGATGCTCACGATGCGGAAGAAGCAGCCGGCGGGCACGGTGAAGCAGCGTGCTTCGCGGGGCGGGACGATCACCTCGTCGACCTTCTGCCAGCCCTCGCGAGCCGCCTGATAGGCCGCAAGATCGGGTCGCGGCAAGGTCTCGACCGGGTAGCAAATGACGGGGGCAACTTTCCGACGCGCCTCCGCATCGGCAGGTTCGGACATGTGGTCCCGGGCGAGCTTCATGCATCTCTCCATCTGGTGGTCGGTTCCTTATAGGAAACCGAATCGCCGCAAGCGAGCGGGAACCATGCATGGCAAGTTGACGAAGCGCATTTTGCTTGAGCCATCGGCTATGGCGTAGTGTATGGCCGCATGACGGACACAGCGACCCACGCCACCCTGGAGGCCTACCCGACCCGGACCTCCGCCGACATCCGGTATTCCGATCTCGACCGGCAGGGCCACGTCAACAATGCGGTCTTCGCCACCTTCTCGGAAGTAGGCCGGGTCGCCTTCATGTACGATCCGGATCGGCCGCTCGCTCTTGACGGCCGGAGCTTCGTCATCGCCCGCCTGCTGATCGACTTTCGGGCGGAGCTCTTCTGGCCCGGCACCGTCGAGATCGGCACGGGCGTTCTCAAGATCGGGCGCAGCTCGTTCACCCTGACGCAGGGGCTGTTCAGCAGGGGTCGCCTCGCGGCGACCACCGAGGCCACGATCGTCATGGTGGACAAGGAAACCCGCCGCTCCACGCCCCTACCGCCGGAAACCATCGCCATCCTGCAGAGCCTGATGCTCACCGATGCTCCCCGGACATGAGAAAGGCCCCGCAGGTCGATCCGCGGGGCCTTTGATATCTGCAGCGACCGGGAGGGCTCAGACCATCCCGAGAGCCTGCATGTAGAGTTCGAGGATCGCCTCCTCCTCCTGGCGCTCGGCGTAATCGCGCTTGCGCAGGGAGATGATCTTGCGCAGGACCTTCGTGTCGAAGCCGTTGCCCTTGGCCTCGGCGTAGACGTCCTTGATGTCGCCCGCGATGCCGGCCTTTTCCTCCTCGAGGCGCTCGATGCGCTCGATGAAGGCCTTCAGCTGGTCGGCTGCGACGGATTCGGTGTTGAAAGCTGCGTCATCCATGAATGAAGCCCCTGATTGATGGCATTGGCGCCAGTGTTATGGTCATTTGGTTGAAGCCGTTTTAATGCCCGGGCTTCGATTTCTCAAATTCGGCAAGCTGCGCCGGGGCGGCCTCGCGCTGATGGCGCTCCTTCCACTCCTCGTAGGGCATGCCGTAGACATGGGCCCGGCTGTCCTCCTTGGAAAGCGCGACGCCCCGCGCGTCCGCCGCCTCCTTGAGCCAGTTGGATAGGCAGTTCCGGCAGAACCCCGCCAGGTTCATGAGGTCGATGTTCTGGACGTCGGCCCGCTCCCGCAGGTGCTCGACGAGCCTGCGGAAGGCGGCGGCCTCCAGCTCTGTCCGGGTCTTGTCGTCCATGTCCTTCATCGGTCTATCCTCCGTGCTGGCGCAGACGGTCGCGGGTGCGGGTCCCGAAGATCCTCGGCTCCCGGAGCTCCGGCCGGCCGGCAAGCGGCTCGAGCAGGCGGGCGAAGCGCTCGGCCCATTCCTCCGCGCCCCCGTCGGAAGCAATCAGGTCCTGCCGGATCTCGATGAGCGCATTGGCCAGTCCCCGGATGGTGGCATGGCGGTCGACCGTATCGCCTGCGAGCGCCCCATCATAAGGTTCGTTGTCGCCGACGACGAGTCCATCCTCGGCCTTCAAGCCGTCGAGGAGCGGCCTGGCGAACCGGTCGTCCGCGTCCCACAGGATGCCCACGTGCCAGGGCCGCGGCCAGCCGCGCCAGACCGGCGTGAAGCTGTGGACGGTCACGATGACGGGCGGATGGCCCGCCGCCATGGCCTTGTGGATCGCGTCCGCAATGGCATGGTCATAAGGATCGTAGAAGCGGGCGATGCGCCTTTGCACCTCGGCCTCGTCCACCCTGGCATTGCCCGGCACCACCGCGCCGTCGGACAGGCGCATGACCAGGGTCGGATCGTCCCGGCCCCGGTTGGGATCGATGATGAGCCGCGAGAACCGGGTCAGGATCGCAGGAGCCCCAAGGCGCCGGGCCAGGGAGCGGCTGACCGCGGCGGCCCCGATGTCGTAGGCGATGTGACGCTCGAACTCGGATGCGGGCAGGCCCAAATCCCCGAGATCCGGCGGCACCGCATTGGAGGCATGGTCGCACAGGATCAGGATTCCCGATTCGAGGGAGCCTTCAATGGTCTCGACAGAACAGGGCTTTGGGCAAGGATCGGCAAGCTTGAGCGCGGCGGAAGCGGACATGGCGAGGAATGGATTTCGGTCGGGATGGATTGAACGGCGGACGAAAAGCCTTACCCTGCCCCTCCAACCCTGACAACGCGACCTTCCGCGCAACACACTTTCACGACGTTCATGGCCTCCCCGTCCGCAACGGCCCGCCTCGAGCCGGGTTTCGCCTCCGCTTTCGCCGCGCTGTGCCTCGGCGCCGTCGCCATGGGGATTTCCCCGATCTTCGTGCGCTTCGCCTCCTCCGACATGGGCGGGGCGCCCGCCGATGTGGGACCCTTCGCCAGCGCCTTCTGGCGCGTCTCGCTCTGCCTGCCCCTCCTCTATGCCTGGATGCGGATCGAGGAGAAGCGCGCGCCCGTCGATGCTCCCAAGGTCCGGTTTTCCAAGGCCAGCATTTTCGGCGGCATCGTCTTTGCGGGCGACCTCTTCTTCTGGCACCTGGCGATTCTGAAGACCACGGTGGCGAACGCGACCTTCTTCGCCACCATGGCTCCCCTCTTCGTCGTGCTGACGGTCTGGCTCGTGTTCAGGCAGCGGGTGGCGCGGGGGACCTTCGTGGGGCTTGCCCTGTGCCTTCTCGGCGGCACGGCCCTGATCGGTCAGAGCCTCCAGGCGGACCCGGCTCGGATCGAAGGGGATCTCTACGGCGTCGCCACGGCGTTCTTCTTCGGCATGTATTTCCTGGCCGCAAGCCGGGCGCGCAGGACCGCAGGCGCCGCGCGGGTCACGTTCGAGGCCGGCCTCATCACATCCGCCATCCTCTTCGTCATTGCGGTCCTGTTCGACACGCGGCTGATCCCGCAGACGGCGCAAGGCATCGCGGCGCTTCTTGCCATGTCCTATGTCAGCCATGCGGGCGGCCAGGGCCTCCTCGCCATCGCTCTCGGTCGGCTGCCGGCCATCTTTTCGTCGCTGGTGATTTTCCTGGAGGCGATTGCCGCGGCGGTATTCGGCTGGGCGATCCTGGGAGAGGAACTGACCCTGATCCAAAGCCTGGGCGGTGCCTTGATCCTGTTCGGGATCTGGGTTGCGAGGCCAAAGGCCGATGCTGCGGCCGGATGAGCCCTCAAGCCCTCTCCGTATGGAGAGCAAGGACGGTCAAACCGTGTCGTAAAGGCCATGAGGTCCGCAAAAACTGCAGCGCGTCTGCTGTAAGGTCTTGCTCCGGCTGAACTTCTGGCCGACAACGATTCGACATAGTTCTCACAGCATTGTGCGATTTCATTCCTTTCGATTCGATCATACCGCATCCATGAAGGCCGCTCCTCTCACACCGTCCCCTCGCTGGCGGCGAAGCCTTGCACTCGCGACATTTCTCGCCGGCGGGTGCCTTGTGGCCGCATCGCCCGCGAAGGCGGATCTGCGCCTGTGCAACATGACGTCGAGCCGGGTCGGCATCGCGCTCGGCTACCGGGATTCCCAGGGCTGGGTGACGGAGGGCTGGTGGAATCTGACCGCCCGCGCCTGCGAGACCCTGCTCAAGGGTCAGCTCGGCGGGCGCTTCTATTACATCTATGCCATCGATTACGACCGGGGCGGAGAATGGAGCGGGCGCTCCTTCATGTGCACCCGGGAGCGCGAATTCACGATTCGCGGAACGGAGGATTGCCTCGCCAGAGGCTTTGATCGCAGCGGCTTCTTCGAAGTCGATACAGGTGAACAGAAGAGCTGGACCATCCAGCTCACCGAAACGAACCGGCCAGGGGGGCCATGACGATGAGACGCGACCGGCGCACGAAGATCCTTGCAACCTTGGGACCGGCCTCCGAGAACCCGGAAATGATCGCGAAGCTGTTCCAGGCCGGCGCCGACGTGTTCCGTCTGAACATGAGCCACCTGCCCCGCGAGAAGCTGAAGGAGCGGGTCGAGATGATCCGCGCCGTGGAAGCCAAGTTCAAGCGCCCCATCGCGATCCTCGCCGACCTGCAGGGTCCGAAGCTGCGCGTGGGCGCCTTCGAAGGCGACAGCGCCATGCTGGTGCCGGGACAATCCTTCACGCTCGATGCCGACAAGACGCCGGGCACCAAGGATCGCGTGCACCTGCCGCATCCCGAGATCCTGTCCTCCCTCGAGCCCGGCCACACGGTGCTGATCGACGACGGCAAGCTGCGGCTGCGCGTGAAGAGCGTGAAGCAGGGCTCGGCCACCACCTCGGTGGAGGTCGCCGGCAAGATCTCCAACCGCAAGGGCGTGAGCCTGCCCGACACCACGATCCCCGTCGCCGCCATGACCGAGAAGGACCGCTCGGATCTCGAGGCTGCGCTCGATGCCGGCGTGGATTGGATCGCGCTCTCCTTCGTGCAGCGCCCCGAGGATGTGGCCGAGGTCAAGAAGGTCGCCCGCGGCCGCGCGCTGGTGATGTCCAAGCTCGAGAAGCCCCAGGCCATCGCCCGCCTCGACGAGATCATGGAGATCTCCGATGCGGTCATGGTCGCCCGCGGCGATCTGGGCGTGGAGATGCCGCTGGAAAAGGTCCCGGGCATCCAGAAGCGCATCGTCCGCACCGCCCGCCGCCTCGGCAAGCCCGTGGTGGTGGCGACCCAGATGCTGGAATCGATGATCACCTCGCCGGTGCCGACGCGCGCGGAGGTTTCCGACGTGGCGACTGCCGTCTATGACGGCGCGGATGCGGTGATGCTCTCGGCCGAAAGCGCCTCGGGCCAGTACCCGATCGACGCCGTGGCCACCATGAGCCGTATCGCCGAAGAGGTGGAGCAGGATCAGAACTACTGGTCAATCGTACGCACCCTGAACGCAGAGCCGGAAGCCACCGGATCGGACGCGATCGCGGCCGCCTCCCACCAGATCGCCGACACCCTCAACCTCAAGACGGTGGCGGCCTGGACCTTCTCGGGCTCGACCGCCTTCCGCATCGCCCGCGAGCGACCGAACTCGACGGTCATCGCCCTGACGCCCAGCGTGAACACGGCTCGGCGTCTGGCCCTCGTGTGGGGCGTGCACTCGATCCGCACGAAAGATGCCAGCGATATCGACGACATGGCGTTCCGCGCCTGCAAGTTTGCCCTGCGGGAGGGGTTCTCGGAGGTGGGCGACCGCGTGATCATCGTGGCCGGCATGCCCTTCGGCACGCCCGGCGCCACCAACATGGTGCGCATCGCCTTCGTCAATCAGGAACACGCCGCTCAGGCTTGATCCGCCTCGATTCTGGCCGGCGCAGCCGGTTCGGCTAAAGCATCGGACCCAAAGTGGAGTCCACTTTGGGTCCGATGCTTACGCTTTTATGCCGGCGCATCGTTTTTCGCGGAAAACCGCGACCGCTTTTCCGCACGATGCGCCAGGGCCTCGATGGCATCGAGCACGGTCCTCTGATCGGCATATTGCGGCATGTGGCCGATGCCCGGCATCAGGATCAGCTCCGCACCCGGCACCTCCCGAGCGAAGGAGAGGCTGTGCAGGTCGGTCCAGACGATCTCGTCCCGGTCGCCTGCGACCACCGTCACGGGCAGCCCGATATCCTTGTAGCGCGCGCTCTGCCGCAGGACCGCATGATACATGACGGCGAAATCCTGCATGTTGGCCTCGTAGGCCCGAGGCCGGAAGGCCAGCGGGATGAAGCCTTTCTTCACGATCCCTCTCGGAGCGGCCTGCGGCCAGAAGGTCTTTCGCTTCATCCAGGGCCGGAGCACGAGCAGAAGCGGCACGGCCAGGGTGCGCAGCAATAGCCAGCCCGCCCGGGAATCGATCAGGCGCCGGTACCAGCCGATATAGCCGCCGGGCCAGGGCGACGTGATGCCGGACAGGACCAGGATCGCCCCCGTCACGTCGGCATGATCGAGGGCGAGATGCGGCACGACGGTTCCCGACCAGGAATGCCCGACGACGACGGCATTGCGCACGTCCAGCTGCCTCAAGGCTCCGGCAATCAGCGCCGCCTGGCGGGCGGGCTCGGCTTCGCTGAGGCCCGGCCTACGCTGGCTCCAGCCATGGCCGGGACGGTCGAAGGCGAGGACGCGATAGCGTCGCGAGAGCGATGCGCCGAGCCCCAGCATGGATTCGGCGAGATTGGAGGATGCCCCGTGCAGCAGGACGATGGTCCCTCGCGGCGCGTCGCTGGGCCCGTCCTCCCGGTAATGAATCCGGCAACCCTCGACCTCGATGAACCGGCCGGTCGGCGGGTAGCGCCTTTCGATGGTCCAGGCATAGAGGTAGGTGAAGGCGGCTCCCAGGGCGAGGAGCACGAGCGGCACGACGGGAACGAGAAGCAGGGACATCCCTGCTACGTGGCTTTAGAGATCCTGCCCGTCAACCTCGGGGCTCAGTCGGTTCACGATCGTCTTCACGTCGGACATCTGCGGATTGATCGTGAGAACCCGGCGATAGGCCGCGAGAGCCCGAGCCTTGTCGTCGGAGGCCATGAGGATATGGCCAAGCCCGGTCCATGCGTTGAAGTGGCGCGGCTCGATCTTGATCGCCCGGTGCAGGTCGGCCATGGCGCCCACCGGATCGTCGAGCTGGTAGAAGACGGTCGCCCGCTTGTACCAGGCCTCCGCCCAGTTGGGTCGCAGCGTCAGGACGCGGTCGATCAGCTCGATGGCCAGCGGAAAGTCCTTCTTGCCGAAAGCCTCGGCGGCGCGGTTCAGGAGAAGATCGGCCGTGTCGGAGCCCGAGCGGGCAAAGCGCCGCTCGATCAGGGACGCGATGCCCTCCGCCTCGCGTTCGGACTGGGCCTTGCCGAGGCGTTCGAAGAGCTCATCCAGCGTGGAGGCCCGAGGGCGAGCCTGAGGCGGCTGGGCCTGCTCCTTCGAATCCTTGGGGCGCGCAGGCTCCTGCGCACCGACCGGGTGGGAGAGAAAGCTCAGCGATAAGATCAGGACGGACGCGAAAAAGCGCATGCCGGGATTTTAGGGTCCCGGCATACGCGGTCAATTCAGATTCTCGTGTGCGGCATCGCCGCAGCGGACTTAGCCCTGACGAGCCTTGTAGCGCTTCTGGGTCTTGTTGATGATGTAGACCCGGCCCTTGCGACGAACCAGCTGGTTGTCGCGGTGACGGCCGCGGATCGACTTCAACGAGTTACGGATCTTCATATCCGGTCTCCTGCGGCCCTTCGGGAAGGCCGGAAAAAAGAAAATGGTGGGCGCGGCTGGGATCGAACCAGCGACCCCTACGATGTCAACGTAGTGCTCTCCCGCTGAGCTACGCGCCCGGGAAACGGTGATTTTGACGTCCCGCTTCGGCTGTGGGGGCGATATACCCACAAGCGGGCTCAGGCGCAAGCCTTGGACTTGCCCTTTTTTAGGCAGCCATCATTTTATCGACTTCGCTGACCAGGTCGCGCAGATGGAACGGCTTCGACAGGACCTTGGCGTCCCGCGGGGCCTGGGAATCCGGGTTGAGCGCGACGGCGGCAAAGCCGGTGATGAACATCACCTTGATCTCCGGGTCGAGCTCCGTGGCCTTGCGGGCCAGCTCGATCCCGTCCATCTCCGGCATGACGATGTCCGTCAGGAGGAGCTCGAAGGGCTCCTCGCGCAGGCGGTTGTAGGCGGAAAGGCCGTTATCGAACGAGGCGACGTCGTAGCCTGCGTTCTCCAGCGCCTTCACGAGGAAGCGGCGCATGTCGTTATCGTCTTCGGCAAGAAGAATCTTCATCGGTTGCCAGTCCCGAATCGTGGCGGATGGTCTTAGCCCCTTCATGACGGATGGAGGGTAAACAAGCCGTGAAAGTAGGACGCAGCCTTGCTACGATATTGTCATGGACAGGCGACGGGGCTGCCTTACACTAGCGCGAAGACCTGCTTCTTTTCCAACCCAGCCAAGATTCTGATGCGGCCAGCCATCGTTGATGAGTTCGACCCTCCCTTCATCGTCACCGAACCTTCGGCGCAGACGATCCCCTTCGTGTTCAACGTGCCGCATGCGGGAGCCATCTATCCGGCGTCCTTTCTGGCCGCGTCCCGGCTCGACGCCGTCGCCCTGAGGCGTTCCGAGGACGCCTTCGTCGACGAGCTGTTCGGTGCCATGACCGATCTTGGCGCCCCTCTCATGACCGCGCGCTTCCCGCGGGCCTATCTGGACCTGAACCGGGAGCCCTACGAGCTCGATTCCCGCATGTTCGACGGCCGCCTGCCGCCCTTCACCAACACCCGCTCCATGCGGGTGGCCGGCGGGCTGGGGACCATTCCGCGCATCGTGGCCGACGGGCAGGAGATCTACCGCACGCGGCTTCATGTCGAGGAGGCCCTGCAACGGATCGAATGGCTCTACAAGCCCTATCACCGGGCTCTCCGGCATCTCGTGCTCCGCACGGCCCAGCACTTCGGGCATGCGATCCTCATCGACTGCCATTCGATGCCCTCCTCCAGCGTCAGCCGCGAGGACGGCGCCAAGGCCGATATCGTGCTGGGGGACCGCTACGGCACGAGCTGCGCCACCCTGCTGATCGATCTCGTCGAAGCGGCCCTGAGGGGGCGCGGCTACACGGTGCTCCGCAACAAGCCCTATGCGGGCGGCTTCATCACCGAGCATTACGGAGAGCCGGCCATTGGACGTCATGCGCTCCAGATCGAGATCAACCGGGCACTCTACATGGACGAGCGCAGCATGCATAAGAAGCCCGGCTTTACCGTTCTTGCGAACGATCTGATGCAGGCCTTCATCCAGGTGATCTCGGAAATCGAGGGCGAGTTGACGATCCGGTCGATAGCGGCGGAGTGATCCCCAGACGTTCACACTAGGCCCATCGCGCTGAGCCGAAGCTCCTACTCGGCGTAGAGCCGTCCCGCGCTCGGTGCTGTTTTGTCGATCGGGCAAGAAAAAAGGCCGTTGTCGCCAACGGCCCGAAGTTTAGGGAGGAAACGCCCAAGAAGGGCTACGATAAGGCGACGCCATCGCCATATCGCACTGCAATAATTACGCCGCATCGCACAAAACGCAAGAGAAAACTTCCGTTTTGGTTATGCTTTTGATGCATACCTGCTCGGATGAAGGTCGATGGATCGCGTATAAACGGCAAGGCTGAGCAGCAGCCACCCTGCCAGGGCCCCGAAGACCAGGCTGTAATTCCACGCCGTATAGGCTCCCTGTTCGTTGCGCCCGGCCAAGTCGATCAGAATCCCGGTGACGCTCTGGGACAGGAAGGCTCCTCCCATGGTACCGATGTTCATGAGGGTGATGCCCCGTCCCATGATTTCTCGCGGGAAAAGCGACTTTCCATGGGACATGAGGATCGGCGTATAGGCGATGCAGAAGCCGAACAGGCCGAACCAGACCGTCGCCGCAGTCAGCCCGAGGGGCAGGACCACGAGGGCAATGAGCAGCAGGGCCGTGGTCGTGCCGGCCAGAAGAACGAGCCGCTTGTAGCTCCCCCAGTAACGATCGAGCCTGCCCCAGACCAGGAGACCGGCGATCTGCGCGCCAGCCCCGATCAGCAGGATGCGTCCCCTGGTTTCCAGGTCCGCGCCATGCACGTCCGTCAGCCACGGGCCGCCCCAGAGCCCGACAACGGAGGCAAAACACCCATAGGTGGTCAGGTGCACGAAGAAGACCGGCCAGAAGGAGCGCACCTTGAGAGCCCTCGACACCCCGCGGAAGGCCTCGGCCAGGCTCTCCCTTTCCTGGTTCTGATGCTCGTCCCTCGGCACGGCCCAGACCAGCATGATCGCGATGACGACCGTGACGCCGGCAACGGCCAGGAACGATGTCCGCCAACCGAGATAGGCGGCGGATAAGGCCAGGGGCGCGGTCGCCGCGAGGGTTCCGAGATTGGCCAGGCTCATGTGCAGGCTCGCAAGCCCCGCGAACCGCACGGGTGCGAAGCGCCTCGCGAAGATCACCAGGGGCGCCATGAGGAACGTCGAGCAGCCAAGCCCCATGAGGGCACGGGCGGCGATGAGCGCGGAGGCCGAGGGCGCAAGCGCGAATAGGATCGTGGACACGACCGTCAGCGCGGCGGTCGCCATCATGGTCTTCTTCGGACCATAGCGGTCGATGGCGATGCCGACAGGGATCTGCACCGCGGCAAAGGCGAAGAAGAAGGCGCTGGACAAAAGCCCGGTCTGCGTTGCCGAGAGAGACAGCTCCCGGGCGAGATCATTGGCGATGACCCCGATGGAATTGCGTAGGAACTGGCTGATCGCGTAGATCGCCGCCAGGGCGGCAATGAGAAAAAGGGCCGTGTCCTGGCGAGTAGGCCCTGCTTTGCCCCCGGAATCCATGAACGCCCCCCTCAACCCGGACAGAGCCGTCTCCACTTCCGTGGCATCGCCTCTTCTCTTTGCCGCAGGAGATTTTTGACGGCGAACCGGATTCACTTCGCCGAAAGATGTCCTGCTCTCTTGCCGCTTGTAGCATGCTTGATAAAAGCGTGAGAACCACGGGCTGGCGCATCGGATTGTATCCCAAGAGCGGATCCGCTCTTGAGTCCGATGCTCCAGGCGCCCAGGACCGGCATAGAGGAATTCGCGCGCATGGGGCTCATCGACTTCACGCATTTCGTCAACGAGCTCGCAACCCAATCGGGCCAGGCGATCCTGCCCTTCTTCCGCACGGCCATCGCGACGGAGGACAAGTCCCGCGGCGGTGCCTTCGACCCCGTCACGGAGGCCGACCGGGCGAGCGAGGCGACCATGCGCCACCTCATCAAGCGCAGCTTTCCTACGCACGGCATCCTCGGCGAGGAGTTCGGCGCGGAGCGCGAGGATGCGGATTATGTCTGGGTGCTCGATCCCATCGACGGCACACGGGCCTTCATCGCCGGCCTCCCCACCTGGGGCACCCTGATCGGGCTGACCTACAGGCGCCGGCCGGTCTTCGGCATGATGCACCAGCCCTTCACCGGCGAACGCTTCTTCGGAGACGGGGGCAGCGCGACCTATCGGGGACCGGGCGGCGAGCGCAAGCTCATGACACGCCGCTGCGCCTCGCTGAAAGATGCCGTCATCTCCACCACGAGCCCGCGCCTCTTCGCCGGCGACGAGCTGCGGGCCTATGATCGGGTGGAGAGCGTCGCCCGCCTCGCCCGCTACGGCTGCGATTGCTATGCCTATTGCATGCTGGCGGCCGGCCATATCGACCTCGTGGTCGAGTCGGGGCTCAAGCCCTACGACATCGCGGCGCTCGTCCCGATCATCGAAGGGGCCGGCGGGGTCGTCTCGACCTGGGAGGGCGGCTCAGCTGCCGATGGCGGGCGCATCGTCGCGGCGGGAGACCGCCGGGTCCATGCCGCCGCCGTCGAGCTGCTCAGCCGCTAGGCCAATTGCCGCGAGATCGCGTGTCGTCCCCACCTCCGGGTCGGGGGTGCCGGGGATGAAGGCGTCGAACGCGGCCCAGAACTGCTCCCGGATCGGGTCCCGCTCCATCAGGATCTCGTGCCGGGCACCTGGGATGACGATGACGGAGCCGGCCTTGAGCCGCGAGGCGAAGCGCTCGGTCGCCGGAGTGGCGCAGACCGGATCGGCGCCGGCCGCCACGATGAGGGTGGGCAGGCGGATTTTCAGCGCATAGCGGGGATCGGCGAAGCGCTTCATCAGGCGAAAGGCGCCGTCGAGCCAGGCGACGGTCGGCGCCCCCACCGCTCCGGCGCCGATGGCATGGGCCGCCTCGGCGTTGCGGGCATAGCGCACGGGATCGCTCGTCAGTCGGTTGCCCTGGAAGGGCATGGTGGAGATCGACGTCTCGCCGCCGCCGGGCACGAACATGCCGCCCATCCCCAGAAATCTCAGGATTCGGGCCAGAATGGCAGAGGTGCGGGTGCGCCTGATGATGCACAGCGCGATCATCGGCGTCGTGGTCACGAGACGGCGGAAGGGCAGCCAGCTTTCATAGGCCGCGTTCAACGCGATGGCGCCGCCCATGGAATGGGCGAGGCCGAAATGCGGCTGCGGCATGTGCGGCACCAGGATCTGGTCGCGGACTGCCTCGAGATCGAGCCGGAAATTGGAAAATCGCCGGACATGGCCCTTGCGCGGATTGCTCACCTGCCGCCCGGACAATCCCTGCCCGCGCCAGTCGAAGGCGACGACAGCAAATCCCCTGTCGAGCAGCTCCCCCACCACCTCGAAGTACTTTTCGATGAACTCCGCCCTGCCCTGCAGGATGCAGACCGTGCCCTGCGGCTCCTCGGTCTCGGGCATCCAGGTGGCAGCCCGAAGCGTCATCCCATCGTGGGTCGTGACGCTGACCAGCTTGGGCTCGCCGGGTACGGGATTGTCGGGGGTGGTGATGAAGTCCACGGCAGGATCCAGGATCGAGGATTGAGGCCTCAATATAGGGCAACTTGGCCTAAGGAAACGAGCCTCTTGAAAGCATACCGGACTGTTCCCACATCGAGGTCGTGCCGGCCATGACGGCGGTACGTTAACCCGGACCCAGCCTATCGAAGGTGGGTTCTTAAACTCAGCATGTCGCTTCAAGAGGAGGATATGCCATGCGACAGTACGATCTTGCTCCCCTGTACCGCAACACGGTCGGCTTCGACCGTCTTTTCTCGATGCTTGACCAGCTGGTCAGCGTCGATGCGGCCCCGAGCTACCCGCCCTACAACATCGAGCGCACCGGCGAGAATGCCTATCGCATCTCGATCGCGGTTGCCGGCTTCACCGACCGTGACCTGACCATCGAGGTCAAGGAAAACACTCTCTCCGTCCGCGGCGAGCGCAAGCCCTCCGAAGAGCGCAAGGCCGACGTGCTCCATCAGGGCATCGCGGCGCGCAGCTTCGACCGGCGCTTCCAGCTGGCCGACGGCGTGCAGGTGACGGGTGCGGCCCTCGAGAACGGCCTGCTCCACCTCGATCTCGTGCGCGAGATTCCGGAGGCCAAGAAGCCGAAGCTCATCCCGATTTCCTCGAACGGCCCTCAGACCATCGAAGCCAAGCAGGCTGCGTAAGAGGTTCTCAGAGCCCCAAACGAAGAGCGCCCCGGTACGGCCGGGGCGCTTTTTTATTGTCGGATCCTGGTCCTTGGAAATCCCGCTGGGGCTGGAGGGGCCCCGTCGGTCAAGGGTCTCTGGCAACAAGCAATCACCTGCGATTGCGGCAGGGTTAGGGCAATCACTCAGCGGCTTGCCGCGCCGCTTCGGAAGAGGCGACCTCCAGCAGCTTGCGCACGTCTTCTTCCCTAGTGGCCCAAGAGGTTACGAGGCGGATCAACACCTCGTGATCGGCGACGCGATCAGTCTCCGGCAGGCTCAGTTCCGTCCAGTTATGATAGAGAAGGCCGGCCGCCTTCAGCACCTGATCCAAGGATTTCGGAACGATCGGGAAGACCTCGTTGGCCTCGGTCGGCCAAGCAAGACGCACGCCGGGCACCCGCAGGAGCCCTTCCGAGAGAAGCGTCGCCATGCGGTTGGCATGACGGGCGTTGTCGAGCCAATGGTCGTGAGCGAAATAGCCCTCGAACTGCGCCGCGATGAGGCGCCCCTTGGAGATGATCTGTCCGGCCCGCTTGGACCGGTAGTCGAGCGCCTCCGCCAGATCCTTCCTGAACACCACGATGGCCTCGGCCATCAGGCCACCGTTCTTGGTGGCGCCGAAGGAGAGGATGTCGATGCCCTGCTTCCAGGTCATCTCGGCCGGAGTGCAGCCGAGGGAGACGAGCGCGTTGACGAAGCGGGCCCCGTCCATGTGGAAGGACAGGCCGTGCGCGCGGCAGACCGCCCCGAGGTCAGCGAGTTCGTCGAGGCCATAGACCAGGCCGCACTCGCTGACCTGCGAGATCGACAGGGCTTTCGGCGGCATCTGCTTGACGGCCTTCGGCAGGCTCTTGAGGTAGGCGGCGACGTCCGCGGCCTTCAGCTTGGCTCCGACGCCCGCCAGCCCAGCGAGCTTCGCCCCATGCATGAAGAATTCCGGCGCGCCGCACTCGTCGTCGATGATGTGCGCCTCCCGATGGCAGACGCAGAGACCGTAGGGCGGTACCGCCGAGGACAGGGCAAGCGCATTCGCGGCGGTGCCGGTCGTGACGAAGAACACCGACACCTCGCGCTCGAAGATCTCGTTGAACCGCGCTCGCACGCGGGTGGAAATCTCATCATTCCCGTAGGCTGCCATCGCCCCGGCATTAGCCTGCATGATGGCCTGGAGAACGGGAGCGCTGGCTCCGACGATGTTGTCGCTCGCAAAATTCATGAAGGGTTTCCTAGAGCATGGCTCCAAAAAGGGGAATGCTCGTTTTGGGCATGGCCCGGATGCTCTCCCGGCCCGGCCGGACGAAATCGCCGAGGCGTGGCCAACATGTCAAGGTCATTGACCCATCGGCGGAGACTTTCATTCCCGAACCCCGAAAGCTGCTTTTGTTACATTCGCAGTCGCCGACTTGTAACTTTTGTCTAAAATCTTTCTAAACCCTCTTGTGCACTGCGGAGATCTCTGGCACTTTGCCTGTATTAGGACAGCGATACTGTCCCTTTTGGGGTGCCTGCACCCTTCGTCTTCGCCCTGGGGTTTTCTTGATGCTTCGCCTGACGCGAACGAAACGAGATACCACGAAAGCCGCCCGCAAAACGTGGGCGGAACGGGCGACTCTGGGCTGAAGACAGCCCAAAGGTGCCCGCGAGGAGCGGGCTCCCCTGCCGGACCCAAACCTCGAAACCCGAAGAAGCGGCGGGCACTCCGGACGATCCGATCATCCGGCGGGCCCAAAAGCCGCCTCAAAGAACCTTAAAGACGCGTTCGGATGTGAGGATCTGCCATGAGCGACGTGCCGACCAAGAGCCTGGAAATCGAAGTGCCAAGCCGCACGGCCACGACGACGGACCGAGTCCGCTTCGTGCGCGATCCGGGCCTGCCGGCTGCCCAGGGCCTCTATGACCCATCCAACGAGCAGGATTCCTGCGGCGTCGGCTTCATCGCCGACATGAAGAACCGCAAGTCGCACGCCATCGTCGAGCAGGGCCTGTCCATCCTGCACAACCTCGACCATCGCGGCGCGGTGGGCGCCGACCCCAAGATGGGAGACGGCTGCGGCATCCTGGTTCAGATCCCGCACAAGTTCTTCGCCGCCGAATGCGCCAAGGTCGGCATCTGGCTGCCCGAGGAGGGCCAGTACGGTGTCGGCCATCTGTTCATGCCCCGTGACCCGGAGGGCTTCCAGCTCGTCGAGGAGATCGTCACCAAGGCGATCACCGACGAAGGCCTGCAGGTTCTCGGCTGGCGCGAGGTGCCTGTCGATTCGAGCGATCTCGGCGAAAGCGTGAGGGCCACCGAGCCGCAGCACCGCCAGATCTTCATCGGCAAGGGCAAGGGCATGGACGATGCCGAGACCTTCGAGCGCCGCCTGTTCATTGCCCGCAAGGTGATCTCCAACGCCGTCTACGACATGAAGGACGCGCGCACGGCCGGCTATTATCCGGTCAGCCTGTCCTCGCGGACCATCGTCTACAAGGGCATGGTGCTCGTCACGCAGCTGCGCGACTACTATCTCGACCTGCAGGACGAGCGCTTCGAAAGCGCCATCGCCCTCGTGCACCAGCGCTTCGCCACCAACACCTTCCCGACCTGGCAGCTCGCGCACCCCTACCGCATGGTCGCCCATAACGGCGAGATCAACACGCTGCGCGGCAACGTGAACTGGATGGCGGCTCGCCAAGCTTCCGTCGATTCCGAGCTCTTCGGCAACGACATCTCGAAGCTCTGGCCGATCTCGTACGAAGGCCAGTCGGACACCGCCTGCTTCGACAACGCCCTCGAATTCCTGGTGCGCGGCGGCTACTCGCTGTCGCACGCCATGATGATGCTGATCCCGGAGGCCTGGGCCGGCAACCCGCTCATGAACGACGACCGGCGCGCGTTCTACGAATATCACGCCGCCCTCATGGAGCCGTGGGACGGCCCGGCCGCCGTGTGCTTCACCGACGGCAAGCAGATCGGCGCGACGCTCGACCGCAACGGCCTGCGCCCCGCCCGCTATCTCGTGACCGACGACGGCCTCGTGGTGCTGGCCTCCGAGATGGGCGTGCTGCCGATCCCGGAAGAGAAGATTGTCGAGAAGTGGCGCCTGCAGCCGGGCAAGATGCTCCTCATCGACCTGGAGGAAGGCCGCATCGTCTCCGACGACGAGATCAAGCAGCAGCTCTCCCAGGCCCATCCCTACAAGGAATGGCTGAAGCGCACGCAGATCGTGCTCGAGGACCTCAAGCCCGTTCAGGCGCGCGAGTCCCGCACCGACGTGTCGCTCCTCGACCGCCAGCAGGCCTTCGGCTACACGGCGGAGGACCTGAAGCTCCTCATGCAGCCCATGGCCGTCACCGGCCAGGAAGCGGTCGGCTCCATGGGATCGGACACGCCGATCTCAGCCCTCTCGGACAAGCCGAAGCTGCTCTATACCTACTTCAAGCAGAACTTCGCCCAGGTGACGAACCCGCCGATCGATCCGATCCGCGAAGAACTCGTCATGAGCCTGGTGTCGTTCATCGGCCCGCGCCCGAACATCCTCGATCTCGAAGGCACCTCGCGCCGCAAGCGCCTCGAAGTACGCCAGCCGATCCTCACCAACGAGGACCTGGAGAAGATCCGCTGCATCGGCCATTTCGAGGACCGCTTCGACACCAAGACCCTCGACATCACCTATGACGCCGAACTCGGTGCCTCCGCCCTCGACGGCGCCCTCGACCGCCTCTGCGACCGCGCGGAAGCGGCGGTGCATGGCGGCTACAACATCATCATCCTGTCCGACCGCATGGTCGGCCCGGACCGCATCCCGATCCCGGCGCTGCTGGCCACGGCGGCCGTGCACAATTACCTGATCCGCAAGGGGCTTCGCACCTCGGTCGGTCTCGTGCTCGAATCCGGCGAGCCGCGCGAGATCCATCACTTCGCATGTCTCGCCGGCTACGGCGCGGAGGCGATCAATCCGTACCTTGCCTTCGAGACGATCGAGGCGATGCACGAGGCCGGCGAGCTGCCGCAGGAAGTCGATGCCGACGAGGCGATCAAGCGCTACATCAAGTCGATTGGCAAGGGCCTGCTGAAGGTGATGTCCAAGATGGGCATCTCCACCTATCAGTCCTATTGCGGCGCGCAGATCTTCGACGCGGTCGGCCTCCGGTCCGACTTCGTGGCCCGCGACTTCTTCGGCACGGCGACCACCATCGAAGGCATTGGCATGGACGAGGTGGCAGAGGAGAACGTGCGTCGTCATCGCGACGCCTTCGGCGACGCCCCGATCTACCGCAACGCCCTCGATGTGGGCGGCGAATACGCCTACCGTACCCGCGGCGAGGTGCATGCCTGGAACCCGGACACGGTGGCCACGCTCCAGCACGCGGTGCGCCTCAACGCGCAGGACCGCTACCGCGAATATGCCCGCCTGGTGAACGAGCAGGACAACGAGCTGAAAACCATCCGCGGCCTCTTCCGCATCAAGAAGGCCGAAGAAACAGGCCGTGCTCCCGTCGCCTTGAGCGAAGTCGAACCTGCCCAGGAGATCGTGAAGCGCTTCTCCACGGGCGCCATGTCCTTCGGGTCGATTTCGAAGGAGGCGCACGAGACCCTGGCGCTTGCCATGAACGCCATCGGCGGCAAGTCCAACACCGGCGAGGGCGGCGAGGAGCCGGAGCGCTTCCGGCCTCTGCCGAACGGCATGTCCAAGCGTTCCGCCATCAAGCAGGTGGCCTCCGGCCGCTTCGGCGTGACGACGGAGTATCTCGTCAATGCCGACATGATGCAGATCAAGGTCGCGCAAGGCGCCAAGCCGGGCGAAGGCGGACAGCTCCCCGGCCACAAGGTCGACGCCAAGATCGCCCGCGTGCGCCACTCGACCCCGGGCGTGGGTCTCATCTCGCCGCCGCCGCACCACGACATCTACTCCATCGAGGATCTGGCCCAGCTGATCTTCGACCTGAAGAACGTCAACCCGTCGGCCGACGTGTCGGTGAAGCTCGTGGCGGAGGTCGGCGTCGGCACGGTGGCGGCCGGTGTCGCCAAGGCGCGCGCCGATCACATCACGATCTCCGGCTTCGAGGGCGGCACCGGCGCTTCTCCCCTCACCTCGCTCAAGCATGCGGGCTCGCCCTGGGAGATCGGCCTGGCCGAGACCCAGCAGACCCTCGTGCTCAACCGCCTGCGCGGCCGCGTGGCGCTCCAGGCGGACGGCGGGCTGCGCACGGGACGCGACGTGGTGATCGCGGCGCTGCTCGGCGCCGACGAGTACGGCTTCTCGACCGCGCCGCTGATCGCCGCCGGCTGCATCATGATGCGCAAGTGCCATCTCAACACCTGCCCGGTCGGCGTCGCCACGCAGGACCCGGTGCTGCGCAAGCGCTTCAAGGGTCTGCCGGAGCACGTCATCAACTACTTCTTCTTCGTCGCCGA
>DASZBB010000021.1:0-37641 GCA_035944695.1 Microvirga sp. | reverse complement strand
ATCTACGACAACTCCGCGACCGAGATCAGCAACCTGGTTCAGGACGGCACGATCGCTTTCGGCATCACCCTGGTGGCCGCGCACCGGTGGGATTTCGACATCGAGATGCTGATCAAGGACCCGTTCACGCTCGTCTGCCCCGAAGACCACCCCCTGTCCGCCCAGTCGGACGTGAGCTGGTCCGATCTCGCGGAGGAGCCTCTGATCCGGATCAGTCCCCAGACCGGAAACAGGATCATCATCGACGATGCGCTGGGAAGTCGCCGGGAGACGCTGAGCTGGCGCTTCGAGGTCCAGCACATTCAGACGGCGGTGGCCCTCGTCCGCGCGGGGGTCGCCCTGACGGTGATTCCCAGCCTCGCGTTCGACACGGTCGACGAACGCGGCCTCAAGCTGATCCCCCTGCGCAATCCCAGCGTCACCCGCCAGCTTGGCATCATTTCGAAGCGCGGCACGCCCCTGTCGCCCCTTGCGGACGAGCTGCGCAAGCTGATCGTGCAGACCTTTGGCGAGCCGAAGCAGAAGTCCTCGACAAAACGCGGAGGGAGATCCGTCGGCAGAATGAAAAAAATTCATGAAAGCCCATAAACAAACCATTTGATGCACCCATACGGCTGATGCACCCTGCCGGAAATCCATTCACAAGAAGGCGGGAGACGGACCATTCAGCCTCGCATTCCCTGCATGATCCTTCGGGGCGGCACCTCCAAGGGCGCCTACTTCCTGGCGGACGATCTCCCGTCCGATCCGATCCGGCGGGACTCGCTTCTTCTGTCGATCATGGGATCGCCGGACCCGCGCCAGATCGACGGCATCGGCGGCGCGCATCCGCTCACGAGCAAGATCGCCATCGTGTCCAAGTCGAAGCGTCCGGACTGCGACGTGGACTTCCTGTTCGGCCAAGTCGTCGTCGACAAGCCCAAGGTGGACGTCACGCCCAATTGCGGAAACATCCTGGCCGGCATCGGGCCGTTTGCCATCGAGCGCGGCCTTGTTCCCGTGCAGGGCCCGGTGACGCGGGTTCGCGTCCATACGGTCAACACCGGCACCATCGCCGAGCTGAGCGTCCAGACCCCTGACGGGCACGTGGTATACGGAGGCGATGCGCGCATAGACGGTGTGCCGGGAACGGCCGCGCCGATCGCGGTCGAGTTCCTGGATGCGGCCGGCTCCGTCTGCGGCTCGCTGCTGCCGACGGGACATGCCGTCGACCGCGTCGCTGGCGTCGAGGTGACCCTGATCGACAACGGCATGCCCGTCGTGGTGCTCGAAGCCGCGTCCGTCGGCCGGACGGGATACGAGCCGCGCGACGTCCTCGACAAGGACACGGAACTGAAAGCACGCCTTGAGGAAATCCGCCTTGAGGCGGGCCGGCTCATGGGGCTGGGCGACGTCTCGTCCAAGGTCGTGCCCAAGATGGCGCTGGTCGCGCCGCCCGCGGCCGGCGGGCATGTGTGCACCCGCAGCTTCATCCCCCACGAATGCCACGCCTCCATCGGCGTCTTCGCTGCCGTAACCGTGGCAACCGCCTGCGTGCTGCCCGGATCTCCGGCGGCTCGGGTGGCCAAGATCCCGCCTGGGCGGGAGAAAACGCTGTCGGTGGAGCATCCGACCGGCGAGTTCAGCGTCGTGATCGAAGTCGGCGGAACTGAAGAGAGCCCCATCGTGGAGAAGGCGGGTCTGCTGCGCACCGCGCGCTTGCTCTTCGAGGGCTATGCCTTTGCGCACGAGGCCCTGGCGCAATCGCTCGAAGCCGATCGAAACGCCGCCTGATCAACTCTTCTCGTCGAGGATAGCATGAGTACTGGAAAGACCGGACTTGTCGTCACCGCTCATCCCGGTGACTTCGTATGGCGCGCCGGCGGCGCCATCGCCCTGCATGCCAAGAAGGGCTATCGCATGAAGATCGTCTGCCTCTCCTTCGGGGAGCGCGGCGAAAGCCAGTGGGCCTGGAAGAAGGGCGACGTGTCGCTTGCCGACGTGAAGGCGCAGCGACGCGAGGAGGCCGAGCGCGCCGCCGAAACGCTCGGATCCGAAATCGAGTTCTTCGATGCCGGCGACTACCCGCTCCACACGACCCCCGAAATGCTCGACCGGCTCGTGGACGTCTACCGCGAGCTCAAACCTTCCTTCGTGCTCACCCATTCCCTGGAGGATCCGTACAACGTGGACCATCCGGAGGCGACGCGCTTTGCGCAGGAAGCGCGCATCATCGCGCAGGCCGCCGGCCACAAGCCGAACCCGGACCTCACCTACAATGCGCCGCCGGTGTTCCTGTTCGAGCCGCATCAGCCCGAGCAGTGCAACTACAAGCCAAACGTGATTCTGAACATCGACGACGTGTGGGAGACGAAGCGCAAGGCCTTCGAGATCCTGGCGGCCCAGAAGCACCTGTGGGAATACTATACCCGGGTGGCCCTGAACCGCGGCATGCAGGGCGGCCGCAATTCCGGGCGGGCCATGACCTATGGCGAAGCCTACCAGCGCATCTTCCCCCAGATCGTCGAGGAATTGGCATGAAGCCCGTCGTCGTCACCAATACGCCGCGCATCGACCGGTCGATAGTCGACCGACTTGCGGAACTCGGCACCGCAACGACCCATGAGGCCATGGGACGTGTCGGCCTGATGAAGCCGTACATGCGGCCGATCTGGAATGGGGCCCAGGTCGCCGGCAGCGCCGTGACCGTGCTGGCCCAGCCGGGCGACAACTGGATGATCCACGTGGCCGTGGAGCAATGCAAACAGGGCGATATCCTGGTCGTCGGCGTGACGGCCGACAACACGGACGGCATGTTCGGCGATCTGCTGGCAACATCCTTGAAGGCGCGTGGCGTGGTCGGCCTCGTGATCGATGCCGGCGTGCGCGACGTGAAGACCCTGACGGAGATGGGCTTTCCCGTCTGGTCGCGGGCCATTTCCGCGAAAGGGACGGTGAAGGCGACCCTCGGATCGGTCAATGTCCCGGTCGTCTGCGCGGGTGCCCTGGTAAAGCCCGGCGATGTGATCGTGGCCGATGACGACGGCATCGTGGTGGTGCCGCGCAAGGAGGCCGAAGCCGTTGCGGTCGCGGGCGAAGCCCGGGTCGCCAATGAGGGATCCAAGCGCGAGACCCTCGCCTCGGGCGTTCTCGGCCTGGATCTTTATAAGATGCGAGAGCCGCTGGCGCAGGCGGGTCTGACCTATGTCGAATACAAGGATGAAGACTGACAATCACGCCAGTCCCCTGCAGAGCGGTGCGAGTACATGAGCCTTGAGATCGCCTTCATCGGCTACGGAGAAGTCGGACAGCTTTTCTCCCGTCAGCTTGCGAGCAGGCCGGGCGTGAGGGTCAGAGTCTATGACATCCTCTTCGACGATCCCCGCAAAGGATCGGAGCTGCGGCAGCGTGCTGCGGAGGCGGGTGTTCATGCCGCCGACGGTGCAGCGGATGCCTGCCGCGCCGATTTCGTGATCTCGGCGGTGACCGCCGATTCCGCCGTCACGGCCGTGGAACAGGTCGCTCCGCACCTTCAGGCGTCCCAGGTCTATATCGACCTCAACTCCGTGTCTCCCGCCACCAAGGAGCGGGTGGCGAGACCCGTTCGGGAGAAAGGCGCGGACTTCATCGAGTTTGCCGTGATGGCCCCGGTCAAGGAGCCGGGGATCGAAGTTCCAATTTTGAGCGGCGGTGAGAAAGCCGAAGAGATTTCGGCGCGCCTCAACGACCTCGGCATGAAGATCACGCCCGTCAGCACCGAGATCGGAACCGCGTCCGCCACGAAGCTGTGCCGCAGCATCGTGATCAAGGGCATGGAAGCCCTCATGGTCGATTTCACGCTGGCTTCAGAAAAGGCGGGGGTAATGCCCGCTGTCCTGGCGAGCCTGAAGGCTTCCTATCCGGGCATGGACTGGGAGAACGTGGCAAAGGTCATGATGTCCCGCGTGCGCCAGCACGGCATCCGGCGCGCGGCGGAAATGCGCGAAGCCAGCCTCATGATCGAGGAACTCGGACTGGACGGCTCCCTTGCCAGCGCTATTGCCGATCGCCACGAGAGCTTTGCCAAGTCCGGTGGGTCGTAGGTGTTCAACCGAGCGCTGGAGCGAAAAATCTTCGCTCGCTTCGCTTGTGCGATGGAACATTCTCCACGTCATGGCCGGGCTTGTCCCGGCCATCCCGATCTGTAGAGCGCGGCGCTCCAGATAAGCGGGATCACTGGCACAAAGCCGGTGGGGACGGGAGAAGGTTCCATTCCCGCTCAGAACCTCAAATCGGGAGCCCCGTATAATTCTCTGCCAATGACCGCGCGGCGGCTTCCGAACTCCTGAGATAGTCGAACTCCGCCCGCTGGATCCGGCGGCTGAAGGTATCGGTGTGCGGAAAGGTATGGAGGATCGAGGTCATCCACCAGGAGAACCGCTCGGCCTTCCAGATCCGCGAGAGCACGCGGGCGGAATAGCCGTCGATCCCTGCCGAAGACCGTTCGGTGTAGTACTCGATGAGGGCTTCGGCCAAAGCACCGACATCGCTCGCCGCGAGGTTCAACCCCTTGGCACCCGTCGGCGGGACGATATGGGCGGCATCGCCTGCCAGGAAGAGGCGCCCGAAGCGCAGCGGCTCGGCCACGAAGCTCCTCAATGGTGCGATGGATTTCTCGATGGAAGGACCCGTCACCAAATTGTCGGCGGTTTCCGCGTCGACCCTCCGGCGGAGTTCGTCCCAAAACCGGTCGTCCGACCATTCCTCGACCTTTTCGTTGGCCGGAACCTGGACGTAGTAGCGGCTGCGGGTATGCGAGCGCATGGAGCAGAGAGCGAAACCGCGCTCGTTGTGCGCATAGATCAGCTCCTCTGCCACCGGCGGTCTGTCGACGAGGATGCCAAGCCAGCCGAAGGGATAGACCCGCTCGAAGGTCCGGATGGAGCCTTCAGGCACGCTGGCGCGGGACGCACCGTGGTACCCATCGCACCCCGCAATGAAGTCGCAGGCGAGTTCGTGCTCGACGCCGTCCTTGACGTAGCGCACTGTCGGTCTGTCGCCGTCGAAACCATGGAGCGAGACGTTCTCTGCTTCATAGATCGTCGTCGCGCCTGAGGCGTCGCGCGCCTGCATGAGGTCGCGGGTGACCTCCGTCTGCCCGTAGACGGTCACCGTCCTGCCGATCAGCTCGCGGAAATCGAAACGGTGCCTGTCGCCGTCGAAGCAGAACTCGACACCGTCGTGAACCAGGCCGTCCGCATGCAGCCTCTCGCTGACGTCGGCCTTCTCCAGAAGCTCCACCGTGCCCTGTTCGAGGACGCCGGCGCGGATGCGCCCGAGCACGTATTCCTGGCTGCGTCGTTCGAGGATGACGGTTTCGATTCCGGCCTTGTCCAAGAGACGTCCCAGCAGAAGCCCGGCGGGCCCCGCACCGATGATGGCGACCTTGGTCCGCATGTGCGATGTCCTCCGAACTGGCGGTCAGGCCGCCTCTTTCTGAGCGCAGAATGAACCCTGCTCGTCGAAGGGCCAATAGACAAAGCAAGCATCGGATTGGACAATTCGAACATTCCATGATGCACAACGGATTGATCGATCTTGGCCATCGGCGACATTCCAACTTATGCACTCTATGGCGAAACCCAAGATGATCCCGCAGCGGACTGGATCCATTGCGAGACCATTCAGGCCCGCAGTCGCTTGCACAATTACAGGATTTTGCCGCACCGGCATGAGAAGCTGTTTCAGATCCTGCACCTCGCCAGCGGCACGGCCGAAATCGTTGTCGACGGCCGCAGCATGAGCCTGACCGCCCCCGCGCTCGTTGCTCTGCCCCCGATGACAGTGCACGGCTACACGTTCTCGCCCAACGTGCAGGGAACGGTCCTGACCCTTTTCGACAGCCGTCTGTCTCACGTTCTCGCCGATATGGATGGCGTGCGGGAGACTTTTCGGTCGGTCCAGGTGATCCGTCTCAACACGCACGAGGATGCTGCCCGCACCTTGGGTGCAGATATCGGCTCTCTTGCTGACGAGTTCGCCGGGCGCCGACCCGGACGTTCGGAGGCCATTCAGGCCCGCCTGACGCTCATCCTGATCGCGCTCCATCGACTCAGGGGCTTGGCACAAGGAGCAGGCCCTCCGAACCCCGGACGCCGCGCTCTCCAGCACGCGCTGCGCTTCCGCGAGCTCGTCGATCGGGATTTCCGCAGCAATCAGCCGATCGAGGCCTATGCCCGAAGGCTCGGCGTGACGCCACCCCATCTCAACCGCATCTGCCGGGAGCACCTTGGAGACACGGCGCTCGGGGTCATCCATCAACGCGTCATTCTCGAGGCCAAGCGGTACCTGACCTTCACGAGCTTGAGCGCCAAGGAGATCGCGCTGGCCCTCGCCTTCGACGACCCGGCCTATTTCACACGCTTCTTCAAGCAGAGGACAGGATTTCCGCCTCTCGCCTTCCGGGCCATGCAGCAGAGCACGATGGTCTGACCGACGAACCCGAACGGCTCCGTGGCGTTACAGACCCAAGGAGATACGTCATGGCCGACACGGACCGAAAAAATCCCGGCGACGAGGATGTGCCGGGCACCAGGCAGACCGGAGAGAACATCTGTCAGACCTGCAACGGATCCGGCAACGTTGGGGAGAAGCCATGTCCGGATTGCGGCGGCTCCGGCCGGATCACCGTCATCGTCGGAGATGCCTGAGCAGATCTAGTGGTCCGCTACCGTCCCGGGCACGAAGCTTATGCCTGTGACGAGGGTCTGGGCGCGGCTCAAAGCTGCCGCTGTGGAAACGACCATCTGCGGCAGCACCATCCACTCCAGCGTCCAGGCCGCCCCGGAACGCTCGTTTTCATGCACCAGGGCCTGATGCAGGATGCCAAGCATCCCGGCATTGAAGCGGGCGAGCGTCACCAGCACCTCGGCCGGAACCGGATTGGATTTATGCGCCATGGCCGAGGAGCCGCCGCCCGTAGCGAGCCGCACCTCGCCGACCTCGTTCTGCGCCAGCAGGGCGATGTCCTGCCCGATCTTGCCGAGGGTACCGGCGAGCAGTGACAGGAAGGAGCCGAACTCGCCGATCCTGTCCCGTTGCGAGTGCCAGGACGGAGCAAAGCCCAGCTCCAGAATCCCGGCCATGGCATCGGCCACCGCATCGCCGCGATCCTTCAATTCACCGCGCGTGCCGATCGGACCGCCGAGCTGGAGAACGAGGAGGCGCGGCGCCAGATTCTGCAAGGCATCACGGTGCCGCTCCAGGGGCTGAATCCACGTATCGATCTTGTCCGCCGCCGTGAACGGAAGCGCCTGCTGCATTCGGGTATGCGCCATGAGGCGCACCGCGCCATCGCGCCGCTTCAATCCATCGAGTGAGTGGATCAGCGTATCGAGACGCCGCCCGAGGATTTCGGTGACGCTTTTCAGGCGCAGGATGAGCGCCGTATCGATGATGTCCTGGCTGGTGGCGCCCAGGTGGACCGACTTGCCATAAGACTCGCCGACGGCGGCACGCAGCTGCTTGACGAGGTCCGGGACGATCACGCCGTCCCGGGCCAAGCCTTCCGAGAGCTTGGTCCAATCCGCCTGAAAGCTGCCGCAGACCTCCGCGATCCGCCGTGCGGCCGCTACATCGATCAGGCCAACTTTGGCTTCTGCATCAGCAAGAGCGGCCTCGACCCGCAGCATGGCCGAGAGTTCGGCCTCGTTGGAAAAGAACGCCCCCGCCTCCTCGTCGCCGACGAGGGCCTGCAGGACGGGATGCGGGAGCGTACGTGTCATCGTGGATCTCGCGTCATACGGCTTCGAGGGCGACGGCGATGCCCTGCCCAACGCCGATGCACATGGTGGCGAGCGCGCGCTTCTTAGCCTTCAGCTTGAGCTCCAGAGCGGCCGTGCCGGTAATGCGCGCACCCGACATGCCGAGCGGATGGCCGAGCGCGATGGCGCCGCCATTCGGGTTGACGTGCTCGGCGTCCTCCGGGATGCCGAGTTCCCGCAGGGCCGCGATGCCCTGGCTGGCGAAGGCCTCGTTCAGCTCCACCACGTCGAAGTCCGTGGGCTTGAGGCCGAGCCGGGCGCAGAGCTTCTTCGTGGCCGGAGCCGGTCCGATGCCCATGATGCGCGGCGCGACGCCTGCCGTGGCACCGCCGAGAACGCGGGCAATGGGCTCAAGCCCGAACTTCCGAACCGCCTCCTCCGAGGCGACGATCAGGGCCGCCGCGCCGTCGTTGACGCCGGAAGCGTTGCCGGCCGTCACCGTGCCGTCCTTGCGGAACGGCGTCGGGAGCTTTGCCAGCTGCTCGATGGTGGTGTCGCCGCGAGGATGCTCGTCCTTGTCGACGACGACTGGGTCGCCCTTGCGCTTCGGGATCGTGACCGGCACGATCTCCTGCGCCAGGCGCCCGTTGGCCTGGGCTGCGGCGGCTTTTTTCTGCGAGCGCAGGGCGAAGGCGTCCTGGTCCTCGCGGGAGACGTTGAAATCCGCCGCCACATTCTCCCCGGTCTCCGGCATGGAATCGACGCCGTATTGGCTCTTGATCAGCGGATTGATGAAGCGCCAGCCGATGGTAGTGTCGTAGATCTCGGCATTGCGCGAGAAGGCCGTGTCCGCCTTCGGCATCACGAAGGGCGCGCGCGACATGGATTCGACGCCGCCCGCGATCATGATCTCCGCCTCGCCGGCCTTGATCGCGCGGGCCGCCGCGATGACCGCGTCCATGCCCGATCCGCAGAGGCGGTTCATAGTGGTGCCCGGGATCGAGCCGGGAAGCCCTGCAAGCAGCACGGCCATGCGGGCGACGTTGCGGTTGTCCTCGCCCGCCTGGTTGGCGCAGCCGTAGATCACGTCGTCGACGGCCTCGAAGTCGAGATTCGGCAGGCGCTCCCGCAGCGCCTTCAGGGGAACGGCCGCGAGATCATCGGCCCGCACGCTGGACAGGGAGCCGCCGTAGCGGCCGATGGGCGTGCGCACATAGGCGCAGATATAGGCTTCACGCATCTCAGGTCCCCTTCTTGCCGCCGTGAGCTTTCTCGGTCCGGGCCTGAAGCTCGCGCAGGGTGGTGAGTTCGAGTTCGGACGGCGGAGGCGTTTCCTCAAGGCGCTCGGAGAATCGCACCTTCCAGCCGCAGGTTTCCTGCACCTTATCGCGGGTCACGCCGTGATGCATCGACACCACGGTGAATTCCTTGGTCTCGGGATCCGGCTTCCAGATCGCGAGATCCGTGATCAGGAGCGTCGGCCCCTTGGTGGTGATGCCGAGGCGCTCGCGATGGTTGCCGCCCTCGCCGTGGCCGAAGGAGGTGTAGAAGTCGATCTTCTCCACCATGCCGCGGGTCGCCTGCTTCATGGTGATGAACACCTCCTTGCAGGAGGTGGCGATCTCGGGCGCGCCGCCGCCGCCGGGAAGGCGCACCTTGGGCTTGTGGTAGTCGCCGATCACGGTGGTGTTGATGTTGCCGAAGCGGTCGAGCTGGGCGGCGCCCAGGAAGCCGATGGAGATCCGCCCGCCCTGCAGCCAGTAGCGGAACATCTCCGGCACCGAGACGGTCGTGACGGCGGTCTCGCAGAGCTCGCCGTCGCCGATGGAGAGAGGCAGCACGTTCGGCGCCGTGCCGATCGTGCCGCTCTCGTAGATCAGGGTGATGTCCGGCGCATGGGTCAGCCGCGCCACGTTGCAGGCGGCCGAAGGCGCGCCGATGCCCACGAAGCAGACGTCGTCATTGGACAATGCGCGGGCCGCCGCGATGGTCATCATCTCGTTGGGTGTGAAGTCCGAGAGGCTGGTCATCCTTACAATCCCTTCACGCGCTCGGCGAATATCTCGGGGCCCTTGTCGAGCACGTTCTCCTTCATCCAGGCGGTGAAGAGGTCGCGGTCGGCCGATATCTTGTCCCAATCGAGATAGGCGGCGTTGTCTCGGTCGTAATAGCCGTGCGTGTACGATGGATGCGCCCCGCCTGGTACGTGCGCGATCGACGTCACGGTCCAATGCGGCAGCACGCAGAGGTTCGGGTGAAGATCGTCGAAATCCTCCACGATCTCCTCGACGGTCACCACCGAGCGCTTGGCCGCCAGGACCGCCTCCTTCTGCACGCCGATGATGCCTTCCACCAGCACGTCGCCGCGCCTGCTTGCCTTCTGGGCATGAATGACGGCCACGTCCGGGCGGTGCGCCGGCACGGCGGCGAGCTCCTCGCCGGTGAAGGGGCAAGTGACGCTTTTGATGGACGGATTGACCTCTTTGAGACCCGCACCGCGATAGCCGCGGAACACCGCGCAAGGCAAGCCCGCGGCGCCCGCCTCGTAGGCGTTGGCCATAGCGGCGTGGCTGTGCTCCACCGTCTCGATGGCGCGCGGCCAGCCGTTCTCGATGGCGTCGCGCATGCGGCGCAGCAGGCCGACGCCGGGATTGCCCGCATAGGAGAAGATCACCTTCTTCACCAGACCCATGCCGATCATCTGGTCGTAGATGATGTCGGGGGTCATGCGGATCAGGGTGAGATCCTTGATCCCCTGGCGGATCACCTCATGGGCGGCCGCATGGGGAATGAGGTGGGTGAACCCCTCGAAGGCGACGGTATCGCCTTCGCGCAGGTTCTCGGCAACGGCCTCCTTGAGGCTCTGGAACTTGGCCATGATATGCTTCTCAGGTCGGCACTCAGATGTCGAAGAACACGGTTTCCTTCTCACCCTGCAGGTGGATGTCGAAGGTGTAGGCTGGCAATCCGTTCTCCTCGCCACGGGTGGCGATCAGGGTCGGGATACGCGACTTGCGGGCGATCTGCGCCAGGACGGGGCACTCGGCATTGGCCGCCTCCTCGTCGGAGAAATACATGCGCGTGTGCAGCCCGATATTGATGCCCCGCGCCACGATCCAGACCGTGATATGCGGCGCCATCATCCGCCCGTCCCGGAAGGGCACGCGGCCGGGCTTGATCGTCTCGAAGCGGTATTCGCCAGTCGTGCCGTCGCAGGGCTGGCGTCCCCAGCCGACGAAATTGGGGTCGGCCGTGCCGCGGGTCTCTTCGGGGCTGTTGTAGAGCCCGTCCGCATCGGCCTGCCAAATCTCCACGAGCGCGTCCCGCAAGGGATCTCCGGCTCCGTCGAAGATGCGGCCCTTCACAATGATGCGCTCGCCCTTGGTCTCCGGACCCACCAGCGCCAGGCCGAGATCCTCGTTCCAGACGCCGGTGATCTCCACCCAGTTCGGGTTCGTGCCGATATGGACATAGGGACCCGCCGTCTGGGAGGGGGTCTCCTTCAGGAAATCGAGCTTCTGAACCATCAGTTCCCCTCCATGCGGTTCTCGAACATGGTCGAGCGGCGGCCGCGCAGGACGATGTCGAATTTATAGGCGAGCGAATCCATCGGCAGGGTATTCTGCCGGTCGAGCGCAGCGACGAGCTGCTCGACGGCGGCCCTGTCGGGCACCGTCATGGCGATGGGGTCCTGCCAGATCATCGGATCGCCCTCGAAATAGCACTGGGTGATCAGACGCTGCGCGAAGGCATGCCCGAAAATCGAGAAATGGATATGCGCCGGTCGCCAGTCGTTGACGCCGTTCGGCCACGGATAGGCGCCTGGCTTGATGGTGCGGAACCAGTAGCGCCCTTCCTCATCGGTGATCATGCGGCCGCAGCCGCCGAAATTGGGATCGATGGCGGCGAGATAGGTTTCCTTCTTGTGGCGGTAGCGTCCGCCCGCATTGGCCTGCCAGAACTCGACGAGGGCGCCGGGAACGGGCCGGGCGTTCTCGTCGAGCACGCGGCCATAGACGATGATGCGCTGTCCGATAGCCTCGCCCGTCTGCGCGTAATTGCGGATGAGATCATTGTCCAAGGGTCCGATCTTGGAATGCCCGAAGACGGGGCCGGTCATCTCCGAGAGCGTATTCTCGAGCGAGATGAGCGGCTGCTGCGGGGAGCGCAGCACCGAGGTCTTGTAGGAGGGCGTGAAGGCCGGCGGATGCCAGGTCCGGTCACGCTGGAAATATTGGCCGTTGTCAGTCATGTTCGCTCCTCTTGGATCCGCCGTGCGGCCCCTGCTCCGAACCGGCTTCCATGTCCGCAAAGGTCTTCTTGACGATCTTGATGGCGTGGTTCGCCGCCGGCACGCCGGCATAGACGGCGACGTGCAGCAACGCCTCCTTGATGTCCTCCTTGGTCGCGCCCGTGTTGCGCGTGGCGCGCACATGCATGGCGACCTCGTCGTCCTGCCCGAGCGCGGCCAGGAGCGCGATGGTCACGATGGAGCGCTCGCGCTTGGTGAAACCCGGCCGCGACCACACGGAACCCCAGGCGCCCTCGGTGATGAAGGTCTGGAAATCGGCATCGAATTCGGTCATCTGCGCGGTCGCCCGGTCCACATGGGCGTCGCCGAGCACCTGACGGCGCACCGCCATGCCCGCCTTGTAGCGTTCGCTCTGCTCGTTCTCAGACAAGTCCCGCCTCCTGAAGATGCTGGGTGATGAGTTGCGACAGCACGGCGGGCTTCTCGACGCAGGGAATGTGCCCTGCCCCGTCGATCAGCGCGAAACGTGCGCCGGGAATGAGATCCGCCGTGCTCTTGACCACGTCTGCCGGCGTCGAGCCGTCCTGATCGCCGGCGACGCAGAGAGTCGGAGCCTTGATCCGGCCGGCATCCGGCCGCAGATCGGCGTCGCGGATCGCCGCGCAGGTTCCGGCGTAGCCATGGTCCGGGGTGCGAACCAGCATATTGCGCCAGCCGGCAACCTCGTCCTGGCGCGTCTCGCGGAACAAGGGCGTGAACCAGCGCTGAAGGACATTGTCGGCGATGGGCTCGATGCCGGTGTCCTCGACCGTCGTGATCCGCTCTGCCCAGAGTTCCGGCGTTCCGATCTTCGCCGCCGTGCAGCAGAGCGCGAGCGCCCGGACGCGCTCGGGCGCTCGCGCGGCGATGCGCTGCCCGATCATGCCGCCGACCGAGAGGCCGATGAAGGCGGCCCCGTCGACCTTCAGGTGATCGAGAAGAGCCAGAAGATCGTCCGTGTGGTCGTCGATCGTGTAGGGCGCAGGCGGCGCATCGGAGAGGCCGTGTCCGCGCTTGTCGTAGAGAACCACCCGGAAGCGGTCCGTGAAGGCCGGCACGACTTCCTGCCAGATGCGAAAATCGCTTCCCAGCGAATTGACGAAGACGAGAACCGGCCCATGCGGCTGTCCGATCACCTGATGGTGCAGAACGATCCCGTTGACGCGTACGAATGCCATGCCTCACCTCAATGCAGCGAGCCGACGCCGATATAGCGCTCAACCAAGCCCTGATCGCCGCGCAGGGCCTCGCTCGTCCCCTGCCAGGCAATCCGCCCACGCTCCAGGATCAGGACCGATTCCGCGAAATCGAGGGCGCTCTCCAGGCGCTGCTCGACGAGCAGGATCGTCATCGCGCCACTGGAGGCAAGGCGCGTGAAGGCTGCCATGAGCTCCTCGCAGATCACGGGGGCCAAGCCCTCGAGCGGTTCGTCCAGGAGCAGGACGGACGGACGGCCGAGGATGGTTCGTGCGGTCGAAAGCATCTGCTGCTCGCCGCCGGACAATTGCCAACCGAGATTGTTCCGCCGCTCGTGCAATCGGGGAAACATGTCGTAGGCTTCCTGGACGACGCTCCGGGGCCGGTCCTTCACGCCGACGATCAGGTTCTCCTCAACCGTCAGGGACCGGAAGATGTCCCGGGTCTGCGGCACGAGACCGATGCCCCTGCGGGCGCGCTCGGAACTCTTCAAGGACGACACGTCGGCCCCGCCGACCAAGATCTCGCCCCCGTAGCGCCGGTTCATGCCCATGAGCGTCGAGAGCAGCGTCGTCTTGCCCATGCCGTTGCGGCCGAGAATGGACAGGCGCGCGCCGGAGGGCACGGAGAAGGACACGTCCTCCAGGACGATTGTCGGGCCGTAGCCCGCGCTCAATCCACGGACATCAAGCGACGCTGCGGGCATGGGCATAGTTCCCCAGATAGGCCTCACGGACCCTTTCGTTGGCGGCAACCTCCGTCGGAAGCCCTTCGAAGATGATCTCGCCCGCGGCCAGCACGACCACGCGCCTGGCGAAGCGGAACACGAGATCCATGTCGTGCTCGATCATCAGCACAGCGAGGCTCGGCGGCAGTCGCTCCAGCGCCTGTTCGATCCTCGGCGTATCGCTCGACGGCACGCCGGCCGCCGGTTCGTCGAGCAGCAGAACCTTCGGCCGGAGCGCGAGCGCGATGCCGATCTCCAGCAGGCGCTGCTGGCCATAGGCGATCTCGCCGACTTTTCGCCGCGCCACATCCAGCAATCCCAGCGTGGAGAGAATGCCCTCCACCTCCCCGGCCACTTCGGGAGTGCCCGTGAAGCGGCTGAGAATTCGGGATGCCTTTCCTTCCCGCTGCAGCACGGTGAGCGTCACATGCTCCTCCGGCGTCATCTCGGAAAAGAGCCGTGTCACCTGGAACGTGCGCACAAGCCCCTTACGGACGCGCTGCACGGCTCGAAGACCCGTGACATCCTCTCCGTTGAGAACGACCCGACCGGCACTCGGCTGGAGCTGCCCGGTCACCAGATTGACGAAGGTCGTTTTGCCGGCACCGTTCGGCCCGATGAGAGCCAGCCGCTCGCCGGCCGGCAGGGACAGCGAGATGTCCCGGCTGACCGCGAGGCCGCCGAAATTCTTGGTCAGGCCCTCGACGCGAAACAGATCGCTCATCCCCGGCCTCCCGTCCTCACGCGCTTGCCGGCCCCGGAGACCTTTTCGAGAACGCCGCTCAGGCCGCCGGGAGCCGCGAGCACGACCGCGATCAGCAGCGCGCCGACCATGGTCATCCAGTGGAACGGGTTGATGGCCGACACGATGTGTTCGAAACCCATGAAGATCACCGTGCCGACCAGGGCGCCGTAGAGGGTCCCGAGCCCGCCGAGCACCAGCATCACCAGCGCGTTCGCCGACAGCTCGAAGCTGACGCTGTCGAGGCCGACCACCTGGGTGGAGATCGCCGCGAGCGCTCCGCCCATGCCGGCCACCGCACCTGAGATCACGAACATCTTCAACAGCACCGGAAACACGAAGGAGCCCATGGCGCGGATCCGGATCGGATCCTGCTTGATGCCCCGGCACAGCATGCCGAAGGGCGAGGCCACGATGAGTTTCAGGACGACGAACACCACGACGAGCAGGGCGAGCCCGAAGAGATAGGCCGTCCGTCCCCACAGATCGAACTCGAACACGCCGAAGAGCGGGCTCACCGTCAGGCCGGCCAACCCGTCGCTGCCGCCCGTATAGGCCGACGCCTTGTTGGCCGCCTCGTGGAAGAGCTGGACGATAGCGATGGAAAGCACGAGCTGGGCCAGGCCATGGGCGCGCAGCATGATCGTGCCCATGAGGAGCCCGGCCGCCGACCCGGCGACGGCCCCGATGAGGACGAGGGTCAGCGGCTCGGTGACGCCGTTCACGCAGGCGATGCCGGCCGCATAGGCGCCGGCACCGAAGAGTGCCGCCTGCCCCAGAGTTGCGACGCCGCAATATCCGGTGATGAGATCGATCGAAAGAACGAGAAGCGCCACCGCAATCACCCGGGTCAGGAGCGCCAGGTTGTCCGGGAACAGCCAGTATCCCGCGAGGCCCGCGGCGACGATGAGGCTCACGCCGATCACGTCACGCCGCCACCGGTTTCCGGCGGACGCCGGGGCCGCAACTCTCTCCGTATGAGCGATGACCTGCACGTTACTGGGCCCTTCCGAAGAAACCGCGCGGAAACACGCACACGATGGCGATCACGGCGGCATAGAAGAAGAAGTTGCCGAATTCGGGCATCAGGTAGCGGCCGGTCGTATCGACCGCACCGAGCAGAAGACAGGCCACCACGGCACCGGGAATCGAGCCCGCACCACCGACCGAGACGACGACCAGGAAGGTCACCATGTAGCGCAGCGCATAATAGGGCTCGATGGGCAGGAACTCGGCGCCGACGACGCCTCCCAGGGCCGCGAGCCCGATAGCGATGGCGAAGCTGATGGCGTAGACCACCTGCGTGCGCACGCCGAGCGCATCGGCCATTGCGGCATTGTCCACAGTCGCCCTGAGCTTGATGCCGAAGTCGGTCTTCTCGATCAGGAACCAGAGCCCGCCCGCCACGATGACGCCGCAGGCCATGACGAAGAGCCGGTGTGCGGCAATTGTCTTGAACCCCACATCCACCGGCTGGCTCAGACTGCCGGGCAACGGAATGGTCTTCAGGGTCGGGCCGAAGAAGTAGTTGGTGATGCCGATGACGCAGAAGGTGATGCCGATGGTCATGAGCACCTGGGTCAGCTCGGGCCTGCCGTAGATCCGGCGATAGAGCAGACGCTCCAGGGGAATCGAAATGATCACGGTGCCGATGATCGCCAGGAAGATGGCCACCGCATATCCCAGCCCGAGATCGCGTGCCGCGTAGGAAGCGATGTAGCCCGCGATCATCGCGAAGGCACCGTGCGCCAGATTCACCACCCGCATCAGGCCCATCGTGAGCGACAGGCCGATGCAGATGATGAACAGAGCCATGCCGTAAGCAAAGGCGTCGATCGCGATGCTGAGAACGGTCTGCATGGGGGATCCCGGACCCGTGGCTGATCGGTTGATGGGAAGACGCGGCATGGAGAGGCCGCGTCTTCTGGAGTGTTGGTCTCCCTCGCCTACTGGGTGGCGAGGCCAGGATCCTTCTGGTTCGGGAAGGTCTGGATTTCCTTGTTGTAGGTCTTGCCGTCCGGACCCTTCACGACTTCACGCAGATAGATGTTCTCGGTGATGTGACGGGTCTCGGCGTCGATGCTCACCGGGCCGCGCGGGCTCGTCCAGGACAGGCCCTTCACGGCGTCCACGGCCTTCTGCGCGTCCTGCTTGCCGTCCGTCGCCTCGATCATCTTGTAGATCACGTGCATGCCGTCATAGGCGCCCACAGACGGGAAGGAGAGCTGATCGGCTCCGCCGATGGCCTTGGTGGCAGCCTCGACGAATTTTTTGTTCTCGGGGCTGTCGTGCGAGACCGCGTAATGGAAGGTGGTGAGCAGGCCGACGGCTCCGTCGCCGAGCGCCGGCAGGTCCGATTCCTGCGTCAGGTCGCCCGGGGCGAAGAACTTGATCCCGGCCTGCTTCAGGCCGGTCTCGTTATAGGCCTTTACGAAGCCCAGCGTCGTCGGCCCCGAAGGCAGGAAGGCGAAGACCGCCTCGGCGCCGGAATCGCGCACGCGCTGCATGATCGGGCTGAAATCCGTGGTGTTGAGCGGCATCCGGATCGCTTCCACCACCTGTCCGCCGGCAGCCTCGAACGCCTTCTTGAAGGCCGTTTCCGCATCGACTCCCGGGCCGTAATCGCTCACGGCCGAGATGACCTTCTTGACGCCGCGCTCGACGGCGATCTTGCCCAGCGGCGACGTCGTCTGCGCCGTCGTGAAGGAGGTGCGCACCACCAGGGGCGACTGGGTCATGATGGCGGAGGTCGCGGCGTTGAAGATCACGAGGGGCGTGTTCGCCTGCTTGAGCAGCGGCGTGATCGCCATCGCGTCCGGGGTGAAATAGACGCCGCCGAGATACTGCACTTTCTCCTTCACCACCAGTTCCTGGGCCAAGGCACGGGACTGCGCCGGGTTGGCAGCCGGGAGATCGCGGTAGATGACCTCGATATCGTGGCCTTTCACGGTCTTGCCGTTGAGCGCCATATAGGCCTCGACACCGGCCTGGAAGTTCTTGCCCTGGAGCGCGAAGGGCCCGGAGAAGGGACCGATGATCCCGACCTTGATCGTGTCGGCCAAGGCCGGGGCCGAGCCCATCAGCAGAGCGCCGACGGCGGCTCCGAGAATTCCTTTAGAAACCTTCATCCCGTTCCTCCCTCTGAGCTGCCTCGATCTCACGTGCCGGATCGTGGTTTTCTCATCCTATCGTCTAGCTCATTGTGCGCATCGCGAACATTGAAAGCTATATCGCACATGTAGTACGGTTTGCCGAGGTGGTGTCAAGGCTACCAAAGTTCAGCATACCCGTTCGGAGACCAGGATGCAGGGTGGAGACGTCGAGGATCAAGGCAGCGACCGGGACTTCGTGGCGAGCCTCGAGAAGGGCCTTCTCGTAATCGAGGCGTTCGATGCCAGCCGTCCGCGCCTGACCCTGTCCGACGTGGCCAAGCTCACCGGCATCACCCGTGCGGCGGCGCGCCGATACCTGCTGACGCTCACCCGGCTGAACTACGCGGATTTCGACGGACGATATTTCAGTTTGAGCCCTCGAATCCTGCGGCTCGGCTACGCCTATCTCTCGTCGGCCTCGCTCTCCACGCGAGTGCAGCCGTTTCTCGAGCAGATCTCGGAAGCGACCGGCGAGTCGAGTTCTGCCGCAATCCTCGACGGCGACGACATCGTCTATATCGCCCGCTCGGCGACGCGTCGCATCATGTCCATCGGTCTGGGGGTGGGAAGCCGCCTCCCCGCCTATTGCACGTCGCTTGGACGGGCCATCCTGGCCTACCAGCCCGAGGCCGCGATCGAGGCCTATCTCCAGCGCGTGCGTCTGGAGGCCCGGACGCCGAAGACCGTCACCGACAAGACCGAGTTCCGCGCCGTCCTCGAAGCCACCCGTGCCCAAGGCTACGCCCTGGTGAACGAGGAGCTCGAGTTCGGCCTGCGCTCCATCGCGGTTCCGGTGATCCAAAAGGACGGACAGGTGACGATCGCGCTCAACCTCAGCGCCCAGGCGGGACGCGTCTCGGCCGACGAGATGCGGGAGCGGTTCCTGCCCGCGTTGAGTCAGGCGAGCGAGTCGCTGCGCTACATGCTTTAGAGCCTCGGACCCAAAAGTGGACACCGCTTTCGGGATCCATCCGATGCTCATTTTCTAATTTGCGCATCGTTTAAGCGGAATATCGAATCCACTTTTCCGCACGATGCGCTAGACGACGGAGACGGGCCGGCAGCCCAGCAGGGCCCGCGCCTCCTCGGGCGTCGCGGTGCGGTGCCCGTGGCGCTCGATCGCCAGCACCGCATGCTCCACCAGTTCCGCATTACTGGAGGCGAGCCGTTCCCTGGTGATACGGATATTGTCCTCAAGCCCGGTCCGCACCGCATCGGCTCCTCGGGTAAGCGCCCAGTCCATCACCTTCGCCTGATGCCGTCCGATTCCGGCGGCCGTCCAGGTGCAGTTCGGGAAGAGGTGCTTGGCTTCCTTGAGAAGGATGTCGAGCAGCCGCTCCTCGGCCGGCAGCGCATTCTGCACGCCCATGACGAACTGGATGTGCGGCTGCTCGTCGAGCAATCCCTTGTCGGCGAGGCGCCTTGCGCCATGGAGATGCGAGAGATCGAAGATTTCGATCTCCGGGCGGATGCCGAACTCCTTCATCTTGCCGGCCATCTCCTCGACCAGGACCGTGTGATTCTCGTAGACGATGGTGGGAAAATTCACGGAGCCGGTCGAGAGCGAGGCCATGTCGGGACGAAGCCCGAGGGCGGAGCTGCGCTGGCCCGGATCGCGCCCCCGGCCGCCAGTCGAAAACTGAACGATCATGCCGGGGCAATGCCGGGCGACCCCGGCCTGCACGGCCGCAAAGCGTTCCGGATCCGACGAGGGCGTCTCGTCGTCGTTGCGCACGTGGATGTGCACGAGGGCGGCGCCCGCCTCGTAGGCCTGCTGGGACGACTCGATCTGCTCGGCCGGGGTGATCGGCACCGCCGGATTGTCCTTCTTGCGCGGGACCGATCCGGTTATCGCAACGGCAATGATGACAGGCTTCACGAATTCTCTCCTGACAGCATCCGGGCAGCATGGGCCCTACCGCACATAGGGCGTCATCCCGGGCAAGCGAGCCGCGCAGTCGAAAGTTCCACCCGGGACCGCCCCGTCGTCTGCCGACCCGCAGGGCGGCAGACGCGGCTGCAAGGAACGCCGAACGATTCCTCAGATCGGAAAATGCTGCGGGCCGGTCTCGATGGTGATCCAGCGCAGTTCCGTGAATTCGTTGATCCCGGCCTTGCCGCCGAACCGGCCGTAACCGCTCGCCTTCACGCCGCCGAACGGCATCTGGGCCTCATCGTGCACCGTTGCGCCGTTGATGTGGCAGATGCCGGAATCGATCCTGTGCGCCACGTCGAGGGCCCGCGTGACGTCCCGGCCGAAGACGGCGGCCGACAGGCCATATTCCGTATCGTTGGCGATCCGGATCGCCTCCTCGACGCCTGCCGCCCGGACGACGCAGACGACCGGCCCGAAGGACTCCTCGCCATAGAGGCGCATCGCCGGGGTGACGTGATCGAGAACCGTCGCGGACATCACGGTGCCTTCGACCCGCCCGCCGGCGAGGAGCTTGGCGCCCTTGGAGACCGCATCGTACACCAAACCGCTGATCCGCTGTGCGGCTTCCACGCCCACGAGCGAGCCGAGGGCGAAGTTGCCGTGGCGCGGGTTGCCGGCCTGGAGCGATTCCGCCTTCGCGGCAAGCTTCGCGACGAAGTCGTCCGCAACCGCGTTGTCGACGACGATGCGCTCCGTCGACATGCAGATCTGACCCTGGTTCATGAAGGCCCCGAAGGCGGACGCTGCGACCGCCGCATCGAGATCCGCATCTTCGAGGACGACGAGCGAGGCCTTGCCTCCGAGCTCCAGGAGCACGGGCTTCAGGAAGCGCGCCGCCGTTTCCGCAATGATGCGGCCGACCCTGGTCGAACCCGTGAAGTTGATCCGGCGCACCGCCGGGTGGGCGATCAGGGCCTCGATGATCTCGGGTGCATTCTCGGGCGCGTTGGTGATCACGTTGATCGCGCCTGCCGGCAGGCCAGCCTCCCGCAGGACCGCCCCGATCAGGTGATGGGTCCCGGGACAGATCTCGGAGGCTTTCAGCACGACCGTGTTGCCGCAGGCGAGCGGTGTCGCGATGGCGCGCACGCCCAGGATGACCGGCGCGTTCCACGGCGCAATGCCGAGAACGACTCCGGCCGGCTGGCGCACCGCCATGGACACGCAGCCCGGCTTGTCGGAGGGAATGATCTCGCCCGTGATTTGGGTCGTCAGCGAGGCCGCCTCGCGCAGCATGCCGGCCGAGAGCTTCACGTTGAACCCCGCCCAGCCGGCGGTCGCGCCGATCTCCGTGGCCATCAGGCTCACGAATTCCGCAGCCCTGGCTTCGAGCAGATCGGCCGCCTTCAGGAGGATCGCCCGCCGGGCGTTCGGCCCGAGCTTCGACCAGGCCGGGAACGCTGCAGCCGCCGCGTCGGCGGCGGCCTGCGCATCGGCGACGCTCGCGGCGGCCGCACGGCTTGCCACGTCGCCGGAGATCGGATCCCGCCGCTCGAAGGTAGCGCCCGTGGAGGCGGCCATTTCGTGGCCGTCGATGAGAAGATTGATGTCCATCATGTCTGCTGCTCCGCGTTCAGCTCAATGGGAAGAATGAAGGTGTCACAGGTCTCGCCGCGGCCGCCCCGTCATGGGACGCTCCGCCGAGATAGGCGCGGCGCACTGCCGGGTCGTCGCGCAGATCGGCCGCGCGACCCTGGCCGACGATCCGACCCGTCTCGATGAGGTAACCCCGGTCCGCGATGGCGAGGCTCTGCCGCGCGTTCTGCTCGACCAGCACGACGCTGACGCCGCTCTCTCGGATGCGACCGAGCGCGCCGAACAGTTCCTTGCACATAAGCGGCGACAGGCCGAGCGACGGTTCGTCGAGGAGCAGGACGTCCGGCTTCGACATCAGCGCCCGTCCGATCGCCACCATCTGCTGCTCGCCGCCGCTCATGGTTCGCGCCGTCTGGCCGAAACGCTCGGCCAAGCGGGGGAACAGGATGAGGACGCGCTCCAGGATGTCCTTCTCGCTCGCGCGGGATCGCTCGGGATAGGCCCCGAGGCGCAGGTTCTCCCGCACCGTGAGATCGCCGAAGATCCCGCGCCCTTCGGGCACGAGCGCCAGCCCAGCCTCGACGATGCGGTGAGGCGGCAGGGACGAGAGATCCTGGCCCGACAGGGTGATCCGCCTGCCCGGAAGCGACGGCACGATCCCGGCGATGGCTTTCAACAGCGACGACTTGCCGGCCCCGTTCGCGCCCAGGATGACGACGATCTCGGACCGGCCAACGCGAAGGTCGACCTGCTCGAGGGCGCGATGAAGCCCGTAGGCAACCGTGAGATTCGTGACCTCAAGCATCGGGATCTCCCAGATAGGCCCGGACGACCTCGGGATCGGCCAGGACGGCAGCCGGCGGACCCGATGCGATCATGGCTCCGGCACTCATCACCACGCAGCGGTCGCACAGGGAGCGGATGGCGTCCATGACGTGCTCCACCAGGATGATCGCGAGCCCCTCCTGCCGCAGCGAATGGATCAACGCGATGCCGTCCTGCAGTTCCGACGGGTTGAGGCCGGCCAGCCATTCGTCGAGCAGGAGCAGCTTCGGCGCGAGGGCCAGCGCCCGCGCCAGCTCGAGACGCTTCTGATCGATATAGGTCAGCTGGGACGCGGCGTGATCGATCTTGCCGCCAAGACCGACCCGGCGCAGCAGCCGAACCGCCTCCTCCGTCGCAACCTCCCCCCAGAGCGGCGTTTCGCGGAAGGCCAGTCCCGCCTTCACGTTCTCCGCGCAGTCCAGCGAGGGGAGCACGCGCACGAGCTGGAATGTCCGAGCAACGCCCAGGCGGGTGATCTTGTAGGCCGGCAGCCCGGCGATCGCCCTGCCCGCGAGCCGGATCGCACCGGCATCGGGCTTCAAGGCGCCGGACAGGAGGTTGAGGGCCGTCGTCTTGCCCGAACCGTTCGGTCCGATCAGCCCGACGATCTCGGAAGGCCCGACCTTCATGCTCAACCCGTTCACGGCCACGAGGCCGCCGAACCGGCGGGTCAGGCCCTCCACCTGGAGAAGCGGCTCGGTCATGCGGGCCTCCTGGTCTGGAGCAGGAGCGGCTTCAGCTTCGTGCCCTCGATCAGCCCGGCGACCCCGTTGGGCACGCCATAGACGATCAGCATGAACACGAGGCCGAGGAGAATGCTGAAATAGTTCGGGAAGTTCGCGCCGAGAACCTCGAACAGGATCGTGAGCGGGATTACCCCGAGCAGCGGCCCCCAGAGGCGATGGGCGCCGCCCAGAAGAGCCATGATGAGGACCTGGAACGAAACCACCGGATTGAACGCGATGGTCGGGTCGAGATAGGTCCAGCGCGGCGCCATGATGGCGCCCGTCAGGGTCATGAAGGCGGCGCTGATCGCAAAGAGCAGGAGCTTGGCGCGGGTCGTGTCGATGCCGCAATGGCGCGCGACCGTCTCGTCGTCCCCGATCACGCGAAGGGCGAGTCCCAGCCGCGAGCGCTGGATGAGCCACCCGACCAGGAAAACGAGAGCGGCCAGTGCGAAGAGGTGCCAGAAGATCGATTGCTGCGTGATGTCGATGAAGACGTAGCGCCCCATGGATTGGCTGACATTCACCTCGAACCAGGTGACGAGCTGGCGGATGAGCTCGGCAAGGCCGAAGGTGAAGATCACGAAGTAGACGCCCGACAGCCGCAGGGTCGACAGGCCGACCAGGATGGCAACGGCGGTACCGACAGCAGTTGCGGTGGCGAGAACGAGGGGCCACGGCAGAACCTCGCCCAGCACGGCCACCGTATAGGCGCCGATGCCGAAGAAGGCGACGGTCGCCAGCGACACATAGCGGGTGGTGCCGGAGAAGAGCGCCCAGGCGGTCGCGAGCACGAGATGGCTCAGAATGCCGATGGCGACGGCCAGATGGTAGCTGGAGCCCAGGAACGGCACGAGGCCGAGCGCGAGCAGCGCGCCCGCAACGACGAGAACGGGCATCATGTTCGATTTCATCGGCCTGCCCTCCCGAAAAGCCCCGTCGGGCGCACGAGCAGCACCGTCAGAAACAGGATGAAGGTCGCGGCAAGGGTCAGCCCGGGATCGACGAGCCGCGCCACGAAGGTTTCGACGAGGCCGAGCAGCAGGCCCGCGACGAGAGCCCCGAGGAGATTGCCGACCCCGCCCATGATGACGACGATCAGCGCCTTCATGGTGAAGACGACGCCCATGGCGGCGTTGAAGGTCAGGAACATGCTGACCAGCACGCCTCCGGCGGCGCACATGGCACCCCCTAGGGCAAAGGCGAGGCCCGCGATCTTGCGGACGTCGATGGCCACGAGGCTCGCGGCCGTCGGATCGACGGCAACGGCGCGGATCGCGGTTCCCGTCCGCGTGCGCATCAGCACCGTGTAGAGAATGAGGCTCAAGGCGACCGCGAAACCGAAGGCGATCAGGCGGTTCACGGCAATCGTCGATCCGGCGATGCTGATCGGGACCGAAAGGTAGGAATAGCTGTAGTACTGCCCGCCGAACAACACGAAGGCGATGCCCTGCACGACAAAGAGCAGGCCGAAGGTCGCCAGGATGGAATCGACCTCGAGGGCATCCCACGTCCTGGCGCGCCGAACCAGGGGCATCAGCAGCCCCTGATAGATGAGCCAGCTCGCGGCGAAGCCTGCAGGCAGCACCAGGAGCATCCCGACGAGTGGACTGAGCGCGAAGGTCGTGAAGAGCACGTAGGACGCGAAGGCCGCCGCGATGAGAACCTCGCCATAGGCGAGGTTCATGATCCGCGCGACGCCGTATTGAAGCGTGAGGCCCATGGCGACAAGGGCATACATGCCGCCAAGGATCAGCCCGCCGATGAGGATGTCGACGATCAGCATGAGAATCCCAGCGAGAGGCGGTTACTGCTTCCAGGCGGGCTTGGGAGCGACGACCGGACGGGCGCCTTCCTTGGTCATCGGCGCAACGCCGTAGAACTCACCGTTCTGCCACTGGCCCACGCTCCAGACGTCCTTCAGCAGGCCGCCTTCGAGCTTCACCTTGCCGATGACGGTGTCGAAGGTGCCGGTCTGGAGTTCCTTGATCACGGCGGCGCGGTCGATCTTGCCGACGCGCTCGATGGCCTGCTGCAAGGCCTGCAGGCTGGCATAGGTGATCGAGCTCGCCCACCGGTCCGGCTCCCGCCCGACCGCTTCGGTGTGGCGCTTGAAATAGTCCTTGAGGGCCGGTGAGTCCGCGTTCCAGCCGCCGATGCCCATAACCCCGTCGGCGTTCGCGCCGAAGCGCTGTTTGTAGACCGGGAACGCCGTGCCGACGCCCACGAAGAACACCTTCGGGTTGAAGCCGAGCACCTTCGCGGTGTCCGTCACGCCGAGCGTGTCCGGCGGATAGCTGAAGGCGATGAAGGTGTCGGGATCGGCCGCCATCGCGTCCTTCAGAAGCGGCTGCACGTCCTGGGTGCCCGCTGGGTATGACTTGTCGTAGACGAGGTTGAAGCCGGCCTTCTTGAGGGCGTTGCGGGCCGCCGTCGACAGCTCGATGCCGAACTGGTCGGAGACGCTGATCATCGCCACGTTGGCGCCGATCTTGCCCTCGCCCTTCATCCTGGTCAGCAGGTCCACGAAGGAGGTGGAGATGTCGGACGGCAGCCCGAGCCAGAACGAGGCGTTCGGCCATCGCTTGGCCAGCTCCGGGGCCCGGTCGGTGTTGGTGGTCACCGCCAGGTGCGGGTAGCCGAGGCGGTTCATGATGGGGGCGACCGCCAGGTTGAGCCCGGTGCTCCAGGGAGGCAGGATGAAATCGACCTTGTCCTGGGTGGCGAGACGCTCGACCGCCTTCACGGCCTCTTCCGAGTTGCTGCGGTCGTCGTACTCAACGATCTCAACCGGAACCCGCCTGCCCGACAGCATGATCCCGCCGGCCGCGTTCACCTCTTTCACCCAGAGCTGGTAGTTCGGCAGCGTCGTGATGCTGGCCCCGCCCGTATTCGGGCCGGTCTTCGAGATCGCGTATCCGATCTTGATCGAGCTCTGGGCCTGGGCAGCGGCCCCGGCGACAAGGCAGCCTGCGGCAGCCAGCAGGGCGGCGGCATGGCGCCGCGTCAAACGAACGGTCATGGTTTCCTCCAAGGCAGTGTGATCGAGGGCTCTCGTTTGGATCCGGCCCGTCATTTCCGAAGCTTACGCCCGCCATCGATCCTGGAAATTGGACAGAACTGGCGAAAGATTGTACTCGACAGGCAATGCCCAAAGGCCGCGATCCGCAATCTGCTTCGCCCCAACAGCGCTCGACCCGCGCAGAGACGCTGTGGTCTGCTCCGACGGCCGCCCTCCATGCCGAGCCGATCGCCCCCTCCCTGTCGGAGCGGGAATGGGTCCTGTCGCAAAGCCAGGAAGAGCGACGCGCGCATGCCTTCCTCATCCTGTCCCGCGGAGGCACCCTCCTGGGAGAGGAGCTCACGGAGCTGCCCTCCCCCTCCCTCCTCTGGCTTCCGAGCCACGGCGCATGGACCGTCCGGGTCAATGCCGGGGCCAGGGGATACATGCTGTCGGTGGACGACGATTTCCTGAACCGAACGATCAGCGGCGCGCCCGAAGGAGCCTTGCTTCGCTCGACCACCAGCCGGATCACCCTTGTCCCAGCCCAGCGCCTGCAGGATCGCGCCGAGGAAATCGGCCATTCCTTCCAGGCCCTCGCGCAGGAGGTGCGGGCCCCCGATCGCGGTTCGATGGCGATCGTCGGGGCCCATGTGACGCTCATCTGCCTGCATCTCTGGCGCATGGCTCAGGTGGACGGGTCCGCCGAAGCGGGCCTCCGGGGCACGGGCCATCATGTGCTTCAGCAGTTCCGGCAGCTGGTCGAGCTTCGGTACCGCGAACACTGGAGCATCACGCGCTATGCCGATGCTCTCGGCGTGACGGAAGACCGCCTTCACGCCGTCTGCGCCCGCAATGCCGGCCAGCCTCCCCGCTCTCTCGTCTTTGACCGGATGGTGCAAGATGCCTGCATGCGCCTTCAGCAGATGGACGTGCCGGTCGAGCAGATCGCCTTCAGCCTCGGGTTCAAGGATCCAGGCTACTTCAACCGCTTCTTCAAGAAGCATGTGGGGGTGCCGCCGGGCGCGTACCGGCGTCGCGCCAAATCCCGGCGTGCCGGCAGCACGAGCTCCTATGCCGCTTGGCCGTGATGGGAGCCCGGTGACATGTCCTTCCGGTATCTCGTTCCAGGGATCTGCCAGATTTGATCTAGGTCAACGTCGAGGTCATGGCTTCCATGCAAGCTCCCGGCATGACCCCAGATTTCATCGCCCGCTATGATCAGCGCGTCCCGCGCTATACCAGCTATCCCACCGCGCCTCATTTCAAGCCCCACATCACGGCCGAGACCTATGCGTCCTGGCTCGCCGATCTGGAGCGAAGCCGGCCGCTGTCCCTGTACCTGCACGTGCCCTTCTGCGCGGAACTCTGCCTCTATTGCGGGTGCAACACCGCCGTGACGCGCAGCCACAAGGCGGTCGCCGCCTATGTGGACTGCCTGGAGCGCGAAATCGACCTCGTCGGCCAGCACCTGCCCGGTCGTATGGCTGTCTCTCACATCCACTGGGGCGGCGGAACGCCGACGATCCTGTCGCCGGAGGACCTGCAGCGGATCTCGCGCCATCTCGGCGCAGCCTTCAACGTTCAACCAAACGCTGAAATTGCGATCGAGATCGACCCGAGGACCATCACGCCGGAGCACGTGGAAGCCCTTGCGGCGTCAGGCCTCAGCCGGGCGAGCCTCGGCGTTCAGGACTTCGACCCCAAGGTGCAGGAGACCATCAGACGGGTCCAGACGTTCGGGCAGACGGCGCAGGTCGCTTCCTGGCTGCGGCAGGCCGGTGTGAACGGCTTGAACCTCGACCTGATGTACGGCCTGCCGTTCCAGACGGTGGAGAGCGTCAAGCACTCCGTGGACCTCGCCCTGAAGCTCAATCCGAACCGCATCGCGCTGTTCGGCTACGCCCATGTTCCATGGATGAAGCGCCATCAGGCGCTCCTGCCCGAAGCGTCTCTTCCCGATGCCGTCACCCGGGTCGAGCAGCGGGAGGCCGCGGCCGCAGCCTTCACGGCTGCAGGATACGTTCAGATCGGCATCGATCATTTCGCCAGACCCGACGATCCCATGGCCTCCCGGCAAAGGGCAGGACGTCTTCACCGCAACTTCCAAGGCTATACCACGGACGATGCGGCGGCACTGATCGGGTTCGGCACCTCGGCCATCGGATCCCTGCCGCAGGGCTATGTCCAGAACGCCCCGACGACCGTTGCCTATCGCGAAGCCGTCCTGAGGGGCCAGCTCCCGGTCGCCCGCGGCATCGCCCTCTCGGACGATGATCGCCTGCGCCGTGCGATCATCGAGCGCCTGATGTGCGACTTTTCGGTGGATGTCCATGAAATCGCTTCGCAGTTCCGCCGGAGCGCATCGGATTTCCAGGCGGAGATCGACGCCATCGACGAACTGGCCGGGGATGGACTCGTCGTCCGCCAAGGTCTGAGCCTGACGATTCCAGAAGGCGGTCGTGCGCTCGTCAGGAATGTCTGTGCCGTCTTCGACCGCTATCTCGACGGCGGCGCCCAGCGCCACTCCCGCGCATTGTAACGCGTCGGACCGCGGGTTCTCCAGGGGCTTTGATCTGCGTCAATGCCCCTTCCCATCCCTTTCCTTAAACGAATTTGCTGACGGCGAAGCTCATAGGCCTCGCCGATGTTCTCAGAAGGTTGAAGCCTATGGCTCAAGCGGTAGCACCCTCAAAAGGAATGACCTTCGGCGAGATGGGCTCAGCCCTTTCCTTCGCCGCACTGGCTCTCCTCAGCATCATCATCGCGGCGAAGGCCTATACGCCTGAATACGCCTTTCACGCCTATCTCTTCGCAGCATCAAGCGTGGCTGCCGTATTCGCGATTGTGAATCGGTACTACGAGCGTCCTGTGCAGCTTCCCCCGCTGACCATCGGCGGAAAGCCGAACTACAACATGGGCCCGGTGAAGTTCGCCACGATCGCCTCCGTGTTCTGGGGGATTGCCGGCTTTACCATCGGTCTGCTGATCGCCCTTCAGCTCGCCTTTCCGGCACTCAACTTCGACACCGCCTGGCTGTCCTTCGGCCGGATGCGGCCGCTCCACACCTCGGCGGTGATCTTCGCCTTCGGCGGCAATGTGCTGATTGCGACCTCATTCTACGTGGTGCAGCGCACCTGCCGAGCCCGGATGGTCGGAGACATCGCTCCCTGGTTCGTGGTGCTGGGCTACAACTTCTTCATCGTGATCGCCGGCACGGGCTATCTGCTCGGCATCACCCAGGGCAAGGAATATGCCGAACCCGAGTGGTATGCGGATCTCTTCCTGACGATCGTGTGGGTCACCTACTTCCTGGTCTTCCTCGGCACCGTCATGCGCCGCAAGGAGCCTCACATCTATGTGGCGAACTGGTTCTATCTCGCCTTCATTCTGACCATCGCGGTCCTGCATCTCGGCAACAACGCCTCGATCCCCGTCTCGCTCTTCTCGCCCAAGAGCTACATCGTGTGGTCGGGCGTGCAGGATGCCCTCGTGCAGTGGTGGTACGGCCACAACGCGGTCGGCTTCTTCCTCACCGCCGGCTTCCTCGCCATCATGTACTACTTCATCCCGAAGCGGGCGGAGCGGCCGGTCTATTCCTATCGCCTGTCGATCATCCACTTCTGGTCGCTGATCTTCATGTACATCTGGGCAGGTCCCCACCACCTGCATTACACCGCCCTGCCCGACTGGGCCCAGACGCTGGGCATGGTGTTCTCGGTCATGCTGTGGATGCCCTCCTGGGGTGGCATGATCAACGGTCTCATGACTCTCTCGGGCGCCTGGGACAAGCTCCGCACCGATCCGATCCTGCGTCTCATGGTCGTGTCGGTCGCATTCTACGGCATGGCGACCTTCGAAGGCCCGCTCATGTCCGTAAAGGCCGTGAACTCCCTGTCGCACTACACCGATTGGACCATCGGTCACGTCCATGCCGGCGCACTCGGCTGGGTCGCCTACATCTCCTTCGGCGCGGTGTACTGCCTCGTGCCGTGGCTGTGGAACAAGAAGGAACTGTACTCCATGAAGGCCGTCTCCTGGCACTTCTGGATCTCCACCCTCGGGATCGTCCTGTACATCTCCTCCATGTGGGTCGCAGGCATCCTCCAGGGTCTCATGTGGCGCGCCTACACCAGCCTCGGCTTCCTCGAATACTCCTTCATCGAGACCGTGGAAGCGATGAACCCCTTCTATGTCATCCGTGCGCTCGGCGGTGCGTTCTTCGTGGCCGGCAGCCTGATCATGGCCTGGAACGTCTGGAAGACGATCTCCGTCGGAGAGGCAGTCGAGGAGGCTCCTCAAGCCATGCAGCCCGTGCTCATCGCCGCTGAATAAAGGAAACGATCATGTCATTCTGGTCCCGTCACAAGATCTTCGAGACAAACTCGATCATCCTCATCCTGGGCGTGCTGATCGTCATCGCCATCGGCGGCCTCGTGGAGATCGTACCTCTCTTCTACTTGAAGAGCACCATCGAGAAGGTGGAGGGCGTCAGGCCCTACACCCCCCTCGAACTCGCCGGCCGCCACATCTACGTCCGCGAAGGCTGCTACAACTGCCACAGCCAGATGGTTCGCCCGCTGCGCGACGAGGTGGAGCGCTATGGGCATTACTCGCTGGCGGCCGAGAGCATGTACGACCGCCCCTTCCAGTGGGGCTCCAAGCGCACGGGCCCGGATCTCGCCCGCCTCGGCAACAAGTATTCGGACGATTGGCACAAGGATCACCTGAAGGATCCCCGCGCCGTGGTGCCCGGATCAATCATGCCGAGCTATCCCTGGCTCGAGACGACCGAACTCGATGCATCGGCGATCGCCCAAGAATTGAAAGTCCAGGCAACCCTTGGCGTGCCCTACAGCGATGAAATGCTCAAGCATGCCGAGAGCGATATCCGCATTCAAGCCAATGCCGACGATCCGAATGCCGTCGATCTCGCGAAACGCTATCCGAAAGCCCAGTCGCGCACCTTCGACGGCAACCCACAGAAGGTCACGGAAGCCGATGCTCTGATCGCCTATCTGCAGATGCTGGGCACGCAGGTCGACTTCAAGCTCTACGACAACAAGGCCAACGTGCGCTGAGGACCGACATCATGCCAGCCGCATACAAGTTTTTCGCCGAATTCGCCCAGACCTGGGGCTCCTGTACTTCGTCGCAGTTTTCCTGGCGGTGCTGGTCTATGCCCTCGCTCCCTCGCGGAAAGATCGCTTCGACGCGGCCTCCCGCATGCCTCTCCAGGAGGATTGATCCCATGGCCCATGACAAGCACGAACAGGTTGACGCCGTTTCGGGTGTCGCCACGACCGGGCACAGCTGGGACGACATCCAGGAACTCAACAACCCACTGCCGCGGTGGTGGCTCTGGACCTTCTACGCCAGCATCGCCTGGGCGATCGCCTATTGCATCGCCTACCCGGCTTGGCCGCTGGTGTCCTCCTATACGAAGGGCGCCCTCGGCTGGCAGTCGCGGGATGCGGTGGTGGCCGATCTCGACGCGCTCAAGCAGCAGCGTTCCGGCATGACGGCGAAGCTCGCCGGAAGCTCCCTGGAGGAGATCAGGCAGAATCCTGAAATGTTCGCCTTCGCCCGGGCTCAGGGCAAAGCTGCCTTCGGCGACAACTGCGCCCCCTGCCATGGAGCCGGCGGCGCGGGTGCCAAGGGCTATCCAAACCTGAACGACGACGACTGGCTTTGGGGCGGCTCGCTCGCCCAGATCGAGCAAACGATCCGGCACGGTGCCCGTTCAACCAGCGATCAGGGTCATTCCGGCTCCATGCCGGCCTTCGGGCGTGACGGGATGCTCAAGCGGGAGGAGATCTCCCAGGCGGCGGACTACGTTCGCTCCCTGTCGGGCTTGCCGACGGACAAGGGAACCGATCTGGTCGCCGGCGCCAAGGTCTACGCGGCCAATTGCGCGGCCTGCCACGGAGACAAAGGCCAAGGCAGCCAGGATCTCGGCGCACCCAACCTGTCGGACAAGATCTGGCTCTTCGGTTCCGACAAGGCGGCCATCATGGAGGGGCTCATGAACGGGCGCGGCGGAGTCATGCCGACCTGGCACGGACGCCTCGATGATACGACCATCAAGGCCCTGACCCTCTACGTCCACTCCCTGGGCGGCGATCAGAGGCCCTGAGACTGCTCTTGCTCTGACAGAGCAACGGCTGGAGGCCATCCGCCGGCCGTTGCTTGATTTGGATCAAGGCGGCTTGGCCGACCCCATCGTATTCCATCGTCATTCAGATCGAGACGATTGCGATAGATTCGATGGCTGACGCCCCCTTTCCTCATCCTCTCGGAGCCTCGGCCGACGACGCGCCGCTCTATGCTCCTCGCAAGAAGATCTACCCTCAGGCCGTGAAAGGCCGCTATCGCACGATCAAGTGGGTCGTGCTCGCCATCACCCTCGGCATCTATTACTTCCTGCCGTTCATCCGCTGGGATCGCGGACCCAATGCGCCGGATCAAGCCATCCTGGTCGATCTCGTCAACAGCCGGTTCTATTTCTTCTTCATCGAGATCTGGCCGCAGGAGGTCTATTACATCACCGGCCTCCTGGTTCTGGCCGCTCTGACGCTCTTCCTCATGAATGCGGTCGCCGGCCGCATCTGGTGCGGCTATCTCTGCCCGCAGACCGTCTGGACGGATCTGTTTTATGCGGTCGAGCGCTGGATCGAGGGTGATCGGCGTGAGCGGATGCGCCACGACAGGGACAAGCTCACCATCGGTGTCTTCAGTCGGAAGGCACTGAAGCACTTGATCTGGCTCATGATCGCCTGGTGGACGGGTGGCGCCTGGGTGCTCTACTTCGCCGATGCGCCGAGCTTGGTTTACGATCTGGCGACCTTCCAGGCCTCGTATATCGCCTATCTCTGGATCGGCATCCTGACCTTCACGACCTACACGCTCGCCGGCTTCATGCGCGAGCAGGTCTGCACCTATATGTGCCCCTGGCCGCGCATTCAGGCGGCTCTGACGGACGAGTATGCGCTCAACGTCACATACCGCTACGACCGGGGCGAGCCGCGCGGCTCGATGAAGAAGAACGATGCGCTGAAGCTCCAGGGCTTGCCCGCAGGCGATTGCATCGACTGCAATCAATGCGTGGCCGTCTGCCCAACGGGCGTCGACATCCGCAAGGGCCTGCAGCTCGACTGCATTCAATGTGGCCTGTGCATGGATGCCTGCGACAGCGTGATGACCAAGGTCGGCCGCCCGCAGGGCCTGATTGCCTACGATACCGACATGAACGTCCAGGCCCGCATGGAGGGCCGTCCTGAAGCCCGCTGCATCGTGCGTCCGCGCACCCTTTTCTATGCAGGTCTCATCGCCGTCGCCGGTTCGGTCATGATTGCGTCGCTTGCCATGCGCCAGAGTCTTTACCTGAGCGTCATGCACGACCGGAACCCACTCTTCGTGCGCCTCTCCGACGGCTCGATCCGCAACGGGTTCACGATCCGGGTCGCCAACAAGAACCTCGACGGGCGCCGCTATGCCCTCAGCTTGGAAGGCCTCCCCGAGGCCAGGATCGACGTCGTGGGTGGAGAGGTCGATGGGCAGGGCCGCTCCGTCGTCACAGTCGGACCGGATCAGACGCTGGAGGCCCGCGTGCTGGTCACGGACACCACCTCGACAGCCGCGGATTCGACACCACTGCAGTTCGTACTGACCGATCTCGCCAACGGCGACACCGCCGCCGCGAACGACCATTTCAAGGCTCCCTGAGGAAAAGCGCTATGTCCACCACATTTCCCCCTTCAGAACGGGTCCCGCGACCGATCACTGGACGGACGGTTCTGCTCTACTTCGTCTCGTTCTTCGGCATCATCTTCGCCATGAACCTCTATATGGTGCGCGTCGCCATCTCGAGCTTCAGCGGCGTCGAGACGGAGAGCGCCTACAAGGCCGGCCTGTCGTTCAACAACGATGTTGCTGCCGCTCACGCTCAGGATGCGCGCCACTGGTCGGTGGAGGCCTCGCTGCAGCACGGCAGCTCTGCTGGCATGACCATCACGGCTCAGGACGCCCAGGGCCAGGCCCTGTCGGGCCTCTCGCCCGAGATCCGGTTGGCCCACCCCACCGACAAGCGGCGGGACGTGCTGCTCGAGTTCGTCGAGCTGGGTCCGGGCCAGTTCAAGAGCCTGACTGCCCTGCCGGAAGGCCACTGGGATCTCGTCATCGCGTTGAAACGCGAGACCGAAACCGTCTTCCGCTCCAAGAGCCGCATCTCGCTCTAAGGATCATTCGCGATGACCGAAGCGCTCGACCTGTCCATCTACGTGAAACATCAGGACGACGGAACCTCCCATCTCGACCTCGCTATTGAGGGGATCGACTGCGCCGCCTGCATCGACGAAATCGAAGGCGGCTTGTGCCGGCTGCCTGGCATCGTGGATGCGCGGCTAAACTACACCAACCACCGCCTTGCCGTCGAATGGTGCGACGGAACCCTTTCTCCGGCGCAGGCCGTGAACGAAGTGCAGCGGCTCGGCTACCGGGCGCACCCCTTCCGGTCCAGACTGGTGGAGGAAGAGGAGACCCGTCGGGCCCAGTGGTTGCTGAAATGCCTTGCGGTGGCCGGCTTTGCCTCCATGAACATCATGCTGCTGGCGGTGTCCGTCTGGTCGGGCAATGTCACCGACATCACGCCCGAGACGCGCGACTTCTTCCATTGGCTGTCTGCCCTCATTGCCCTCCCGGCCGTGGCCTATGCCGGCCAACCCTTCTTCCAGAGCGCCATGAACGCCCTGCGCAACCGTCGCACCAACATGGACGTGCCAATCGTCATCGGCATTCTGCTGGCGCTCACCGTGTCGGTGGTCGAGACGCTCAACTCCGCCGAGCACACCTATTTCGACTCGGTGGTCATGTTGCTCTTCTTTCTGCTCTGTGGCCGCTACCTGGACCAGGCCATGCGTCGCAAGACCCGCGCGGTCGCGAGCAACCTGGCCTCGTTCCGGGCCGAGGTCGCTCATCGGATCGAAGACAACGGCGAGGTTGTCCTCGTCCCCACTGCTGCCCTGAAAGCCGGCGATCGGGTTCTCGTCCGCCCCGGCGAGCGCATCGCGGTCGATGGTCTCGTCATCTCCGGCTCTTCCGAGATCGACGAGAGCCTCGTGACCGGTGAGACCGCTCACCGCGCCGTCAGAGCCGACAGCCATGTCTATGCGGGGAGCATGAATTTCAATGGCACGCTGACTCTCCTCGTGACCGCAGCCGGCATGGGTACGCTCCTGGACGAAGTCGAGCGCCTGCTGGAAAACGCCGCCGCAGCCAAATCGCGCTACGTGCGGCTGGCCGACCGGATGGCGAAGGTCTATGCGCCGGTCGTGCATACGGCAGCAGCCGTCACGGCCCTGACCTGGATCGCGAACGGTTCGTCCATTCATGACGCTCTGATCACGGCCATCGCGGTGCTCATCATCACCTGCCCGTGTGCGCTGGCGCTGGCCGTTCCGGTTGTCCAGGCGGTCGCCTCAGGCGCCCTCTTCCGCGCCGGCGTGTTCCTCAATACAGGCGACGTATTCGAGCGGCTGGCGAAGGTGGATACGATCGTCTTCGACAAGACCGGAACCCTGACGCTGCCGACCATGAGCGTCATCAACGCCGACGATATCGAACCCGCCCTGTTGGAAGCGGCAAGCCGATTGGCATTGTCGAGCCACCACCCGCTCGCCGCCGCCGTGGCGCAGGTGGGTCAGTACCGACATCCCTATGACAACGTCATCGAGGAGCCCGGTCGAGGTGTTCGGGCAATCGTCGAGGGCCGCGAGATGCGCCTCGGCAGTCCATTCTTCTGCGACGCGGTGTTCCTCGCCCAGAAGGCGACCTCGAGCGACCCGAACGCATCCGTCATCGCCTTTTTCTGGGGCGACAGGCAGGCTGCCATGCTCGTGCGGCAAGCGCTGAGGCCGGATGCCGTTGCCGTCGTCAAGGGTTTGCGCGAGCTTGGCTTCGACTGCCGCATCCTGTCGGGGGATCGGCCGGAGGCCGTAGCGCCTATCGCCCGGGAGCTTGAGATTGCCTCCTGGCGCGGCGGCTGCAAACCTGCTGACAAGATCGAAGCGCTCGATGCCCTCAAAGCCGAAGGCCGCAGGGTGCTGATGGTCGGCGATGGCCTCAACGATGCCCCGGCCCTGGCCGCAGCCCACGTCTCCCTGTCGCCGATCAGCGCGGCCGACCTCACCCAGGCTCAGGCCGATGCGGTCTTCCTCGGGGATCGATTGAAGCCCGTGCAGGACACAATCGAGATTTCCCGCAGGGCACACAGGCTCATGCGCCAAAACCTAGGCATCGCGCTGGTCTACAACCTGATCGCGGTGCCCCTCGCCTTCGTCGGCCACGTCACGCCCCTGGTTGCGGCTCTCGCGATGTCGGGCTCCTCGACCATCGTGACCCTCAACGCCCTTCGGGCGCGCGGACGCACGCCGGCAATGCCGCAGGCCGAACCGATCCCACCGCGCGCCGCTCCGGCGGCACAAGGAGCCTGATCAATGGAAGTTCTGATCTATCTCGTTCCCATGGCCCTCCTGCTCGGCCTGTCCGGGCTTGCGGCTTTCATGTGGTCGCTGAAGAGCGGTCAATATGACGATGTGCAGGGCGCCGCGGTGCGCGTCCTGTCCGACGACGACGTCCGGAAATGACCTCTCTGGCCGCAATGCCCCGGGCGGGGCAGCTCGAATGCATCTGCGAACCGGGCGCACTGGGCGATGCAACTGCCGACAACCGTGGAACGGCGTGCCTTGCGACCGGCTTTGCCTTCTCTGTTCTCGCGCAAATCCTGACTCTCAGCATCCTGCCCTTGGCCGGGCTGGCACTCGCACCGGGTCGGGGCCTGGTCACCCTTCCCTATGCGGCGTTCTATGTCGGCGCGGCTCTTGCGAGCCTTCCCGCCTCGCTCCTGCTCGACTCGTTCGGCCGCCGAGCGGCGTTTTCCCTCGGGGCAGGCCTCGGCGCCGGCGGCGGCCTCATCCTCGTCTGGGCCCTTGTATTCCTCCATTTCGGAGCGTTGGTGCTCGGCGCCTTCTGGCTTGGAATCGCCGGCGGCTTCAGCCTGTTCTATCGCCATGCCGCGGTGCCGGCGGGCAGCAAGGGAACCGGCGCAGTTCTGATCGTGTTCGGCGCAGCAACCCTGGCGGGTCTGATCGCGCCGACCATTGCCGGCTTGGCTGAGGCTCTGGCGTCTCCCCGAATCTTCGCGGGTACGGCCGCCGCAGCCGCGCTGGCCCATGTGACGGCGCTCATTGCGACGGCTTCTCTCCCCTATCAACGGCGAGGGAGGCAGGGATCCACGCCAACAGGCGAACAGGGATGGCGCTCCATCCTTGTGCCGACCGCGATCGGAACACTTGGATGGGGCACGATGACGGCCGTGATGGGTGCAATCCCCATGGTCGTCATTGGGTGCGCGCCATCGGAGGCTGTGGTTGGCGCAGTGGCATGGCATGTCATGGCTATGTACGCTCCGTCGTTGGTTTTGACTTTCTTTCCGCGGCTTGCCCTTCCGGTCCATCTATCCGTCGCAGGATGCCTTTTGTTGCTGGCTGGCGCGGCAGTGTTCCTGCTGTCCGCTGCCGTAGGCGGCTTCTCGGCCGGAGCCGCCTTTGTCGGCACCGGATGGTCTCTGGTCATGCTTGGCACCACGCTGTGGATCCATCGAAACGGCCCAGTCCCGCGGCGGCGTCTGGGCCTCCATGACGGCATATTGCTGACCGGAGCAATCCTGGGGACCCTTGGAGCAGGCGTCCTCGCCTAGGCCGCTCGGGCTGGCCCGGGATTGCTCCTGGAC
>DASZBB010000020.1:0-4270 GCA_035944695.1 Microvirga sp. | reverse complement strand
GCCGAGGGTGGCCAGCTTGGCATAGGAAAACTCGACGAAGATCTGTTCGGGTCGTTCACCGAGGATGTTGATCTTCTTGACGCCGGGCACATGCAGGAGGTCCTGGCGGATCACCTCGGCCTGCCGAACCAGCTCACGCATCGGCATGCCCTTGGCCTTGAGAGCGTAAAGGGCGAAGCTCACATCCGAATATTCGTCGTTGACGAAAGGGCCGAAGACGCCGGACGGCAGGTTGCGCGCTTCGTCCCCGAGCTTCTTGCGGGCCTGATAGAACTCCTCCTGCACCTCCGATGGCGGTGTGCTGTCCTTCAGCGTAAGGGTCATGAGCGCGAAACCCGGCCGTGTGGTCGTCTCAACCCGGTCGTACCAGGTCAGTTCCTGAAGCCGCTTCTCAAGCCGCTCGGCGACGAGATCCTGCATCTCGCGCGCGGTCGCGCCCGGCCATGCCGCCGTGACCGTCAGGTTCTTGATGGTGAAGGAGGGGTCCTCCGCCCGCCCGAGCTTGACAAAGGCGTAAGTGCCGGCAGCCACCAGCAGGAGGATGAAGAACAGGGTGACGGCCCGCTCGCGAACGGCGAGAGCGGAAAGATTGAGGCTCATCAGTTGCTCCTGCTTTCTGACGCAGTCCTGACGCGAGCGCCCTCCCGCAGGAGATGAGCGCCGAGCGAAACAATCGGATCACCAGAGTTCAATCCGGAGATCACGGCAGTTTCGCTGCTCACACGCACAAGCTTGACGGGCTGAAAGCGTACGGTCGAGGTGGCGCTGTCCACCACCCAAACACCGGTCTCCCGGCCGTCGTCGAGCACAGCTCCGAGCGGCACTTCCACCCCCGGTTGGTCTACCTGGCCGGCCAGCCGAACGGTTACCGTCGATCCAAGCGGTGCTGCCGCTGCCTCACCGCCGAGCACATAGCGGGCCTCATAGGTGCGGGTCTGGGGATCAGCGGCATCAGACAACTGCCGCAGGTAGGCCGTGTGGCGAACTCCATCGCTTCCATAGATGCGGGCCTCGGCCGCCGAGCCTATCGCCGGCCGGATCGTCTCGGGCAGCGCCACCACAGCCTCCCGGGGGCCGGACTGGGCAAGCCGGACGACGGTCTGGCCAGCGGAGACTACTTGCCCCGGCTCGCCGAGTGTTTCGACCACCGTTCCGTCCGCGTCCGCCACCAGGATCGAGTAGGTGGCCTCGTTCTCGGCGACTCGCGCTTCGGCTTCAGCGGCGGCGAGTTGCGCCTTGGCTGTATCCGACGCGGCTTTCGCCTGTTCATAGCGCTGTCGGGACGACCACCCCTTGCTGACCAAGCTGGCGTATCGCTGCTCATCCGCGTCCGTCTGGACGACGGTTGCCCGCGCTGCTGCAACGGCGTTGCGCTTTGCCGTGAGCGCCAAGCGAAGGTCGGTTTCGTCGATCCGCATCAGCGGCTGACCGGCTTTGACCTGCTGACCGACATTCACAAGCCGTTCCACGATCTTGCCGGCGACGCGAAAACCGAGATTGCTCTGCACCCTCGCCCCTATAACGCCCGTGAAACTGCGTTCTGATCCGGTCACCCGCGCTGCTGTCACCAGTCTGACGATCGGTGGTTCCTGCCTTGGGTCGCTCACGGCAGAGGCTTCCTTCGTGCGAAGGGAAAGGGTGGAGACTGCGGCCATCCCGAACCCCGCGGTTAGGACGCCTGCCAGCAAAATAGCGGGTCTCTTCCTCATATCCGTCGCCTCGATAAAATTAGATTGCGTTCACACTCTATATTGGATATAGATTACGAAAGCAATCTAAAAAGGAGATTGGCGATGCGCGTGAGTCGGGTTCAAGCCGAGAAAAACCGGCAAACCGTGATCGATGTTGCCAGCCGCCTCTTTCGGGAACATGGCTTTGACGGCATCGGCCTTAAGGACCTGATGGAGAGTGCCGGGCTGACCCAGGGCGCGTTCTACAAGCAGTTCGCATCTAAGGACGACTTGGCGGCGCAGGCGTCCAGACGGGCGTTGGAGAGCGCCTCGCGCCGGTGGTCCGCTGCCGCCGAGGCTAATCCGCAGGACCCGCTTGGCGCCGTGGTCGGGTTCTATCTCAGCACAGGACATCGAGCGGAGAGGATGGACGGCTGCCCAGTGGTCGCGCTCGGCTCGGATGCCGCGAGGCAGGGCACCGACGTGAAGGCGTCATTTGAAGCCGGAGTCCGGGAATACCTCAAGATGCTCGGCACCTGGGTTGGCGAGCCGGGCGGCGAGGAGCCCAGCGGCAAGGCCATGGCCATTCTCTCGACGATGGTCGGTGCGGTGCTCCTCTCTCGCGCCGTCAACGACGAGCAGTTGTCGAAGCAGTTCCTGCAGGCGGCCGCTGAGAGCGTGCTGACGGGATCGTCTGCTGGCGATGCCCAAGAAGGACCGTGCCGATGACGATGAATTCTCCAACCACAGCGCGCAATGCAACTGCCCCGATCGCCGGGTTGGCAGGCTGCTCCGGGCTTGAGCTTGTTGCGAGGCTGGCAGACGGGAGCAGCCGCCGCCCACCGATGGCCGAGACGCTCCCTTTCACCTTGCCTTCTTCCGGAGGAAGGCAAGGTCGGGCTCCTGGCTACGCCTGAGCCGCACTTTTGCAACCTGACGAATACCGTCCACAGCGGCTGGATCATGACGATGCTCGACACCACGAAAATTGAAGGAGGCTGCCCTGACCCTCACCATCCTTGATTCCCGCTCCGGCCAGCAGGTCACCATCACGGTTCCCGGTATTCCTCCGTCCAGCACGAGGAGGCAGTGATGAAGCGGTCCTCAAAGCGACGGGCACGGCGCTGGCTTCTCCAACACCTCGGGAGAGGAACATGAACTTCGCTCAGGGCTACCGGCATAAGGCTGCCGAGATCGAGCGCCTTGCTAAGGATCCGCGCCAGCCGCCAGAGCTCCGGGCGGAGCTTCGCGCCGTCGCACCGATGGCATCATCGTGCGGAACTGGCCGACTGGACCGCGCGCCGGCAGAGAGCGTCCAGCTTGGTCGTGAGCAGGAAGCTGTGATGGCCACGTTTTTGATCACTAACCCCGCGCCTTCCAAGCGCCGGGTGAGTGGGGGAATCCTGTTCCTGCTCGCCGGACTGGCCGCACTCGGCACACTTGCCACCAACATCATCCTTCCTGCCTTCCCACAGATTGGCGCCGAGCTTGCGATTTCCTCGCCGGAACTCGGTCTTCTGCTGAGCAGCTTCTTCGTTGCATTCGCTTTCGGGCAGCTTGTGGTAGGCCCGTTCTCCGACCGCTTCGGCCGCACATGGCTGGTGCTGGGGGGCCTTGCCGTCTTTGCCGCGGGCAGCGTCCTATGTGCCTTCGCCGATACCTTGTCCTTCCTGGTCCTCGGCCGCGTCATCCAGGCGCTCGGGGCTTGCGCCGCCTCGGTGCTATCGCGTGCCATCGCACGTAACCTGTTCGACGGTGAGGCGCTCGCGCGGGCTCTGGCGCTGACCATGATTGCCAGTGCGGCTGCACCGGGCTTTTCGCCTCTGCTCGGCAGCATCCTTGCCGGCCTGTTCGGCTGGCGGATCACCTTCCTCGTCGTTGCAGCGTTTAGCGTGGCGCTCGCTTGGCACTACATAGGCCGCATCGGCGAAACCCATCCCGTCGGCCGCAGAATGCCCCTGGCACCTTCGGCCGTGGCGTCCGCCTATGGCCGCCTCGCCGCCGATCCTCGCTTTTTACTGCCCGCGCTTGCGGTGAGCCTCGTCATCGGCGGACTTTACAGTTTCTTCGCGGCCGCGCCTGGCGTGCTGATGAACGAACTGGGCCTGACCGCCGTCCAGCTCGGATTGTCGTTCGCAGCGACGGTTCTGATCGTCTTCGCCGCGGGGTTTCTCGCGCCGCGCCTGGCTCTTCGCTGGACCCAGCGTGCCGTCAGCATGATCGGCCTCTTTGTCGCTCTCGCTGGCGGCGTCGCCATGTTTGCGTTCGCGGCAGCACCGACCTTCGTGACCTTCAACATGGCCATCGCGCTGTATCTATTCGGCATGGGTTTGATCAATCCGCTTGGCACTGCGATCGCGCTGCATCCTTTCGGGCGCCAGGCCGGGCTGGCATCCGCGCTGCTCGGTTTTCTGCAGATGGGCTGCGCCGCCATTGGGACATCCTTGGCCAGCGCCCTGCCTCTTCAGCCGTCGGTTTCCCTCGCCGTTGTCCTGACCGTTGGTTCGGCGCTTGCACTTCTGGTCTTTCTTCCAGTCGCGCTGCGCCAGCCCAGGGCGGAGCCGAGCGGTTCTGACGGCGTACCGGAATCTACAGGAGGA
>DASZBB010000019.1:0-9788 GCA_035944695.1 Microvirga sp. | reverse complement strand
TGCCGACCGACGGGGCGAAAACCCGGGCGGGGGAAGCAGAGATCGCCCGGCTCAATTTCGACGGCACCGTGCAAGGTCCGCTGACGGCGCCGCGCATCAACGGCTCGCTTGATGCCGCCGAGATCAGGCTGCCGCAGGGTGCATTGGATGCGCTGACAGCTCGCGTCACCATGAACCCGGTGGACGGCCCATCGCCTCCCACTCAGTTCGCCTTTGCCGTCGATGCCAATGCCGCTGGAATTCGGCCTGCCGATCGGGCGCTCGCCCGTGCGATCGGAGCGACGCTTTCGGTCACCTCGCGCGGTTCCTTCGGTCTGGACGGCATTGCGAATGTCGAGACGGCGCGCATCGAGACGCCGACGGCGCAGGCTGGCTTCACGGGACGGGTCGGTGGCACTCTTCTCGACGGCACGCTCGATGCCAGCATCCCGGCGTTGGAATCCTTCGCAGGCATCGCTGGCCGGCCGCTGCAGGGTTCGGCCAGTCTGACCGCGCAGTTGTCGGGCAATCCACGCCGGTACGACGTGGCAGCGGCGATCGATGCGCGACTGCGGGAACTCTCGACGGGAACGCCCGCCGTCGACGGCCTTCTCGGACGGAGCGTCACCGCGGCAGGCACGGTGCGCCGCATCCCGAATGGTTTCGGGGTCGAGAACTTGCGCCTCGACGGGGCGCATCTCGACGCCCGGATTGACGGACGTGCCACGCAATCCGCAGCTGATTTGGGTCTCGATGTGACCATCGACGAACTAAGGCGTGTGGATCAGCGGATTACTGCCGGTCGGGCCAATGTCATGGCTCGTCTTGCGGGCTCCCTCGAACGGCCGGACGTGAGGGGCGTTGCAAGGCTTACCGATGTGCGGGCCCTGAATCGATCGATTCCGCGCCTTGAGATCAGTCTCGACGCCAAGGACCTCACGGGGGCCGTCGATGCGGCTCTCACGCTCGACGGACAGGTCGATGAGAAACCGGCCACAGGCTCGCTTCATCTTGCAAAACCGCCGGAAGGCGGGTGGCTCCTGGACCGGCTCGACGTCGATATCGGCTCGGTCGCTCTCAACGGAAATTTCCGCCTGGGCGCCGACAATCTAGCGCAGGGCGAGATCTCCCTGTCCGGCACCAATTTCGACGATCTCTCCCCCCTGGCGCTGACCAAGCTCGACGGCGCGCTCGATGCCCGGATCTCGCTCGATGTCAGCAATGGCGGTCAGAACGCCCAAGTGACCGCACGAGGCGCGCGCTTCGCCGTTGCGGATGCATCGGTCAGGGACTTCGATGCCCGGCTCGCCGTTCAGGATCTCTATCGCCGCCCCATCATCAACGGCACCGTCTCTGCCGAGGCGCTGACGACGGGAGGGCAGACTTACAGAACCGTACGGTTCGTTTCTGACGGCACGCCCGAGGCTTCGCGCTTTACCGCGTCTGCGGTCGGGCAGGGCTTCGATCTTGATGCGCAGGGGCGCCTTGTCCCCGGCGATGCGACGCGGGTCGAGCTTGCGAGCTTCACGGCCCGTCGCGGGGGCAGGCGCCTGGCCCTGGCTCAGCCTGCGGCCATCACCCTGCAGAACGGTTCGGTCAATCTGTCCAATCTTGTGATCGCGGCAGATCAGGGCCGAGTCACCGTGAACGGCACGGTATCCGACAGGCTGGATCTGACGGTCGATGTGCGCAGCCTGCCGCTTCAGGTCGCCGACATCGTGGTGCCCAATCTCGGCCTTGCCGGAACCGTCAACGGAAATGCCTCCATTGGCGGATCGATGGAAGCTCCTACCGGAACCTATCGCGTCACCGTATCAGGCCTTGCAACAGCAGAGACCCGCCGGGCGGGCCTACCCCCGCTCGGCATCGAAGCGCAGGGGCGACTGGCCGATCAGCGAGCGGGGATTGACGCGAGGATCGCCATCGGCCGTGGCGGAGCCCTGCAGGTTTCGGGAAGCGTGCCTCTGAGTGCGGCCGAGGAGCTTGCTCTCAGGGTAGCGGGGCGCACCGATCTTGCCATCGCCAACTCCTTCCTGTCCGCATCGGGCCAACGTCTGACAGGAGCTGCCAATCTCGACCTGTCGATTGCCGGCACGTTCTCGAATCCGCGCATCGAGGGCAACGTCACGCTCGCCAATGGCAGCTTCGTCGACTCGCTTCAGGGCGTCCAACTGAACGGCATCGCCGGACGGTTCGTCGCCCGCGGGCAGGTTGTCACCATCGAGAGCCTGACCGCGCAGACCCCCAACGGAGGGAGCCTTGCGGCCCGAGGTCAAGTGACGCTCGATCCGGCCGCGGGACTGCCCGGGGAGATCCGCATCACGGGCAGCCGGGCCCAGCTCGTCTCCAACGAAACCGTCGAGGCGAACGCCGACCTGGATCTGGCCCTCTCAGGGCCGCTTCTGAGCAGGCCGAGGGCTGCGGGCCGCATCAACATCATCTCGATGAACGTCTCGGTGCCCGACCGGCTGCCCACCACACTGAGACCGCTGCCCGGAACCCGCCATGTGCGGCCGACGCCGACCGCTGCGGCGCGGCTTGCCCTCACGCAGCGGCGGCAATCCGCTTCCGCGAGGGGCACCCCGTTCCGGGCAGAGCTCGATCTGACGCTCACGGCGCAGAACCGCATCTTCGTGCGCGGACGCGGCATCAATGCCGAGCTCGGCGGCGACCTGCGGCTCCAAGGCACCACCCAGGATCCCGTCGCCATCGGGGCTTTTGAACTCCGGCGCGGGCGCTTCGACCTCCTGGGCCAGCGGCTCGAGTTCGTCCGAGGTCGGCTGGATTTCACCGGCGATCTCACGCCGTCCCTCGACTTCCTGGCAGAGACGCAAGCTGGCGACGTGACGGCGCGGATCGGCGTGACGGGGCCGGCCTCGAGTCCCGAATTCACGTTCAGCTCCGATCCGGACCTGCCGCAGGACGAGGTGCTTTCCCGCATCCTGTTCCAGAGGCCGTCGGGCGGGCTGTCGGCCGGACAGGCCCTGCAGCTAGCGCAGGCCGTTGCGCAGCTCTCCGGCGGATCCGACAATGACGCCTTCGAGCAGCTGCGCCGGTCCCTCGGCGTCGACAGCCTCGACATCACCGTGGGGGCCAGCGGCGGGCCAGGCGTCGGAGTCTCGCGCTACATCAGCGACAACGTGCGGGTCGGCGTGAGAGCAGGTGCCCAGCCCGAGGAAAGCGGTGTCACGGTCGATATCGATCTGACGCGACGCCTGAAGGCGCAGGGCGAGGTCAATGCCGAAGGCGGCAGCTCGGTCGGGCTGGGATTCGAGATGGAGTACTAGGCGGAAAGGGCGCCTCGAGGCGCCCCTCATTGGTTGAGATCAATCGATCTTGGCGCCTGAGGTTTTCACCACCTTCGCCCATTTCTCGTGCTCGGCTCTCACATAGGCCATGAGTTCGTCCGGGCTCATCGGCCGGATCTCGCCGCCGAGATCGGCGAAGCGCTTCTGCAATTCAGGCGTCTCCAGGGCCTTGCGGACCTCCTGGTTCAGCTTGGTGGTGATTTCAGACGGGGTCCCCTTCGGGGCGAAGAGGGCAAACCAGCTCGACGCCTCGAACCCGGTCAGGCCCGCTTCGGCGAGGGTCGGCTTGTCCGGAATGGCGGGCGAGCGCTTGGACGAAGTGACCGCCAGGGCCCGCAGGTTGCCGCTTCGCACCTGCTCGATGGAGGAGGGCAGGTTGTCGAACATCACGTCCACCTGGCCGCCGATCAGATCGTTCACCGCCGGCCCGCTGCCGCGATAGGGAACGTGGGGCATCTCGATGCCGGTCATCTGCTTGAAGAGCTCGCCGGACAGATGAATGGACGTGCCGTTGCCGGAGGATGCCATCGTCATCTTGCCCGGTGCCGCCTTGGCCTCGGCGATGAATTCCTGGACGGTGGTCGCCTTCACCTTCTTCGGGCTCACCACCATCAGGTTCGGCACGCCGGCCACATAGGCGACCGGCGCGAAATCGTTCAGCGCATCGTAGGGCATCTTAGCGTAGAGGCTCGGATTAATGGCGTGGGTGCCGACGGTTCCCATCACAAGGGTGTAGCCGTCCGGATCGGCTTTGGCGACCGCATCGGTCCCGATGTTGCCGCCCGCGCCGCCGCGGTTTTCGATAACGAATTGCTGCCCGAGGGACTGGGACAGCTTCTCGCCTACGAGGCGGGCGAAGATGTCGGTGGTGCCGCCGGGTGTGAACGGCACGATGAGGCGCACGGGCCGTGAGGGATAGGCCGCCGGCTGGGACAGCGCGACTCCGGAGATCAGGCCGGCTGAGGCACTCAGGGCAAGGCCGAGCATGGCCCGGCGCGTTGGGCTGGAGAAGAATGGCATTGCGGCTCCCTGGATGATCGATGTCGTTGGCCGTACCGAGGTCCCGGTGCGGCAACTGCCATGAGAGCGCAATGGCCTTGTGGAGGCAACGGCTTTCGCGCTGCGGCTCTGACCGGGGGGTCAGGAGCTGAAGAGTTCCGGATTCTCGGCCTCGACCCGGGGCAGGGCGCGCAGGATCTCGGTGAGGTGCCGGCGCATGGCCTCGGCGGCGGCATCGTCGTCGCGGCTGTCGATGGCCGACACGATGGCGCGGTGCTGATCGATCAGGGGCAGCATGGCCTCCGGGCTCGGGATCGTCAGCTGGCACACCCGGTCCATATGGGCCTTGATGTCCTGAACGGCCTCCCAGGCCATGGGGCAGCCGGCGCCCTCGGCCAGGGCGATATGGAACAGCTCGTCGTAGCGCTGAAAGGCGTCGTGATCGTTCCGTCGTGCCGCCTGCTCCTGCATTTCGAGGAGATCGTCGATCCGCTCCCGGCTCTGTCGATCGAAGGACGAGCAGGCGCGGCGCACGACGGCCGTCTCGATCGCCTCCCGGACGAACCGAGCCTCCATCATCTTCCGGACCGAGATCTTCACGACCGTGGTTCCCCGCTGGGGCTGGATCTCCACCAATCTCGTCCGTGCCAGACCGATCAGCGCCTCCCGGACCGGCTGGCGCGAGACTCCGTGGCGCTCGGCGATGTCCTGTTCGGAGAGCCGGCTCCCGGGGGGAAGCTCCAGGGCGATGATCAGGCGGCGCAACTCGCTCTCGATGCGCTGGGCTGCGGAGCCCTGGCTGACAGGAAAGGTCGTGTTCACGGCAATCTCATTCTTTTGGCGGGTTGCGTAACATATAAGTGCATACTACCATACAATCGTCGACCAGTTAAGCCGCGGCAAGCAGCGTCTGGTCCCGTCCTGAGGCGTCGCATGAGCTCGGGGCGCAGGACAAGCCCGCCAAAGGCACGGTTCGGAACAATAAAGCACTTGAGGAAGCCTAAGGAGGAAGATGATGTTCACCAGGAGAACCCTCGCTGCAACCGCTCTGGGCGTGTGGGCAGCCTTCATGAGCGGCACGGCCGGCGCCCAGACGGTCCTGCGCTCGGCCGATATCCACCCGGACGGATACCCCACCGTCGAAGCCGTGAAGCATTTCGGCTCCCTGCTCGAGAAGAAGACCAACGGCCGGTACAAGGTGCAGGTCTTCCATTCCGCGCAGCTGGGTCAGGAGAAGGACACGATCGAGCAGACCCGTTTCGGCGTGATCGACCTGAACCGGATCAACATGGGGCCGTTCAACAACCTCATCCCCGAGACCCTGGTCCCGTCGCTGCCCTTCATCTTCCGGTCGGTCGACCACATGCGTAAGACCATGGACGGTCCGGTCGGCGACCAGATCCTGAAGGCCTTCGAACCCCATGGTCTGGTGGCGCTGGCCTTCTATGACTCGGGTGCGCGCTCCTTCTACAACTCCAAGCGCCCCATCAATACGCCGGCCGATCTCAAGGGCATGAAGGTGCGCGTGATCCAGTCGGATCTCTTCCTCGACATGGTGAATGCGCTGGGCGCCAACGCGACTCCGATGCCTCCGGGCGAGGTCTATTCCGCGCTCCAGACCGGCGTCGTCGACGGAGCCGAGAACAACTGGCCGAGCTACGACTCATTCCGCCACTTCGAGGTGGCGAAGTTCTACTCGCTCACCGAGCATTCCATGTCGCCGGAAGTGCTGGTGATGTCGAAGAGGAGCTTCGACAAGCTCTCGCCGGAAGACCAGAAGGCGGTGCGCGAGACGGCCAAGGAATCCGTCGTTAAGATGCGCGAACTCTGGGAAGCCCGCGAAAAGGACGCCGAGAAGAAGATCCGGGCGAGCGGCAGCCAGATCAACAATGTCGACAAGCAGCCCTTCATCGATGCCATGAAGCCCGTCTACGAGAAATATGCCAAGGACGCCAAGGTGAAGGAGCTGGTCTCCCGCATCCAGGCGATGAACTGAGCCTCCTTGGCCCATGCGTATCGGACCGGCTTGAAGCCGGTCCGTGTCTTTCCATACCGGAGACCTTTACCGATGCGCGCTGACCTCGCCGCGCTATCCCGCATTCTCGCCGTCGTGAATCGAACGGCTCTCTGGATTGCCGGGATCGGCCTCGTCGCAATGACCGCCTTCGTCGCCTGGCAGGTGTTCGGGCGTTATGTGCTGAACCAGTCTCCGAGCTGGACGGAGCCCGCCTCTCTGCTCCTCATGAGCTGGTTCATCCTTTTGGGCTCCGCCGTCGGCGTGCGCGACGGCAACCATCTCGGTTTCGAGATCGCCCTTCATTATGCGCCTCACGGCCTGCGGCAGATCATGCTCGCCGTCACCGAGGTGCTGGTGATGATCTTCGGCGGCGCCATGGCCTGGTACGGCACGGAGCTTGCGGTGGAAACCTGGTCCGCAGCCATGCCCGGCCTGCCGATTCCGCAGGGGTTCGACTATGTGCCCCTGGCTGTCGGCGGCGTCCTGATCGCCCTCTTCGCTTTGGAAAAGCTCGTCCGTCTCCTGCTCGCCGGGGAAGAAGTGCCTCTGGTTCGCGTGGACGAGCCGCATCTCGTTCCCGTGAAGGATTAAGTCAATGGAGATGTGGGTTCTCTTCGGCGTCTTCACGCTCCTGCTCATCATCGGTACGCCGGTCGCGTTCTGCCTCGGGATCGCATCGCTCGCGACCGTGCTCTACATGCAGCTCCCGCCGGTCGTGGTGTTCCAGCAGCTCAATTCCGGCATGAACGCGTTCGCCATGATGGCGATCCCGTTCTTCATCTATGCCGGCGATCTCATGATGCGCGGCGGCATCGCCGACCGCCTGATCCGTCTGGCGGCCGGCTTCGTCGGTCATCTGAGGGGCGGCCTGGGGCAGGTGAACGTGGTCGCGTCCACGCTTTTCGGCGGCATCTCCGGCTCGGCCATCGCGGATGCCTCCGCCATCGGCGGCATCATGATTCCGCAGATGGAGAAGCGGGGTTATGCCAAGGATTACAGCGTCAACGTGACGGTGAACGCCGCCATCATCGCGCTGCTCATTCCGCCCTCTCACAACATGATCATCTATTCGATCGCGGCGGGCGGCACGATCTCGGTGGCGGATCTGTTCACGGCCGGCGTCGTTCCGGGCCTGCTGCTGGCCGCCGCCCTGATGATCACGGCGTATATCGTCGCGATCCGCCGCGGGTATCCGGCCGATCCGTTCCCCGGTTTCCGGATGCTGGCCTACTTCCTCGTCTCGGCCGTGCCCGGTATCCTGTTGATCTTCATCATCTTCGGCGGTGTCCGTTCGGGCGTGTTCACGGCAACGGAGAGTTCGTGCATCGCCGTGGTCTATGCGCTTCTCGTCACGCTCTTCGTCTATCGCGAGATGAACTGGGAGAGCTTCGTCGAGGCGACGCTCGGAGCCGTGCGCACCACCGCCATGGTCCTGCTCGTCATCGGCACCGCCAGCGCCTTCGGCTGGCTCATGGCCTTCCTGCAGGTCCCGCAAGCGACGATCGAACTGATGCGGGCCGTGTCGGACAACCCGATCGTCGTCCTGCTCCTCATCAACGTGATCCTGCTGGTGCTCGGCACCTTCATGGACATGGCGCCGATGATCATCATCTGCACGCCGATCTTCCTTCCCGTGATCAAGGCCTTCGGGATCGACCCGGTGCATTTCGGCGTGATCCTGATCCTGAATGCCGGCATCGGCCTCAACACGCCGCCGGTGGGCTCGGTGCTCTTCGTCGGATGCGCGGTGGGCAAGATCACGATCGGCGAGGCCATGAAGACGATCTGGCCCTTCCTGGGCGCGAGCATCGCCGTGTTGCTGCTCGTCACCTACATTCCCGGCCTGTCGCTCTGGCTCCCGGCCCTGTTCCGCTGATTAACACTTTAACGAGGTAATGATGACCATCGAAGTCCGGCAGGTATGCCATCCCGAGGCCGTGCGCCATTTCAGCTCGTCCGAACTGCGCCGCCACTTCCTGATCGAGACGCTGTTCGCCCCCGGCGAGGTCAAGCTGACCTACAGCCACATCGACCGCCTGGTGGTCGGCGGCGTAACGCCGGCGTCCGGGGCGATCAAGCTGGAATCGCACAAGCAGATCGGCTCGCCCAATTTCCTCGACCGTCGCGAACTCGGTGTCGTCAATCTCGGCGGCGCCGGTCGGGTGCACACGGACGGGGAGGTCCATTCTCTTGAGCCCCGCGATGCGCTCTATGTCGCCATGGGCACGAAGGAGGTCCGCTTCGAGAGCCTCGATTCCGCAACTCCGGCGAAGTTCTATCTCGTCAGCACTCCGGCCCATGCCCGCTTCGAGACGGTGAAGATCGGACTCGACCGCGCCCGCCGGGTCGACCTGGGCGATGCCGCGAACGGCAATGTCCGCACGATCTTCCAGATGATCCATCCGGAAGTCTGCCGCTCGGCGCAGCTCGTCCTCGGAATGACCCAGCTGAAGCCGGGCAGTATGTGGAATACCATGCCGGCGCACGTGCACGACCGCCGTTCCGAGGTCTATGTCTATTTCGACATGCAGCCCGACACCCGCGTGTTCCATTTCATGGGCGAGCCCGACGAGACGAAGCATCTCGTGGTTGCCAACGAACAGGCGATCCTCTCGCCCGGCTGGTCGATCCATTCCGGCGTCGGCACCAGCAACTACACCTTCGTCTGGGCCATGGGCGGCGACAACCAGGACTTCACCGACATGGACATGGTGCCCATGGACGTGCTGCGGTGAGGGCAGGGCGATGACGTTCTCCTTCGATCTCACCGGCAAGACGGCGGTCGTCACCGGAGCCAATACGGGCTTGGGCCAAGCCATCGCCGTAGCCCTGGCCCAGGCCGGGGCTTCCATCGTGGCCGTCGGCCGCTCGGCCATGGACGAGACCGAGCGCCTCTGCCGCAAGGCAGGCGCGGGCTTTCATCCCGTGCAGGCGGATCTGTCGAGCCTCGAACCCATTGAGCGCATCGTCGGGGAGGCTGCATCGGTGAGCGGCCGGATCGACATCCTCGTCAACAATGCAGGCATCATCCGTCGGGCGGACGCCATCGAGTTCACGGAGAAGGACTGGGACGACGTGATGAACGTCAATCTCAAGTCCACCTTCTTCCTGTCCCAGGCGGTAGCCCGCACCATGTTGGCGGACGAGCGCGGCGGCAAGATCATCAATATCGCGTCGCTCCTGTCCTTCCAGGGCGGCATCCGCATTCCGTCCTACACGGCGAGCAAGAGCGGCCTGGCAGGTCTGACGCGGCTGCTGGCCTGCGAATGGGCCGCCAAGGGCATCAACGTGAATGCCATCGCGCCAGGTTACTTCGTGACCAACAACACCGAGGCGCTCCGCAACGATCCGAAGCGCAGCAGCGACATCCTTGCCCGCATCCCGGCCGGGCGCTGGGGCGATCCGTCGGATCTCGGCGGCGCGGCCGTCTTCCTGGCATCGCCGGCCGCGAACTACGTCCACGGCATCGTTCTGCCGGTGGACGG
>DASZBB010000018.1:0-5379 GCA_035944695.1 Microvirga sp. | reverse complement strand
CGCCGCACCCATCCCGAGGATGAGAAGAACGCTCACAGGCATCTCAGCGATCGGCAAATAGATTTGCAACCCGGTTCCCCCAATGGCCGGTGCAGCCACGTCGTTGTTACAGCATCATGCAGGCGGTGTAACGGTCATGTTCTGAACGGAAGATGACAGAGCCTGCGTGCTCTCAACTCCTATCGCCCGGAGTTCGATCCAGGGCGGCGGTCCGCCCTTGAACGGCGACCGGCGGCCGGTTGGCAACGGGGTCGACGGCTCTCGGACGCCAGAGCGAAAGCGCGGCCTTGGCTGCCTTCAGTTCGGCCGCGCTCAGGCGACCGGCCACCTCGTCCCGCTTCTGCGCGGCCTCCGCGTCCCCCTGGTCCGCCGCGAGGGCGAACCAATGGAACGCCTTCGAAGGGTCGGGCTTCGATCCGAGGCCGAGAGCGAGCAGGATTCCCAGGTTGTACTGGCTGTCCCGCATGCCGGTTTCGGCAGCCTCGCCGTACCAGCGCAGGGCCGCGGCATAATCCGGCTTCCCGTTCTTGCCGGAGGCCAGAAGGGTGGCAAGGTTGTGCATGGCGCGAATGTTGCCGCCCAACGCCGCCCGCTCGTACCAGAACGCGGCCTGCTTGAGGTCGAGCGGAACGCCGTCGCCCTTCTCATGCATCATGGCGAGCCGTTCCTGAGCCGGAGGAAGCCCGGCCTGGGAGGCTCGCTCGAAGAGGCGGGCTGCAGCGCTGGTGTCCTTGGTCATGCCGCGTCCTTCGGCGGCTCGGGACGCGATCTCGTAGAGCGCGGCCGCATCGCCGGCGAGGGCTGCCTGCTGCAGGGTCGACGGTGCGTTCGCCGGGATTCCCGTGACCGTCGCAGGATCGACGAGAAATTGCCCGGCCACGACCGGATCGGCGGACACGGATCCCGTGGCGAGGCTGGAGGCCTGGAAGACGTTCATCTCGCCGGCCGCCGCGGCCTTGTCGGCCGCGCGTTCCGGCTTTGCGTCCGAGGGTGGGGCGGGTTCCTGCTCCACCTTTGCCGGTGCCGGGGACAGGTCATGCAGGCTCTGCCCCGCGGACAGGATGGGGTAGGTGCCCGCAGCCAGGATCAGGAGCGCCAATCCGAACAGGAACGGCCGCCGGTGGCTCTCAAGGCTGCGGCGCAGGCGCTCGAACAGGGATGAGCCGGCGGATTCTTCAGCCTCCGGCCGATTGGCTTCGTCGGCGGACCCGGCCTCCTGCTTCAGGGGAGAAGGGGAGTGGGCTGGCGCCGGTTCCAGCGCCGCGCTCTGGGCCGCCCGTCGCGCTGCGGCGATGAAGCTGGCGCGCAGGTTGCCCAGGTCCGGTTCCGAGGCTTCCTCGGGAGCAGGATCCTTCGGAGCTTCGCGAAAGTCGGTGTTGGACGAAAGGGGAGCGGTCCCGTCGATCTGCGACAGGGTTGCCGCATGAAGCCTGCGCACGGCCGCTTCGAGCCGGTCTGCCGGCGGCAATGGATCGGCAGGTGCCGCCGGCGCGGATGTGCTCGTGCCTGCGGTGAATGAGAAGGAACCGTTCGGGAGCCGGGAGGCGAGCGCCTCCAGAGCGTCATGGACAGCGCGCAGGGTTTCCTGCGTCTTCTTGTCGGATCGGTTGTGCAACGCCTTCAGCTCGACGACGCCATGCTTGAGCGCGTCGAGATCGCACATATCCGGCAGGGACGGGCGGATGTCGTCGAGCACAGTCCTGGCGGCGCGTTCGGCAATGCTGACGGCCTCGTCCCGAAGGTTCCTGAGTTGCCCGCTGGTCTCGTTGATGGCCTTGTGCAGGGCCTCTCCGGGTATCTGCTCCAAACGCTCGGCCATCGCCACGACCTGCCGTTCGAGGGCATCGAGCCCTGCCGGCGGAGGCGGCGTGCGCTCGAGCTTCTCGTCGATGGCCCGCAGCATCTGCGCCATCCCGGAGGTGCCCGCCTGTCGGCTGAACTCGCGCAGTTCCTGCTCGATGCGGTCGAACCGCTGCATCAGCGGCTCGTAGGAGGCGGCTTCCCGTTCCGTAGCGGCTTCGATCCGTGAGGACAGGCGCTCGATGGTTCCGGTCAGCGCCTCGCCGCCGCCGGCGCGGCTGTCCGACAGGTTGGCCATCCGTTCGGTCAGGAGCGCCAGCTGCTCGCTGATCGGGGCAAGATCGGCCGGTGCCGGTTCCGGGCGGCGCGCGAGGATGTCGATGCGCCGGCTCAGGGTTTCCAGCTGCTCGGGGATCTTGCTCGTCTCCTGCGCCGTGGCGGTGACGTACAGAGCCGAGCACACATCGTCGAGCGAGGATTTCAGGGCCGTGACATCGCTCTTGCTCACCTGATGGAGGCGAAGCTCCGAAATCTGGCGGCTGAGGATTTCGATATCGTCGGAGAGCCGGGCGATCTGCTGCGGCTCGGCCCGATGCGCCAGATCCTGGCGCATGTCCACGATCTGGCCGCTGAGGAAATCGACGACGGAACGATCCACCCCCGTGGCGGCCATCGCGTCGATCTTGCTTTTGATCTGCTCGATCTCACGGCCGATGCGCCGGTGCAGTCCTTCGCTGATCTCCCCCGAGAGAGACTGGATCTGCTCGTAGAGAACGGTGATCGAGCTGGCGAGGGTGCGCAGGTCCTTCGTCGTCGGACCCTGTTCGAGATCCTTGGCGATCGACCCGAGAGCGGCGTCGAGGGCGGCGATCTCCTCGCGGGTGGCCAGGCTTTCGATACCGGAGCGCAGACCGTCGATCTCCGTGCGGATGTCGTCGACCGCAGGGATCCAGCCGGGATTGGGTTGTTCCAGATGGGCGGCGAGACGGGATATGTCGGCCCGCAGGCCGACAAGCGTTTCGGACACGGGCGCAAGCGCCTTGAGCGCCTCCTCAACGGGGAATTCGATGCGCGGCGGCGCGGCCCGTTCCGAGGTGACCCGGCGCTCCACCGTATCAAGCCGGTCCTTCAGGGACGACAGAATCTGGGACAGCATGGCGGCGATCCGATCCTGCTGGTCCGCGGAACTGCGGGCGGCATCGTTCAGACGGACCTCGGCCTGCTCGATCCAGCTTGCCATGGATTCGAGCGCAACCGCCGTCCGGGACGCCTGATCCTGCGCCTGACGCTCGCTCTCCGCCGCGACGGCGTCCATCAGGGCTTCATAACTCCTCTTGGGCCGAGAGCGAGGCGGGGGAGCCATCCGGGCGAGCAGACTGTCGAGATCGCTGCCCGGCTTCCGGCGCGGGGACGCCGGCCTGTCCTGCGCCTCTTCGAGCACGGCCGCGGTCCATTCCTCAAGGCTCATACCGGCCCGCCGAGCCGCGGCGGCCATCAGCTCGCGGGCATCAAGGTCCAGGTCGTCAGGTCTTGAGAAGACGTGTCGTCTCATGATTGGGCTCGCGGGGATACGCGTGAACTCCTGCAGGCTTGCACGGCCCCGTCCCGTCGCTCGCCTGTCGGGCCAGGAACCGGAAGGGGCGAATCACCCCCTTCCGGACCCTTTGCCCGATGCCGCAACTTTTGTCCGGCATGGTAAAAAACCCGTTAAACGGAGGGGATTTAGCGGGAATGGTCGCTCGGGGATCCGACATCTTCCGTTGCGGAAATACTCGAACGCGCTCTCATTTTGCCGCAGCGGCAGATCAAAACGTAATACTCTTGCAACGTGCCGAAATAATGTTCTATCATTTCGTTACTGAAGGGGAAGTGCTCGCACGACCTCGTCATGAAGACATTACGGGGCGTTCCATGGATCAATTTACAGGCAGCACCCATACCGGTGAGACGGGCGACGGTGCAAAACTTTACACGATAGGCGATCTGGCCCGCGAGTTCGGAGTGACCCTCCGCACCCTGCGGTTCTATGAAGACCGTGGGCTTCTCTCCCCGCGGCGGGACGGAACGGCGCGCATCTACGATGCCCGCGACCGCGAGCGGCTGTCCGTCATCCTCAAGGGCAAGCAGCTCGGCTTCACCCTGACCGAGATCCGCGCCATGCTGGCCGAAGAGCGGTCCGGCAACGGAGCGGCCATGAACCTCAAGCTCTCCCTTGATCAGATCGAGGATCAGATTCGCCATCTCGAGCAGCAGAAGATCGAGATCGAAGGCGCCCTGGCGGAACTTCACGCCCGGCGTGCCGGCATCGCGGTCGCTGCTTGAGCTGCGGCCGAGACGACGCGATCTTCCAGGAATGCCCGCCCGGCTCAGGCCAGAAGCCTCTGGCCCGGGTGGGCATTTCCGTCTGACCGGCGCCCGGCTTGAGGCCGATCAAGGTTCCGGAGGGGGCATCCAGGCTTAGCTGCCGCTTGGCTATAGCTCGACCTTCGTGGCTTCCACTAAAGATTTCACACCCTACCTCTTCCCAAAACGGCTGGATGGTTTATATGTAAACTATCTGCTTGGCCGGCGATCTTCCCCATGGGAACATTCGCGCCGGTATCCGATCTGGGAGAGTCCGAATGCCGGTCTACAAGGCCCCCGTCGAAGACGTCATGTTCCTTCTGAACGACGTGTTCCCGATTGAGCGTCACAACAACCTGCCCGGCTTTGCCGATGCGACGCCCGACACCGTGGAGGCAATCCTCGCCGAGGGCGCCAAGCTCTGCGAGGAGGTGTTCGCACCCTTGAACCTCTCCGGCGACCAGGAGGGCTGCACCCGCCATTCGGATGGCTCGGTCACCACGCCGAAGGGCTTCAAGGAGGCCTACGAGGCCTATGCCGCCGGCGGCTGGATGGGCTTGGCCGCGCCGGAGGAATATGGCGGCCAGGGGCTGCCCTCCGTCCTCAATACGGTGATGCAGGAATTCGTCTCCTCGGCGAACCTCGCCCTCGGCATGTATCCGGGCCTGACGCAAGGCGCCATCGCGGCGCTCCTGGTGCACGGCACCGACGAACAGAAGAAGACCTATCTGCCCAAGATGATCGAAGGTGCCTGGACCGGCACCATGAACCTGACCGAGCCCCATTGCGGCACGGATCTGGGCCTGCTCAAGACCAAGGCGGTGCCGAACGGCGACGGCTCGTATGCCATCTCCGGCACCAAGATCTTCATCTCCGCCGGCGAGCACGACATGGCGGAGAACATCGTCCATCTGGTGCTCGCCCGCATCGAGGGGGCACCGCAGGGCACGAAGGGCATCTCGCTCTTCGTGGTGCCGAAAATTCTCGTCAACGGGGACGGTACGCTCGGCGAGCGCAACGGCGTCTCCTGCGGCTCTCTCGAGCACAAGATGGGCATCCACGGCAATGCCACCTGCGTGATGAACTACGACGGCGCCAGGGGCTGGCTGGTCGGCGAGGCGAACCGGGGCCTCAACGCCATGTTCGTGATGATGAACGAGGCGCGGCTCGCGGTTGGCGTGCAGGGGCTGTCCCAGTCGGAGGTGGCCTATCAGAACGCCTTGGCCTACGCGAAGG
>DASZBB010000017.1:0-22309 GCA_035944695.1 Microvirga sp. | reverse complement strand
CCAGTTGTCCTTGCCGCCGGCTTCGAGAATGCAGACGGAGTTCCGGGGATCCTTGGACAAGCGGTTCGCCAGAACGCAGCCGGCGGAACCTGCGCCGACAATCACGTAATCGAATGTATCGCTGCCTGACATGGTACGACTCGATGGCATGAGCCGGCGTTCAACCGCATGAACGCCGGCAGAGTTTCCGATATTCGTCTCTCAGGAGGCGCCTTTGGACCTTCGCCTCATCAGCTCCAGGATCTCTCCCACGATGCCGCGGCGGAACAGAAGCACGCAGATCACGAAGATGATGCCGATCAGCACCGTCACGGGGAAGTCGGACGCAGCCAGGTAATTCTGTAGGGCAATCACCAGACCGGCGCCGACGATGGGACCGACCAGCGTGCCGATGCCGCCGAGGAGGGTCATGAGGATGACCTCGCCGGACATCTGCCACTGCACGTCGGTGAGGGTTGCGAACTGGAACACGATAGCCTTGGTGCCTCCGGCCAGACCCGCCAAGGCTGCCGACATGACGAAGGCGCCGAGCTTGTAGCGGTCCACCCGGTAACCGAGCGAGACCGCGCGGCGCTCGTTTTCGCGGATGGCCTTGAGGATATTGCCGAACGGCGAGTTCACGATCCGCCAGATGGCGAAGAATCCGAAGAGAAAGATGGCCAGCGTAACGTAGTACATGGTCAAGGGCTGGTTCAGGTCGATGAAGCCGAGCAGATAACCGCGCGGCACGCCCTGGATTCCGTCCTCGCCGTGGGTGAAGGGAACCTGGAGGCAGATGAAGGCGAACATCTGCGACAGAGCCAGGGTGATCATGGCGAAATAGATGCCCTGGCGGCGGATGGCTACAAACCCGATGACGAGGCCCATGGCGGCGGCTCCGGCGACACCCAACAGAATGGCCGTCAGGGGCTCCCAGCCCCACACCTTGGCCGCATGGGCGGTGAAATAAGCGGCTCCGCCGAAAAAGGCCGCATGGCCGAAGGAGAGAAGGCCCACATAGCCGATGAGTAGGTTGAAGGCGCAGGCGAAGAGCGCGAAGCAGAGCACGCTCATGAGCATGACGGGATAGAAGAAGAAGGGAGCCGCCAGCAGGGCCGCGACGGCAATTGCCCCAAGCACCATGGACGACGTGCGGAGCTTGGGCTCTTCCGCAAGATATTGGGTTCCGACAGCCATGATTTCACTCCTCCCGCCCGAAGAGACCCGCCGGCCTAACGAGCAGAACAATGGCCATGATCACAAAGATAACGATACTCGAGGCCTCCGGGTAGAAAACCTTCGTGAGCCCCTCGAGAACGCCGAGAACGTAGCCGGTCACGATGGCGCCCAGGATGGAGCCCATGCCGCCGACCACGACCACGGCGAACACGATAATGATCAGGTTCGAACCCATCAGGGGGCTCACCTGATAAATCGGCGCCGCCAGCACGCCCGCCAGACCCGCCAATGCTGCACCGAGGCCGTAGGTGAGGGTCAGGAGCAAGGGCACGTTCACGCCGAAGGCTTGGACGAGCGTGGCATTTTCCGTAGCCGCCCGCAGATAGGCGCCGAGCCGGGTCTTCTCGATGAGCAGCCACGTGCCAAGGCAGACGACCAGGGAGGCGATGACCACCCAGCCCCGATAGATCGGCATGAACATGAAGCCCAGATTGAGAGCCCCGGTCAGTTGCGGCGGTGCGGCATAGGGCTGGCCGGCCGCGCCGAACCAATAGCGGAAGGCACCCTCAAGAATGAGCGCAAGGCCGAAGGTCAGGAGAAGGCCGTAGAGCGGATCCACGCCGTAAAGGCGGCTCAGCATCGTCTTCTCGATCACCACTGCGATGGCGCCGACGATCAGGGGAGCAAGAATGAGCGCTGGCCAGTACCCGATCCCGAGCCAGTTCAGGAGCAGGTAGGCGGCGAAGGCGCCGAGCATGTATTGCGCGCCATGGGCGAAGTTGATGACCCGCAGCAGGCCGAAGATCACGGCAAGGCCGAGACTCAGCATGGCATAGAACGAGCCGTTGATCAGGCCGATGAGAAGCTGGCCGTAAAGGGCAGGGGTAGGAATGCCGAAAATTGTACTCATGATGCTCTACACCCCAAGAACTTCGTGAAGTTCGTCCATGCGCGCGTCGAGCTCGTGTCCGGGGAACGAGTTCACCATGCGCCCATCCTCCATAAGGTAGAAGCGATCGGCGACTTTTCGCGCGAAGCGGAAGTTCTGCTCCACGAGCAGGATGGTCATACCGCGCTTCTTCAAGGCGACCAGCACGTCGCCGATGCGCTGGACGATCACGGGAGCCAAACCCTCCGTCGGCTCGTCGAGAAGGATGATTCTCGCACCCGTGCGCAATACGCGCGCAATGGCGAGCATCTGTTGCTCACCACCCGATAGCTTCGTGCCCTGGCTCGAACGGCGCTCCTGGAGATTGGGGAAGAGGCTGTAGATCTCCTCCACGCTCATGCCGCCTTCCAACACGGTCGGCGGCAGCATCAGGTTCTCGGAGACGTTCAGGCTCGCGAAGATGCCGCGCTCTTCGGGCACATAGCCGAGGCCAGCCTGCGCGACCTTGTGGAGCGGCAGACCCAGGAGGTCCTTGCCGCGCAGGCGGATGACGCCCTCGCGCCGGCGTAGGATTCCCATGATGGCGCGCAGAGTGGTTGTCTTGCCAGCGCCGTTCCGGCCAAGCAGGGTCACGGTTTCCCCCTCTCGGATGTCGAGATCGACACCCTGGAGAACGTGGCTCTCGCCATACCAGGCGTTAAGCCCGCGGACTTCGAGAAGAGGAGCGCTACTCATGCTCGGTTCCCATATAGGCTTCACGCACGCGCGGGTCCTGGCTGACTGTGTCGTACGAGCCGTCGGAGAGAATCTCGCCGCGTGCCAGAACGGTGACGCGGTCGCAGAGATCGGACACCACGTTGAGGTTATGCTCGACCATCAGCACCGTCCGGTTGCGTGCAATGCGCCGGATCAGATCGGAGATGCGGCCAATGTCTTCATGCCCCATGCCGGCCATGGGCTCGTCGAGAAGCAGCATGGCAGGATCGAGGGCCAAGGTAGTGGCGATCTCAAGCGCTCTTTTGCGTCCATATGATAATTCAACGGCCGGCAGATGCGCATAGGCTCTGAGGCCCACAGCATCGATGAGCTCCATGGCGCGATCATTGAGGGTCGAAAGAGCCGATGCGGGGCGCCAGAACTGCGTGGCGAGCCCGGACGGACGCTGCAGCGCCACGCGCACATTGTCGAGCACGGTCAGATGCGGGAACACCGCCGAAATCTGGAAGGAGCGAACGAGACCGAGGCGGGCGACCTCGGCGGGCTTCAGGCCCGTAATGTCCGAACCCCTGAAGGCGATCTGTCCACGGGTCGGCGTGAGAAACTTCGTGAGCAGGTTGAAGACCGTTGTCTTGCCGGCGCCGTTGGGGCCGATCAGGGCATGGATCGTCCCCTCATTGACCGACAGCGTCACATCCTTCACGGCGACGAAGCCGCGAAACTCCATGGTGAGCCCGGTGGCGCTCAGGATAGGTTGCGTACTGACCATATGAACCGGCCGACACTCTCGTGGTAAGGAGGCAACGGCCGGCCCGGGCACGAAGCCCGACACCAGCCGCTGTCGGAGGACGAATAGGTGAGGCGGGCCTGCCGTCCCACCTCAGCGGAGATTATTGCGTGAGCTGGCAGCCGCTATCGGCAGCCTTCATGTAAGCTTGGTCGCCCGGAACCTTGGCGAGCTGCTTGTACATGTCCCACTCGCCCTTGCTCTCCTCCGGCTTCTTCACCTGGAAGAGATACATGTCGTAGACCATGCGGCCATTGGGCAGCACCTTGCCGTTCTTGGCGAAGACGTCCTCGACCGGCATCTCGTGCAGGAGCTTGGCGACCGGTTCTGTCGCGTCCGTGCCGGCCTTCTGGACGGCTTTCAGATACTGCGTCACGGCGGAATAGGTGCCGACATGGATCATGTTCGGCATGCGTCCGGTCTTCTCCTGGAACTTCTTCGCGAAGGCGCGGTTCTCGTCGCTCTGGTCCCAGTACCAGCCCTCCGTCAGCGTCAAGCCCTGCGCGGCCTTGAGGCCGAGGCCCTTCACTTCGGCAAGGGTGAAGAGCAGCGCCGCCAGACGCGTCCCGCCTTGAGTTAGTCCGAATTCCGCCGCCTGCTTGATGGCATTGGCCGTATCGAGGCCGGCATTGGCCATGCCGATCACGTTGGCGCCGGAGCTCTGGGCCTGGAGGAGGAAGGATGAATAGTCGGTCGCGGCCAGCGGGTGGCGGACGGCGCCGAGCACCTGACCGCCCTTCGACTTCACGAATTTCGAGGTCTGCTCCTCGAGGGAGTAGCCGAAGGCGTAATCGGCTGTGAGGAAGAACCACTTATTGCCGCCGTTTTCCACGAGCGCGCCGCCGGTACCGACCGCGAGAGCATGAGTGTCATAGGCCCAGTGGAACCCGTAAGGCATGCACTGCTTGCCGGTGAGATCGGTCGTCGCCGCACCGGTCGTGATGGTGATCTTCTTCTTGTCCTTGGACAGGCCCTGGACTGCGAGAGCGACGGACGAGGTGGTCAGCTCCATGATGGAATCGACCTTCTCCGTGTCGTACCATTGCCGGGCGATGCTGGCCGCCACGTCGGGCTTGTTCTGGTGGTCCGCGCTGACGATCTCGACCGGCACGCCGAGAACCTTGCCGCCAAAATCCTGCACGGCCATGCGGGCGGCCTCGACGGAGGACTTGCCGCCGAAATCCGCGTAAACGCCGGACTGGTCGTTCAGGATGCCAATCTTGACCACGCCATCGGAGGCCTGCTGCGCGGAGGCCGACTGCGCCACGACGGTGCAGCTGAGGGCAAACAGAAGCTTACTGAGAACTCGCATCGATTTCCTTCCCTTCGTTCCGAGGCCGGTTGATCCGGCCATTGTTCGAGCCGCAGCGCGAGGGCGCGCCCGGCGATGGTCAGAAAGGTACAGCGACTTATGCCTTGTGCAATGCGAGAAGGGGTCATCCTTAAGTCGCAGGTCTCTTTAAGCTTCAAGTTTCTGCCTCATTTTCAGGCATAGGCGCCGCTATCCTGTCGAAAAGCTTGGCCGCTTTGTCGGCAACCCTGCTCCGCATCTCGGGCGGTTCACAGAGTTGGAGGCGGCGCTTATATCTCCCTCAGCTTCCCTTCGATTGGAGACCCGAGATGACTGTTCATTCGCGTCCTGTTGCTCGTCGTGCCGTGGATCTGAAGGATCCGTCGTTGCTGGTGTCACAGGCATATGTGGCGGGCGAGTGGATCGATGCCCCCGATGGCAGGACCATCCCGGTCACCGATCCGTTCGACGGCGCGCTGATCCTCGAGGTGCCGGATCTCGGCCCCGAGGCGGCAAGGCGGGCCATCGATACGGCCTACGAGGTGCAAAAGGACTGGGCGAAGCGCACCGCCAAGGAGCGCAGCGCCATCCTGAGGAAGTGGTACGACCTGATCATCGCCAATGCCGACGATTTGGCGCTGATCCTCACCACAGAGCAGGGCAAGCCTCTGGCCGAGGCCAAAGGCGAGGTGATCTCGAACGCCGCCTACATCGAGTGGTTCGCGGAAGAAGCCAAACGCATCGATGGCGACGTCATTCCCAGCGCTCACGCGTCCCAGCGCATCGTGGTGCTCAAGCAGCCGGTGGGGGTCTGTGCGGCGATCACCCCCTGGAACTTTCCCAACGGCATGATCACCCGGAAAGTGGGCCCGGCGCTCGCTGCCGGCTGCACGATGGTGCTTAAGCCCGCCGCACAGACGCCGCTCTCAGCCCTGGCGCTGGCCGTTCTGGCCGAGCGGGCCGGCATCCCTAAGGGCGCATTCTCGGTGATCACCGGCGAGGCCAAGCCCCTGGGCGAGGAGTTCTGTCGCAACCCGAAGGTGGCCAAGATCACGTTTACCGGATCGACCGGCGTGGGCCGCTGGCTGATGAAGGAGGCGGCCGACGGCATCAAGCGGCTGTCGCTGGAACTGGGCGGCAATGCCCCGTTCATCGTGTTCGACGATGCCGATCTGGATGCGGCCGTGGAGGGTGCGCTGGCGTCGAAGTTCCGCAATGCGGGCCAGACCTGCGTGTGTGCCAATCGGATCTACGTGCAGGAGGGCGTGGCGGAGGCCTTTGCTGAGAAGCTTGCGGCCAAGGCGAAGAGCCTCAAGCTCGGGCGGGGCACGGAGCCTGGCGTCGCCATGGGACCGCTGATCGACGAGCGGGCGGTGGCCAAGATGGAGGAGCACGTGGCCGACGTGCTGGAGAAGGGCGGGAAGCTGCTGGTAGGCGGCAAGCGCTCCGATCTGGGCAGCACCTTCTTCGAGCCCACCGTGATGACGGGCGTCACGCAGGCGATGAAGGTGACGAAGGAGGAGACGTTTGCGCCTTTGGCGCCGATCATCACCTTCACGGACGAGGCGGACGTGATCGCGATGGCCAACGACTCGGAGTTCGGACTGGCATCGTACTTCTATGCCCGGGACATGGCCCGGGTCTGGCGGGTGGCGGAGGCGCTGGAGAGCGGCATGGTGGGGGTGAACACGCCCGCGCTGGCCAACGAGATGGCGCCGTTCGGCGGCGTGAAGCAGTCGGGGCTTGGCCGCGAAGGCTCCAAGTACGGCATCGAGGGCTTCCTCGAAATCAAATACATCAACATCGCAGGATTGTGAGAAAGGAAAGGCCCGGCGACGCCGGGCCTTTTCTTTGATGGGAGCTCGCGGCTTCTGCTTCAGGCCTAGGCGCTCCTCGCCTTCAGCAGCAGATCGGCCAGTTCCACGAAACCTTCTCCCGAATGACCCTCCGCCAGATAGGCTGGCTTGCTGGCCAGGCGGTGCGCAAAGGCCTGGATGTTCGCCACGCCGACGCTCAGGGGGAAGGCTGCGAACATGGGCTCGTCGTTCGGCGAGTCGCCCGCATAGATCGCGGCAGTTTTCGCCTCTTCCCACTCCATGCCGAACACGTCGGCGAGCAGGGTCTTGGCCATGCTCAGCTTGTTGTAACCGCCGAACCATCCGTTCACATGAATAGAGCTGACCTTAGCCTGTGCGCCGGCACGCTCGAAGATCGAGACGATCCGATCCACCTCCGTTTCGGGTAGGGCGGGGACGTCCTCGCAGAAGTCGATGGCGAGATCCGCTATGCGATAGGCCTGATCGCTGGCAAGCGCCGCGCCGGGGATCCTGGTGAGCACTTCCTGCTCGATGGAATCGAGCTTGGCGCGGTTCCGCTTCAGGTCCTCGGGGCTCGCCCAGAATCGCTGCTGCATCTTCTTGCGGTCGCGATCGTAACGGAAATAGAAGGCGCCGTTTTCTCCCACCACCGCGTCCACGGGCCACATGCGGGCGATATGATCGCACCATCCTGCCGGTCGACCGGTCACCGGAATGACGAGAAAGCCAGCGCGATGCAGCCGTTCAAGCGCGCCGTAGGCTGCAGCCGTGAGCATCCCTTCCGTGGTGACGGTGTCGTCGATGTCGGTCAGCACCACTCGGATGGAGCGCGCCGTCTTCAACGGCATTTGGGACAGGGGCTTCATGCCGTGATTCTCGAAAGGAGGCGTGGAAGCGGGGCGCACTGGGACATCGGCAGGGGCATCCTCGGGTGGATCGGACAATCATGAGACGGCTAACGGCCTGTCTTTAAGCATGATCCTACGGCGTGTTCCAAGGCCTTTGATAGGCGACGACGTCGCCCTGTGCGCAATCCGCAGCCCCAGGCTTCACGCGGGGGATTTCTGACGTAAAGTGACGCCATGCCGAACGATCCCGAAATCCTCTATGCCCTCTTCGATGCCGCCCTCAAGGCGGCGCTTCCTGATGGCCAGTTCGACGACCGCCTGCCGCCCAAGCCGAAAGGACGAACGATCGTCCTCGGCGCCGGCAAGGCCTCGGCCCGCATGGCGGCGGCCTTCGAGGACGCCTGGGACCGCGCGGGAGGAACATGCGAAGGGCTCGTGGTCACGCGCTATGGACACGCCGTGCCGACGCGGGTCATCGAGATCGTCGAGGCGGCTCATCCGGTTCCCGACGAGGCCGGGTTGCAGGCCGCCGGGCGGATCCTGGCTCTCGCACGGGAAGCGGGACCGGACGATCTCGTCGTCTGCCTCATGTCCGGCGGCGCCTCGTCGCTCCTGTCGCTCCCGGCCGAAGGGGTGACGCTGGCCGACAAGCAGGACCTCAACCGGGCACTTTTGAAGTCCGGTGCGCCTATCGGGGAGATGAACCTGGTGCGCAAATCTCTCTCCGCCATCAAAGGCGGGCGGCTTGCGGCGGCTGTCGGCGTGGCGCCCCTCGTCACCTACCTGATCTCCGATGTTCCCGGTGACGATCCAGGCAGCATCGGATCGGGCCCGACGATCCCTGAGCGGGTCGATCCGGACGTCGCGCTCGCCATCCTGCGCAAGTACGGCATCGCCGTGCCCGACCATGTCCTGCAGACCATCCGATCCAATGCCGTCACGCAGCCTGTCGCCGGCGGCGCGGTCCATATGCTGTCGACCCCTAAGATGGCGCTCGATGCCGCCGCGGCCAAAGCCCGTGAGCTGGGGCTGACGCCGCTCGTGCTCGGCGATGCGCTCGAAGGAGAGGCTCGGGAGGTCGGGCGCGTCATGGCAGGCATTGCCCGCTCCGCCCTGATCCATGGGGAGCCGGCCAAGGCGCCCTGCGTTCTGCTCTCCGGCGGTGAGACGACCGTGACGGTCCGCGGCCAGGGACGGGGCGGCCGCAATGCGGAGTTCCTGCTGTCGCTGGCGCTGGCGTTGAAGGATGAGCGCAGGATCTCGGCGATCTCCTGCGATACCGACGGAATCGACGGGTCCGAGGACAATGCGGGCGCTTGGTTCGACGGTAGCCTCTTCGAGAATGCCCGCACGCGCGGAATCGATCTGGCCTCTCACCTGGACAGGAACGATGCCTATACGGCCTTCGCGGAGCTCGACAGGCTTGTCGTGACCGGTCCGACCTTGACGAACGTCAACGACTTTCGGTGCATCCTCATTCGCCCCTGAGCGAGGCGGAAGGCCATCTTAGATGGAATAGCTGATTCCCGTCGAATTCGTTTGCGGTACGAGCATCGTAACTTTGGTTCCGCGGCCTTCCTGGCTCTCGATCTCCAAGTCTCCGCCGTGAAGCTTGAGGATGTACCAGGCGAGGCTCAGGCCTAATCCGGTGCCAAGATATTTCTTCGCGTTCTGGCCGCGGAAAAAGGGCTGCATGATGAAGGGCAGATCCCGCTCCGTGATGCCGATCCCTTGATCCTTGACGACGATCCGGATCATCCCGACCCTCTTGCCAGTCGTGATTTTGATCGGCTTGTCAGGCTGCGAATATTTCATGGCGTTCGACACGACAATGACGAGGGCCTGCTCCAGCAGGATGGGGTCGCCGATCATGATCTCCGGCAATCCGCGGATTTGGATCTGAAATGGACGGGTCGGCTGCTGCCCGCCTTGCTCCCTGCAAACCCGGCGAATGAGCTCCGCCGGGTTGAACTCGCTTGGATTGAGCACGATCCCGCCGGCCGTGGCCCGAGTATAGGACAGGATCGTGTCGATCAGTTCGTCAAGGCGCAGGCTGGCGCGCCAGATCTTCTCGGCCTTCGATTGGATATCCGTGGTTCCCAGCCGATCGGCTCGCCGGATGAGGCCCTGAGCCAGGGCGTTGATGGCCGAAAGGGGCGTTCTCAATTGGTGGGCCAGGAGGGCGACGCGATCCAGGGATTGAGCCGGGCTTCTCAACGCGGTGCGACTGTCTGCACGGAGCGAGGCTCTGGAGGTTTGACGGGGAGGACGTCGAGTGGCTGCGGACACGGACACGACACCTATTAACTTTATAACATAATATCGCGGACCGTTCCCGAATTAGCGCGCTCGATGCCGTTGTCCATACCCTACTTTTCAATGAGAAAGGTGAAATCTTATCTGAGTATAATGTAAATATAAATTTGATGAATAGTAGTAATCAGTTAATTCATTTTCGATTGTTCTGCAATTTCATGATGGTAACGTTGCCTTCTCAAACAGCATACTGGCGTTTGATGAGAAAAATAATATCTCGCAATGGCCAAGTTCATGGCCGGCGGCCGCCATTTTTGCCGGAATGTTCAACTTATTTGAAACCGACTGTCGGAAAGAGCGTTTCCATATCTGAAAATCTGTTTCAGGAGAGATGCTATGGATAATGATCGCGCCGAAGGCAGCATGAAGAACATGAAGGGCCGCCTCAAGGAAGGTCTCGGCAAGGCTCTCGGCGATTCGAAGCTGGAAGCCGAAGGCAAGATGGATAAGGCCGAAGGCAAGATCCAGAACACGGTCGGCGGAATGAAGGATTCGCTCCGCAAGAGCACCTGATCTCGCTACAAATTCTTCAGAAAGAAGCCCGGCCTCCTGGCCGGGCTTCTTATGCGAGTTTGTTCGCCTTACGGATCAGGAACGTGACCCGGGAAGCTTCCTGCCTTTGCTCCTCCAGAACATCGCCGGTTTCCCGGATCATATTGGGGACGTCGATGCCCGCCAGCGGATCCGTGCATATGACGCGCAGTCTTTCGCCTGGTGCCATGGAGAGCAGGGCTTTTCGCGTGCGCAGGACCGGCAGCGGGCACTTCAAGCCTGACAAATCAAGCTCGTTCATCGCATCCGCTCCCGCTCGGAAAAAGTCGTCGCCTGTGCCCAATCGTCGGGCGTGTTGATGTTGAAGAAGGGGTCGACCGGGTCAATCGGCCAGGAGGCTTGCGCATAGCCATGCCGTCCCACCCAGTCTCCGATGCGGCGCATGTTCTCGTCCAGAAGCATTCGACGCAGATCCTCTCGCAGTGAAACGGGCCAGAGCCCGACAGCGAAGTGAACCTGTTGGCCCGACGATGCGCAGGCGAGTTCTTGGTCTGACTGACGGCGCGCCTCGTGCAGGTGCCGCACCAGATCCAGCGGGATGAAAGGCGTGTCGCCCGGCACGCTGACGACCCATTCGATGTGAGGACGATGGGTGGCACTCCATTCGAGTGCCGTCAGGATTCCCGTCAGCGGTCCCAGATGCCCAGCTATCGAGTCCGGAACCACGGGAAGGTGCAGGTTCTCGTAGCGTGGGAGTTCGCCGTTCGCGTTGAGGATCACGCCTTCGCATTGCGGGGCAAGGCGCTGCGTCACATGCTCGACAAGCGTGCGTCCCTCGACGGTGAGGAGGACCTTGTCGCCGCCGCCCATGCGCCGCGAAAGGCCGCCCGCCAGAATGACGCCGAGCGTAGGAGGCACCGTCATGCTGGTCGGGCTCACTCGATCACAATCCGCGGTGCGGGCCTGGCTGCTCCGCCGCCCGCGAGGGACGTCCACACCTGCTGCGCCATGTCCTTGTAGATTCTGGCGTGCGGGCCCTCCGGATCGGCGACCACGACGGGTCGACCGGCATCCGACAGCTCGCGGATCGTCATGTTGAGTGGGACTTCGCCGAGGAAGGGAACGTCCAGCCGCTTGGCCTCTTCACGCGCGCCGCCATGACCGAAGATGTGGGAACTCTGGCCGCAATGCGGGCAGACGAAGGTGGCCATGTTCTCGACGATACCGAGGATCGGGATCTCGACCCGCTTGAACATGGAGACGCCGCGCCGCGCGTCGATCAACGCGAGGTCCTGCGGCGTCGACACGATCACGGCGCCGGCGAGCGGCGTGGCCTGCGCCATGGTGAGCTGCGCATCGCCGGTGCCGGGCGGCATGTCGACCACGAGCACGTCGAGGTCGCCCCAGGCGACCTCCCGCAGCATCTGGGTGATGGCCGACATCACCATCGGCCCGCGCCAGATCATGGCCGCTTCCTCCTCGACCAGGAAGCCGATGGACATGACCTTGAGGCCGTAGGCCTCCATAGGCTCGAGAACGCGGTTCTCGAGCAGGCGCGGCTTGCCGTGAATGCCGAGGAGCTTCGGCATGGACGGCCCGTAGATGTCCGCATCGAGCAGGCCGACCTTCAGCCCGAGCGCCTTCAGCCCGAGGGCCAGATTGCAGGCGGTCGTGGATTTGCCGACGCCGCCCTTGCCGGACGCGACGGCGATCACGTGCTGCACGCCGGGAATCCGCTGGTTCTTGGGTTGGGCTGCCGCCCGCGGGCGCTGGGGTGCTGCCGCCGAGGCAGCGGAGGCTCCCGAACCCGCAGGCCGGTCGGCCGTGAGGCTGCCAAACACCCCCTTCACAGCCGGCAGGCCCTGAACCGCCGCGACGGCAGCCTGGCGGACCTGCTCCATGCCGGCGGCCTCGGACGGTTCGATGGTGATGGAGAACATGACCCGACCCGCATCGTCCACCACCACATCCGACAGCCGTCCCGAGTCAACGAGGTTGGTTCCGCCGGCATCGACCGTCACGGTCGACAGAGCCTGCAGCACATGCTCACGGGTAATGGCCACGATCTCGTCTCCTGATGGCTCCGGGTATCTGCCCCTCATGTATAGGGCGAGAGCCTGCACGTTAAGACCGTCCGTGGTCGATCGGCGCTGTATCCCGAACCAAACTTCACCTTGTCCGTTGTTCACCCGGATCCCTCGGGAGCCGGCTCGACCGGCCGCGTCACCGCCTTCGCGGATCATTCCCGAGCGCCTGCTACACAACATCGAGGAGACAACGATGCATCAACACGGCCATAACGACCCGAATGCCGGGAAGCTCTACGAGCTGATCAAGGACGTGAAGATCGCCATGATGACCACCGTCGAGACGGACGGTACCCTGCACAGCAGGCCCATGCACAGCCAGGAGGCGGACGAGCATGGGGATCTCTGGTTCTTCACCCAGATCCAGTCGCCCAAGATGACGGAAATCTCCCGCGACAACGAGGTGAACCTCGCTTATGCGGATCCGAGCAGCCAGACCTATGTGTCGGTGACCGGCAGGGCCGAGATCGTGCGCGACAAGGCGAAGATCGAGGAGAAATGGTCGGAGCCCCTGCGGGCGTGGTTCCCGAAAGGCGTGGACGATCCGCAGATCGCTCTGATCCGTGTTCATCCGGCGAAAGGCGAGTACTGGGACAGCCCGTCCTCGACATTGGTGCATCTCTACGGCTATGCGAAGGCCGCCATCACCGGTCAGTCGCCGAATCCCGGCGATCAGGCGAAGGTCAATCTATCCTGATCTTTTTCTACTGCACTGCGGAATATTTGGGGCCGTACGCGGCCCCTTTTCTTTGGGTTGATTGAGCCTACCTTTACGGAACAAGCTTGGGTATGTTTCAGCAATAACAACAGTTCGGAGAACATCCGTTCGCAATCGATAAGAACAATCTATCGGGGGCAGTCTTAGGGAGGAAACAATGAAGTTCGTCCTGCTTGCCGCAGTTTCGATTGTTGCTTTCGCGTCCTCGAGTTTAGCCCAGCCGGCAACCCAGGCTCCAACCGGCAATCTGGAAAAGCTCTCGTCGTTCCAAAGCACCGGAACCGCCGAGCCGCGTCCGATCGCGCAGGAGGGGCGCCGTGCCGACGCGATCCGGAAGAATCTTGAGAGGATTCAGCTCCCGGCGGGATTCAAGATCGATCTCTACGCCATCGTCCCCGATGCACGCCACATGGCCGTCGGTCCCAATGCCGGCGTGGTGTTCGTCGGCACGCGCAAGAGCAATGTCTATGCCGTCACGGACCGCGACAAGGATCGGATCGCCGACGAGGTGAAGCAGTTCGCGCCGTCGGTGTCGTTCAAGATTCCGAACGGTGTCTGCTTCTCGCGCGACGGCGTTCTCTACGTGGTGGAGCAGAACCGGGTGCTGCAGTTCCCGGCTGCCGAGTTCTTCTACGAGGGGCCTGATGTCGCGGCATTCGTCGTGGTCAAACAGGGCGACCTCATTCCGCCGACAGAGGAGAGCTACAACCACACGGCTCGCGTCTGCCGGATCGGACCGGACAACAAGCTCTATATCGCGCTCGGCCAGCCCTTCAACGTGCCGCCGAAGGACAAGCTCGATCTTTACAAGCGGACCGGCATCGCCGGGATCATCCGCATGGACCAGGACGGCAAGAACCGGGAAGTTTACGCAACCGGCATCCGCAACTCCGTCGGCATCGATTTCAATCCGGCCGACAAGTCGCTCTGGTTCACGGACAATCAGGTGGACGGCATGGGAGACGACCAGCCTCCGGGAGAAATCAACCGCATCGCCAATATGGGACAGAATTTCGGCTTTCCCTACTATGGCGGCGGCACCGTCCGGACCGTCGAGTACAAGGACGATCCGGTTCCGGCCGGAGTGGTCGCTCCGCAGGCCGAGATGGATCCCCACGCGGCCGATCTCGGCCTGATGTTCTATACCGGCAAGATGTTCCCCCAGACCTATCAGGGTGGCATCTTCTCGGCCCAGCACGGCTCCTGGAACCGCACCAAGCCCATCGGTGCCCGCGTCATGTTCACGCCGATCAAGCCGGACGGCACGGCAGACAAGCCGCAGGTCTTTGCCGAGGGCTGGCTGACGGAGAACGGTGAATACCTCGGACGTCCGGTAGACGTCGCCATGCTGCCCGACGGCTCTCTGCTGGTCTCGGACGATACGGCCGGTGCGATCTACCGCATCTCCTACGAGGGCCGGTAGGCATCTTCTGGCGGGCGCGCCGCGCGGCGCGCCCATTCCCATCTGGAAAGTCGGTTATGAAGATATTTCACTTCGTCGTCTTCGCGGGATTGGTCATGGGCGGTCTTGCGTCCGACCCAGCGGACGCCGGCGATGCCAGGGCAGGGCGACAGAAGCTCACCACATGTCAGGGCTGCCACGGTCTCGACGGCCTCTCGAAGAACCCGGAGGCCCCCAATCTGGCGGGCCAGATCGAATCGTACCTTGTCAAAAGCCTGACAGAATATCGCTCAGGTGAGCGCAAGAACGAGTCCATGAATATAGTTGCGAAGGATCTATCGGACGAAGATATCGCCGATGTGGCAGCCTACTACGCGTCAATTCAGGTCGATGTCCTGCCGCCCTGACGAAGGGCTGAAAGTCGGGTAGCCGGCACTCTTTCATCCCGGACGCCCCTTCGCTATTGTCTCGCCTCCCTTGAGTGGCATGGAGCAGGCGATGGTGGACATCGCGACCCGGGTCTACAACCATACCTGGAAGATCGACCCGATCGTCCGGTCCGTCCTGGATACGGATTTCTACAAGCTTCTGATGGCGCAGACGATCTTTCGCCGCCATCCGGACGTGCAGGTCACGTTCGGTATTCACAATCGCACCACCCGCATCCGCCTGGCCGACATCATCGATCCCGGTGAATTGCGCGAGCAGCTTGACCATGTGCGCAGCCTGCGCCTGACGCGGGGCGAATCCACGTGGCTGCGCGGCAACACCTTCTACGGCAAGCGGCAGATGTTCTCGCCCGAGTTCATGGACTGGCTGGAGACCTTCCGTTTTCCGGAATACCTGCTGGAGAAGGAAGACGGACAGTACGTGCTGACCTTCCACGGTCCCTGGATCGAGACCACCATGTGGGAGATCCCGGCGCTCGCCATCCTCAACGAGTTGCGGTCGCGCGGGGTGCTCAAGGGCATGGCGAAGTTCGAGCTTCAGGTGCTCTATGCCCGCGCCATGACGCGCGTGTGGGAGAAGATCCAGCGGCTCAAGCAGCTTCCCGACCTGTCCATCTCCGATTTCGGGACGCGGCGGCGGCACGGCTTCCTGTGGCAGGATTGGTGCGTTCAGGCGATGATCGAGGGCTTGGGGCCGTCCTTCCTCGGCACGTCCAACTGCCTCATCGCCATGCGCCGCGAGGTGGAGGCCGTCGGCACGAACGCCCATGAACTGCCCATGGTCTATGCGGCCTTGACCGACAGCGACGAGGAACTGGCCGGATCGCCATACCGGGTGCTCGCCGACTGGCAGCAGGATTACGAAGGCAACCTGCGCGTCATCCTGCCCGATACCTACGGCACCACGAACTTCCTGCAGAATGCCCCCGATTGGGTGGCGTCATGGACGGGCATCCGCGTGGATTCGAAGGATCCGATCGAGGGCGGCGAGGAAGCCATCGCGTGGTGGAACCAGCGGGGCCAGAACCCGAAGGAGAAGCTCGCGATCTTCTCGGACGGGCTCGATGTGGACGTGATCGAGCGCATCCACCGGCATTTCCGCGGCCGCATGCGCATCGGCTACGGTTGGGGCACGCTTCTCACCAACGATTTCCGCGGCCTTGCTCCCGAGGGGGCACTCGACCCCATCTCCATCGTGTGCAAAGTCATCTCGGCCGATGGGCGGCCGACGGTGAAGCTCTCCGACAATCCGACCAAGGCCATGGGCCCGCGGGCGGAAGTCGAGCGCTACAAGCGCATCTTCCACGTGGGGCAGCAAACGGCCCAGCCTGTTCTGGTGTGACGGACATGATGATCGATCTCAACTGCGACATGGGTGAAGGATACGGTCCCTGGCCCATGGGAGACGACGAGGCGATGCTCGACATCGTCTCCTCCGCCAACATCGCCTGCGGCTACCACGCGGGCGATCCGTCCATCATGTTTCGCACGGCGGAGACCGCCAAGCGCAAGGGCGTCGCCATCGGGGCGCATCCGGGCTTCAACGACCTGCACGGCTTCGGCCGCCGCATGATCCGCGGCGACTCCCCGGCCGAGATCGAGCGCATGATTGCCTATCAGATCGGCGCCATGCAGGCGGTGGCTGCGCTTGCAGGGCACAAGGTCACCTACGTGAAAGCGCACGGGGCGCTCAACAACATGGCGAACGAGGACATGGATCTCGCCCTCGCCATAGCCCGCGCCGTCAAGGGCGTCGATGGGAGCCTCATCAATGTCTGCATGCCCGGATTGCTCATGGAGAAAGCGTCCGAGCAGATCGGCGTGAAGGTGGCGCGCGAGATTTTTGCCGACCGCACCTACGAGGACGATGGCACGCTCACGAGCCGGAAGAAGCCCGGTTCCGTGCTGCACGACGCGGAGTTCGCCGCCGAGCGGATTCTGCGCGCGGTTCAGGACAGGGCGATCACGACGGTGTCCGGCAAGCGGATTCCGGTCGAGATCGACACGATCTGCGTTCATGGCGACGAGCCGAGCGCCGTCGCCATGGCCCGCACGGTGCGTGCGAAGCTGGAGGCGAACGGCATCACCATCGCGCCATTCTCGGGTGCTTAACGCTGATCAGCCCTTGAACGCCTTGGCCAGGAACGGCCGCAGGGCCGCCAGCGTTTCCTCCGGCGCTTCCTCGGCGAGGTAATGGCCGCAATCGATGCTGTGGCCTTCCACGTGGCCGGCCCAGTCGCGCCACACGCCGACAACGTCGTACCACCGCTCAAGCCCGTTCTTCAGGCCCCAGAGCGCCTGCACCGGACAGGCGATGCGCCGGCCGGCCTTCTGGTCTTGCTCGTCGAGGCGCATGTCGATGGTGGCACCTGCCCGGTAATCCTCGCACATGGCGTGGATGGTCGCCGGATCGGTGTAGCAGCGGCGGTATTCGGCAAGCGCCGCTTCGTCGAAGAGGGAACGTCCGCGCCGCAGGTAGAACACGTCCGGATCGGATGCGATCAGACGCTCGGGGATGGGATGCGGCTGGGCGAGGAAGAACCAGTGCCAGTAGCCCATGGCGAACGCCATGTCGGTGCGCTGGAAGTGCTCGGCCGTCGGGATGATGTCGAGGACCGAGAGCGACACGATGCGCTCCGGATGATCGAGCGCCATGCGATAGGCGCAGCGTCCGCCGCGGTCGTGCCCGACGACGGCGAAGCGCTCGAAGCCGAGGGCCTGCATCACCTCGACCTGATCGCGCGCCATCGCGCGCTTGGAATAAGGTGCGTGGTCCGCCGTCGTGGTAGGCTTGGAGCTGTCGCCGTAGCCACGCAGATCGGCGCAGACGACCGAATAGGTCTCGGCAAGCTTCGGAGCCACCTTGTGCCACATGACATGAGTCTGCGGATGTCCGTGCAGGAGGAGGACCGGCGGTCCGCTTCCGCCGTGGCGGAGGTTGATGACGGCGCCTGAGGTCTCGATTTTGGTTTGTGTGAAGGTCTCGAACATCCTGCCGTTGTATCGGAGATGGCCCGGATCGTCACCAGGAGCGGCGCTCCCCGTTGTCGATGTGGATGATGCCATTCCGATAGATCTTGAGGCCGCCAACCTGGGGATGGGCCCGCAGATAGGCCATGACGCCCCGTGCGCGGGCCCGCACGCGGAAATCCACGGCGCGGCAGGCCAGATGCAAGGACTGACGGGCGCCGCCGGCGCGCCAGTTGCGTCCTCTGGTGCGGTGGGTGGACTCGATGCTGACGGGCCCGAACTTCTCGGCCACGGACGCCACCACGTCGCGCAGGTCGCCCGGGATGCACTTGGTCGGGGCGCTCTCGCGCAGGGTGATCGTCCCGTGAGAGACTAGTGACGCGAAGCCGGAAAGCGTTTTCGCGTTCGGCAGGCTTCCGGTCACGTCGGGTTCGTCGATGCGATCATTGGACGGCAAGCTGGCATATTGCGCGGGCGGAATGATCCCGCCGTCATTATCACCGGCTCTGAGCGCAGCCGGGGACAGCACCAACAGAAACGCACCGGTCATCAGGGTCATTCTGAACGCGTGGCGAACGCGGCAAACGATGCTCATCGGGTTCTCCCGTTCTGAGCCCCTACACTTCACTGCCGCCGAAATGGTCCTCCCAGCGGCTATCGCTGCTTGTGCGTCAGTCACTGACGGTTGTGATCGCAGCGTTAGGCACGGCTACCTAAGGTTAAGCTTGATCTGGGCAAGAACATCCAGGCGGATCTAATGGCTCAGAGACCACGCATGGCCGGCAAAGCTTTATTTCCCAACGAATCCTATGACAGGAAATTTCGGATTAGTTACGAGATAACGGAGCGTCAGTCTTGCGAAAGATCGTGTGAATGCACACATCAAGACTGGTTGTGCCGATCACCGGGATTGGCCGCTTGGAGATGGGAATGAACACTGCTCGTAGCGCCGTTTTCGACGCTATCAAGACCGCCGGTCCGACCCGGGCCGATGCGATTGCGCGCGTCACGCTCGTCGCAAAGCTTTTGGACAGCGCCGTGTTGATCCCCGGCCTGAACCGGCGCGTCGGCTTCGATGCCGTACTCGGTCTCGTGCCGGGCGTCGGTGACGTGATCTCGGCGGCTCTCGCCAGCTACATCGTCTGGGAGGCCCGCCAGCTCGGCCTGCCGCGCTGGAAGATCGCGCGCATGATCGGCAACGTCGCGGTCGATACGGCCATCGGCGCAATCCCGCTGGCGGGCGATGTGTTCGACGTCTTCTTCAAGGCCAACCGGCGCAACCTGCGGATCATCCACGAGCATCTGGGCACGCCCAAGCGCGGACCGCTCGAGATCGACGGCACGGCCGTGCGGGTGGAGGAGCGTTGATGAAACGATTCTTGTGGATCTTGGCCTGGATCGCCGTTGCGGTGTGGTCGCTCTTCGCCTGGGGCGCCTACGGGCTTCTCGACTTCTTCGGCGGCGTGGCGGCGCGCAATGCGGACATCGTCACCGGTCATCCCGAGACGGTCGAGTGGCTGTCCTGGGCGCTGATGACCCTGCGCGGCCTGGGGCTTGGCGCGATCGTCGCAGTCTGGGGTCTGGTCTCGCTGGTGATCCTGGCCGTCCCGGCGGTGCTCGGTCTCTTCCTCGGCGGATCACGGCACGAGTCATATGGTGAGAGCTGGCGAGGGCCTAGGATCGACCCCCGTACGCCGTACCCGCCCGGACAGCCTCCGATCCGGCGGATCGAAAAGCGATAACGACAAAAGGGCGAAGCGGATTCCGCGTCGCCCTTTCTGTTTCGGGCTTTATCGATGGCTCGAGATGAACTGTTTGAAGCGCTCGGATTTCGGAGCCCCGAACACCTCGGCTGGCGCGCCTTCTTCCTCCACCACGCCCTTGTGCAGGAACACGACCCGGTTCGACACGTCGCGCGCAAAGCCCATCTCGTGCGTCACCACCAGCATGGTGCGGCCTTCCTCGGCGAGCGAGCGCATGACGCGCAGCACCTCGCCGACGAGTTCCGGATCGAGCGCGGAGGTCGGCTCGTCGAAGAGCATCACCTTGGGATGCATGGCGAGCGCCCGCGCGATCGCTGCGCGCTGCTGCTGGCCGCCCGAGAGGTGAGAGGGGTATTGATTGCGCTTGTCGACGATGCCGACCTTCTTCAGCAGTTCCTCGGCCTCGGCGATGCATTCGGCCTTCGGACGCTTCTGCACGTGCACGGGCGCTTCGATGACGTTCTCCAGGATCGTCATGTGGGACCAGAGATTGAAGCTCTGGAACACCATGGCGACGCGCGAGCGGATGCGGTCCACCTGGCGCTGGTCGGCCGGCTCCATGCCCTTGCGGCTCTTCCGCAAGCCGATCGTCTCGCCGCCGATGCGGATCTCGCCGGAATCCGGCACCTCCAGCATGTTGATGCAGCGGAGCATGGTCGACTTGCCGGAGCCCGACGCGCCGAGGATCGAGATGACGTCGCCTTCCTTCGCGCTGAGCGACACGCCTTTGAGAACCTCGAGCGACCCGAAGCTCTTGCGGAGGTTGTCGACGGAGACGGCGGCAGCGGCGTCGGAGAACGCAGGTTGGGTCGACAAGGATGCAACTCCGTTAGACATGGGCGGCCTCCAGGCGCGGCTCGATGGCCGGGGGGCGGCGCAGATGGGGCGAGAGCCACCATTCGATGGCCATGATGATGCGCGTGATGATGAAGTTGAGGATCAGGTAGATCAGGCCGGCCACGATGAAGACCTCGACCGCCCGGAAGGTCTGCGAGATGAGCTTCGCGGCAAGGCCGGTCACCTCCATCATGGTGATGATGGAGGCGAGCGAGGTGGCCTTCACCATGAGGATGATCTCGCTGCCGTAGGCCGGCAGCGCCTGACGGACCGCGATGGGGAAGACGATGCGGCGGAAGAGCAGGAAGCCCGACATGCCGCAGGCCCGCGCCGCCTCGACCTGATTGTGAGGGACCGACTGCAGGCCGCCGCGCATGATCTCGCTGGCATAGGCCGCGGTGTTGAGGGTCAGCGCCAGGACCGCGCACCAATAGGGCTCGCGGAAGAACGTCCACAGGCCCCATTCCTGCAGGGTCGGACGGAACTGTCCGAGACCGTAATAGATCAGGAAGATCTGCACGAGCAGGGGCGTGCCGCGGAACACGAAGACATAGGCTTGAGCCGGCCAGTCGAGCACCTTGACCCTCGACATCCGCATGAGCGCGAGCAGCATGGCCAGGATGGCTCCGAGCGCAACGGACATGAAGGCCAGGTTCAGCGTGAGCGGTACGCCTCCCATCAGGGTCAGGAAGGTATCCCGCATGAAGGCGAAGTCCATCAGGAAGCCCTCCGCATGCCACGCATCGAGTGGGACTCCGCGCGTTGGAACAGATAGGTCGAAACCCAGGTGATGAGCAGGTAGAGAACCGCCGCCGTGAGGTAGAAGTCGAACGGGCGGCGCGTGGAGCCGGCCGCGATGTGCGACTGGCGCAGCAGCTCGACGAGGCCCGTCACGGAGATCAGGGCCGATTCCTTCAGAACCAGCTGCCACGTGTTGCCGAGGCCCGGGATGGCGTAGCGCAGGACCTGCGGGGCGATGATGCGGCGGAACATCAGCCAGCGGTGCATTCCCACGGAACGGGCCGCCTCGATCTCGCCGCGGCTCACCACCTGATAGGCCCCGCGGAACACCTCCGCCTGATAGGCGCCCGAAACGATTCCGATGGCCATGGCGCCGGTGGCGAAGGCCGGCACGCCGATGAAACCCTCGGCTCCGAACAGGCTGCCGATGGCGCCCAGCGCTGCGCTGCCGCCGAAATAGAAGAGATAGATCACGAGAAGATCGGGGATGCCGCGCAGCACGGTGGTGTAGCCGTCCGCCAAGCTGCGGATCACGAGATTGCCACCGATCTTCCCCCAGGCGACCAGGGTTCCGACGACGGATCCGGCGAGGAAGCCGCATATGGCGACGGCGATCGTCATTCCCGTCGCGGTGAGAAGAGCCCAGCCCCATCCGTTGGGGCCGAACCCGACGAGCTCGAAATAGCTCAGCTGCTGCACGCGTCTCAACTTTCCTGAATATGTCTCCCCGCACCGAACCAGAGGGTGAGACAGGATCTGTCACGTCCGGTCTTGGACCGGATCAGGTCCCGGGCCGTGTAGCAGGACACGGGACCTTGTTTCCAGCATGCTGTTGTCAGACCTGCGGGGTCGCGTCGATCTTGAACCACTTCTCGGACAGCTTCTTGATCGTGCCGTCCTGGATCGCAGACTGGATCGCCTGGTCGAAGGACTTCTTCAGCTCCGTGTCGTCCTTGCGCATGCCCACGGCGACGCCGCGGCCCAGCAGGCCGCCGCGCATGCCGGTGCCGGCAATGACCATGTCCTT
>DASZBB010000016.1:0-23705 GCA_035944695.1 Microvirga sp. | reverse complement strand
CCGCAGCCCATCCGCGGCAGCGCCTCCGAGCCGGTCGAGCTGAAGCAGCCTCGCAAGCCGCTGCCGGCGGTGGAGAAGAAGCCCACTTCCGAAAAGGCTCCTGCGGCAAAGGCCGAGACCGAATCTCGGGACGACAAGGCCGAACCGTCGGAGACGGGCGCTCCCGGAAGCGCCGAGGTGGTCAGCCTCGACGCCTTCCGCAAGAAGAACTGAGCCTTCCGACTTCTTCCTTGTTTCAGGCCGTTGCCGCCGCCCTCTTCGGAGCGCGCTGCGTGAGGCGCATGGGCAATCCGCCCTTCGGCCTCAGGGTGATCCGCTGCACGGGCGCGACCTCGTGCCCTTCCACCAGATCGAGCCGCATGGAGCGGGCGATGGTTGCCAGGACGATCACGGCCTCCTGCAGCGAGAAGCTCGCGCCGATGCAGACCCGCGGCCCAGCCCCGAACGGCAGATAGGCGAAACGGTCGATCCGGCTGCGGTTCTCCGGCAGGAAGCGCTCGGGCCGGAAGGCGTCCGGCTCGTCCCAGAGCCTCTTGTGACGATGCAGCACGTAAGGGGCGATCGCCACCATCGAGCCTGCCGGAATCTCCACCTCCCCGATCCGGTCGTCGCCGATCGCCGTGCGGCTCATATAGGGTGCCGGCGGATAAAGGCGCACCGCCTCGTCGATGACGGCACGGGTATAGACGAGCTTTTCCAGATGATGGGACTCGAACGGCCCCTCCCCCAGCACCTCGTCCGCCTCCCGCTCCACCTGGGAGCGGGCGCGCTCGTCCTGAGACAGGAGATAGAGCGACCAGGAGAGCGCGTTGGCCGTGGTCTCGTGCCCGGCGCCGATGAAGGTGACGATGTTGGTCCGCACCTCGATGTCGCTCAGGCCCTTGCCCGTCTCGGGATCCGCCGCCTCCAGCAGCAGGGTGAGCAGGTCGCGGGGCGCCGGCTCGCCGCGGCCGAGCAGGGCTCGACGGGCATCGATGAGCTCGTTCACCGTCTCCTCGAAGAACCGGATCGACGGCCTTGCGCGCAGGCGCCCGATCCGGGGCACCCAATCGGGAAAGCCGAAGATGTCGAGCGGGTCGACCCGTCCGAGAGAATTGAAATATCGGGTAATGGCACGGCCCAGCGCATCGGGATCCTTGGGCACGCCCTGGGTGAAGATCGTCCTCTCCAGCACGTCGAGGGTCACCCGGGTCATGTCGAGGGCGGCATCCACCACACGGCCCTCCGAACGGCGCTGCCAGCGCCGCACGAGGCGATCGGCCGCCTCGACCATGGCCGGGAAGAAGCTCGCCACGTGACGGGGCGTGAAGAGCGGCGCAATGGTGCGGCGCTGGAGCCGCCATTCGTCGCCCTCGGCCGTGACGAGCCCCCGTCCGAGGCCCGGCGCCAGAATGCGGATCTGCAGATCGTCCTTTCGGTAATTGGCGGCGTTGTCCACGAGGATGTGGCGGATGACGGCGGGATCGTTCACCACGGTCATGCGCCCCAGCGCCCCCTCGCCGGTGAGGATCGGCTCCTCGAAGTGAGCCTCCATCCAGGTGTTGAGGGGGTTTTCGCGCACCGCTCTCAGGAAGGCCACCATGCCGAGCGGCTCGGTGCGGGGCGCCGGATGGGGCGGGCGGAACAGGGGCGCTTCCAGGGTGTCGCTCATGCGAATTGACGAGGCCTCCATGCGCGTTCGCAGTTGCGAGCGCCACCATTTGAGATAAGAACACGCAACTCCATCGAAAGAGGTCAGGATGTCGCCCTCAACCCGCATCGAAACAGATACCTTCGGCCCCATCGACGTTCCCGCCGACAAGCTCTGGGGCGCCCAGACGCAGCGTTCGCTCCAGAACTTCCGGATCGGGACGGATCGGATGCCCCTTCCCCTGGTCCATGCGCTGGCCATCGTGAAGCAGGCGGCCGCTCTCGTGAACAAGGATCTGGGCAAGCTTGAGCCGCGCCTCGCCGATGCGATTGCAGCCGCCGCCGCCGACGTGGTGCAGGGCAAGTATGACGACGAATTCCCGCTCGTAGTCTATCAGACCGGCTCGGGCACCCAGTCCAACATGAACATGAACGAGGTTCTATCGAACCTCGCCATCGAGCGCCTCGGCGGCGAGCGTGGCAGCAAGAAGCCGGTTCACCCGAACGACCACGTGAATATGGGCCAGTCGTCGAACGACTCGTTCCCGACCGCCATGCACATCGCGGTCGCCCGCGAGGTCCACGACCGGCTGATCCCCGCCCTTAAGCACCTGCACAAGGCCCTGAACGAGAAGGCCGAGGCCTTCAAGGACATCGTGAAGATCGGCCGCACCCACCTGCAGGACGCGACCCCGGTGACCCTGGGCCAGGAATTCTCCGGCTATGCTGCCCAGGTGCAGCTCGGCATCGCCCGCATCGAGCAGACGCTTCCCGGCATCTATGCCCTCGCCCAGGGCGGCACCGCCGTCGGCACGGGCCTGAACGCCCATCCGGAATTCGCGGATCGCTTCGCCTCGAAGGTGGTGGAGCTCACGGCCCTTCCCTTCACCTCGGCCAGCAACAAGTTCGAGGCCCTCGCGTCCAATGACGCGCTCGTCTACACCCATGGCGCGCTCGCAAGCCTTGCGGCCGGCCTGTTCAAGATCGCCAACGACATCCGTCTGATGGGCTCGGGCCCGCGCTCGGGCATCGGCGAGATCTCCTTGCCCGAGAACGAGCCCGGCTCGTCCATCATGCCCGGCAAGGTCAACCCGACCCAGGCCGAGGCCATGACGATGCTGTGCTGCCAGGTGGCCGGCAACCAGACCACGGTGACGTTTGCCGGCAGCCAGGGCCATTTCGAGCTCAACGTGTTCAAGCCGGTGATCGTGAACGCGGTGCTGCAGTCGATCCGTCTCCTCGCGGACGGCGCGATCAGCTTCACCGACAACTGCGTCGTTGGCATCGAGCCGAACCGGGAGCGCCTCAACGAGCTGATGCAGCGCTCGCTGATGCTCGTGACGGCGCTTGCTCCGTCCATCGGCTACGACAAGGCGGCCGCCATTGCCAAGGCCGCGCACAAGAACGGCACGACGCTCAAGGAGGAGGCCCTCAAGGCCGGCGTCGCGGAAGACCACTTCCACGCCGTCGTACGCCCCGAGACGATGCTCCAGCCGGGCGAATAAGCTACACTGGCGCCATGGCTGAGATCATCAACCTGCGCCAGGCGCGCAAGCAAAAGGCGCGGGCCGAGAAAGAGGCCCGCGCCGAGCAGAACCGCATCGCGTTCGGCCGCACCAAGGCCGAGAGGAAACTGACGAAAGCCGAGCAGGAGCTGGCGAAGAGTCGCCTCGACTCGCACAAGCGCGACGACAACGAGACGCCGTGAATGGGGTTTGGCGTCGTCAAGCGCTCCGTTTCCATCGCCGGGCACCGGACGAGCATCTCCCTCGAGGAGCCCTTCTGGGAGGGTCTGCGTGAGATAGCGGAACGGGACAGGGTGTCCGTTCAGGCCCTGATCGGGAGCATCGATGCGGAACGGGGCGAGCAGAACCTCTCGTCCGCGATCCGGGTCTTCGTGCTCACGGATTTGCGCAGCCGGTTGAGCATGCCGTCTTCGATCGGCACCACAGCACCCTGACCAGAACCCTCGCGGTGTCATTCCTCGCCGGCCCGACCTCGACAACCCAGCTCCTACCGCGTCGGCGCTCCATAAACCGACGGCGGCGGACCGATCCGGACCGGCGGGTTCAGGGGCGGCACCGAGGTCGGCGACGGATTTGCCTCGAGCTCTTCCTCTGGCTGGTTCTGCTGCTCCGACTGCAGCCGCTCCGCCTCCCGGCGCGCACGCTCGGCTTCTGCCCGGGCCCGGGCCTGGCGGAGCGCCTCCTCCTCGGCCGCCTTGGCTCTCTGACGCTCCGCCTCGCGCTGGGCGTCGATCTGACGCTGGCGCTCGGCCGCGGCCCGCTCGAAGGCTTCGATCTTCTCCAGTTCGCGCTTGAGCACGATGGCGGCGAGCCCGTTGCGGAACGGGCCCGCATCGATCTGGCGAACGGGAGCCGACAGGGAACCCTGCCAATTTAGGCCGATCGAGGGCGGCGCGCCGACCCATTCGGGTGGCGATGCCTTGGCGGAGAGCGCCCCGCGCGCATCGAGCTGCAGGGTCTTCAGGTCGTAGGTGACGGCGCCCTGCCACGTGGCCGGTCCACTCTCGGCCAAGAAGGGCGAGAGTCGCAGCAGCCCGCCGACGAGCGCAGCCGAGGTCCTGACGGGCGCCGCGTTGAAAGCGCCACGGCCGAGCTCGATCCCGAGAAGCGTTTCCGTCTTGCCCTCTGCCAGGGGATCGTTCTCGGCGAGAGCGCGTTTGAGAGCCCTGTCGAACACGGACGGATCGGCCGCCGGAAGACGAAGATTCGTGACCTGCCAATCGCCGGCGCCGCCTAGATTGGCCACGAGTTCGGACAGGCTTGCGCCCGCTGCCCCGAAACGGAGCGGACCGGACAGAACGGCCTCGAACGGCGAGGAACCGGTCAGCGCCCACAGGGGCACCTTTTCCAGGGCGCCCTCGCCCACGATGGTCGCCGTTCCCTCCTGCCGCGTGATGGTGGTCGAGCCCGTGATCCGCCCGGACCCGATGGTGGCATCGAGGTTGCGGATGGAGATGCCGTCCGATTGCGCTCCCACGACGAAGGAGGCGCGGCTGGCCTGGAGGCCCCGCCCCAACTCGAGAGCGCCGACCCGGAACGTGACCTGCCCGCCGGTGACGAGGCGTCCGCTCTGCCCGAAGCGAGCCGTCGACCAGATGGCGGTGGCGCTCTGATCTCCCGGCACGTTGAGCGACAGAGCCGCCACTAGCCAGGGCAGGGAGAGCCGCCCGAGGGAGACCTCGCCGCTGATGTCCGAGCGGGACGTTGCGACGAGGCGCGCCTGCACGCTGTCGTTCGAGACCTTGCCGTTGATGGTGAGCAAGGTAGCCCCCCGCTCCCGGCCCAGAGTCACGCGCCCGTTCACGGGCACCGGAGGAGCAACGCCAGCCCCGTCGCCCAGGAGCAGCAGGAAGGGTGTGATGTCGGGAGTGGAGACTTCGACCTCGCCGCTGTCCACCACATCGTCCGCCTCGCTGAGGGCGAAAGGGCGTGTCGTCGTGACTTTGACGCCGGCAAGGTCGCCCGCAAGGGTGACGTTGAACAATCCGGATCCAACCCGGGTGCCGCGAAGATCGATTTTGGAAGGCCGGTTCAGCCCGGCCATATTCGCCCGGTTGACCCAGCGTCCCGTATTGTCGGCGGACAACGCGATCGCGAGGCTCTCTGTCCGCCCGTCGACAGAGTCGACCTGGCCCTCGAACGGCCCTCCGGCCACACGTCCCTTCGCGGTCGTGCGCAGCCGCAGCTCGGTCGACCCGGGGGCCGGCGCGACGCGCTCCGACGTAACGTCGAGATCGAGGGCGCCCTCGCGGACGAAATACGGGACGAGCTTGGAAATTCCGCCGATCCACACACTCCCCAACAGATCGACCAGGGGATTGGCACGCTGAGCGGTGACCTTGCCGGTGATCTGCCCCGAGCCGTCAGGGGCGATGCGCCCCCGCACCCGGGCATTGGCTCCCGCGAGATCCACGATGTCGAGCGTCTCGACCAGAAGTGCCGGCCCGTCGGACAGGATCCGGGCCGAGATCCGGCCCGTGGGAGGGCTCTTCCCGGCGCTGACGCCGCGCGCGTCCAGGATGAAGCCGACGTCGAGATTTTCGGTCGCCTGAAAGACGCTCGACACCTGCGGCAGGTCATCGAGGTTCAGGCCCTGGATCGCCACCTGCGCCTCCAGCTTGCCGCGCTCGCTGGACTCCGGCGCGGTGTAGCGGGCATTCCCGGTGAGGATGGACTCGCCGGTCTTCAGCCGCAGGCGGTTGAAGGACAGAACCGGGTTCGAGAAGGCGATTTCCGAGGAGGCCTCCACGGGACGTCCGTCGAGCGCTCTGAGCAGGGGTGAATTGAGCCCGATACGGGCGAGGTAGCGCGCCAGGCGGTCGGACGCGTTGGAAGCCAGCGCCACCTTGCCGTTGATGCCGCCCCGGGTGGTCAGGCCCAGCTGTCCCTCGAGCGCCACCCTCGTCTCGCCCGGAGCGTTGAACTCGATCCGCTCCAGCGTCGCCCGGCCCGTGTCGAGAGACAGGCGCAGGACCGCATTGGACAGATCCTCCTGGCCTAAGCCGATGCTGTCGATCTTGAGATCGAGATCGATCGGCACCCGGACCAGAGGCAGGGACCATCCCTGGAGCCGACTCTTGAAGTCCTGCCCGTTGCCGGACAGGATGAAGCTGTCCGCGTCGAGCCGGCGCCCTTCGAGCTTCAGAGAGATGCGCGGATCGGTGAGGCCGATCCGGCCCTCCCCGGTCATGCGCAGGCTCGCGCCGCCCTCGCCTGCCTCCAGGCTGACCGGGCTTAGCTCGACGGCGCCCGGCACCGTCTTGAATTCGGTCTCGACGGCGATCGGGATCGGGATGCCGGCGGCCGCGATCTGCGCCGGAGGACCGAACAGAACCTTCGCCTTGCCCGAGACTTGCGGGGTCGTGGCTTCGCCGCTTCCTTCGCTCAGCCCCAGCCGGGCATCGAGATCGAAGCGCGGATAGTTGTCGCCTCCGCCCGAGAGCTTGACCTGGATGCTCTTGTCCTCGGCCAACTCGCCCGTCACCAAGCGAAAGGGCACGCCGGCGGTCGTTCCCTCAAGCCGCCACGGCCCGATCAGCCTCTGGCCTTCGATGGAGACATTCTCGGCAAAGGCCTGGTTGGTGCGTCCCGTGCTCGCACTCTGCGTCGTGACGAGAAGCTGGGCGACCGTGAGGTTCTCGATAGCCCATTCGCGGCCGCGGCCGCTGCCCGACACCAGATCCGGCGGCAGGCGCCATTCGCCGTCCCCGGCAACCGGGATCCGGATGTCGGCCCGGCCCACCCGCGTTTCCGTGAACCGCACCTCCCCTCGGAGCAGGGGCGTCAGGGCGACCTCCGCCCGAACGCCATCGGCAGTCAGGACTGGGGAATCCGGCGTCTTGCCGCCGAGCCTTAGGCGGCCGAGGATCACTCTGGGCGCGGGCAGAAGCCGGATGCCGATATCGCCCTCGGTCTTTGCCTCCGTGCCGGATGCACGCGCAATCATCCGGTCGATCGTGTCGCGATGGGCCTCCCAGTTCACGAAGGGAGGCGCCGCTACGGCAACCGCCAGGATCAGGATCACGATGGATGCGATGATCGTCAGGATATCGCGCAAGAGGCTGCCTTTTCTCCGTTACAGTGAGACGTCCTTACCTCATGAGCCTGAGGACCGGGAGCGCCGTTCCAGGTGTTCCACCGTGAAAGTGCTCCACTGTCAAAGCGCAACGATCTTGCCCGGGTTCATGATGTTGTGAGGATCGATCGCCTGTTTCAAGACGCGCATGAGGTTTAGGGCTGCCGGCCCATGCTCCACTTCCAGGTATTTCATCTTCTTCTGCCCCACCCCGTGCTCGCCCGTGCAGGTTCCCTCCATGGCCACCGCCCGCCGCACGAGCCGGTCTACGAAGGCTTCGCAGGCCTCGATCTCCGCCGGATCCTCGGTGTTCACGAGAGGCTGGACGTGGAAGTTGCCGTCGCCCACATGGCCGACGATGGGGGCGATCAGGCCGCTGTCCAGGATGTCCTGCTTGGTGGCGTCGACGCATTCGGCCAGGCGGGAGATCGGCACGCAGACGTCGGTCGCCACCGACTGGGTGCCGGGCCGCAGGCCCTTGGCCGCCCAATAGGCATCGTGCCGGGCCTGCCAGAGGCGCGAGCGCTCCTCCGGCTTCGTGGCCCATTCGAACGGCCCACCGCTGAACTCAGCCGCAATCTCGCCGAAGCGCTCGGCCTGCTCCTGCACCCCGGCCTCGGAGCCGTGGAATTCGAGCAGCAGAAGCGGGCTCTCGGGCAGCGTGAGCTTGGAATGCAGGTTGACCGCCCTCACCTGCACCTCGTCGAGCAGTTCGATGCGGGCCACCGGGATGCCGGTCTGGATCGTCATGATCACCGCGTCGCAGGCCGCCTTCACGGAGGGGAACGGGCAGATGCCGGCGGAGATCGCCTCCGGGATGCCGTGAAGCTTCAGGGTGATCTCGGTGACGATGCCGAGCGTGCCCTCCGAGCCGATGAGGAGGCGGGTCAGGTCGTAGCCCGCCGAGCTCTTCTTGGCGCGGCTCGCCGTCTTCACGATCTCGCCATCGGGCAGCACGGCGGTGAGCGCCAGCACCACGTCCTTCATGGTCCCGTAGCGGACCGCGTTGGTGCCGGACGCGCGGGTTGCGACCATGCCGCCGATGGAGGCGTCCGCGCCCGGATCGATCGGGAAGAACAGGCCCTTGTCCCGCAGGTACTCGTTCAGCTCCTTGCGGGTGACCCCAGCCTCGACCACGCAGTCCAGATCCTCGTCATGAACCGCGATGATGCGCTTCATCAGGCTGAGATCAATGGAAACTCCCCCGTAGGGAGCATTGATATGCCCTTCCAGAGAGGTGCCGGTGCCGTAGGGAATGACCGGAACCTGGTGCTCGGCGCAGAGTTTGACGATCTCAGACACCTCCTCCGTCGTCCGCGGATAGACCACGATGTCCGGCGGCTGGTTCTTCACCCAGGTCAGGGTATGCCCATGCTGTTCGCGCACGGCAGCCGAGGTCGCGACCCGATCGCCGAAGCGTTGGGCCAGGGTGGACGCCACGGCAGCCACGGAGGCATCCGTGGCTCGCTGACGGGCGATCGCTTGGAGGGCATTCATGGAGGCTTCAGATCCGGTTGTGATGCTCATTTCACCCATAGCTACCAGAACCGTCACGAAGGCAACACTCCGGATGAGAAAGATGCCGCACCCGTCATGCACAAGCCATTTGAATGTGCTAACATTCCTGTGCTGTTGGGAAAGGAATGCACATCTGAGCCGCGTTGAGGGACGAAACTGACCATGGAAAAGCGGACGCCCGTCTTCTTCTTTGCGCCCTTCGTGTCCTCCACGATGCGGGTCGAACCCGGTTGGATCGACTATAACGGCCATATGAACATGGCCTATTACCACGTGTTCTTCGACCGGGCCGTGGAGGAGGGCTTCAGCCTCGTGGGCCTAGGCCACGATTACCTGGACAAGCGGAGGGCCTCCTTCTTCGCGGCCGAGGTCCACACCGTGTACAAGCGCGAGCTGAAGATGCACGACCGGGTGCGGGTCACACTCCAGCTCGTCGACTTCGACGAGAAGCGCATCCACTACTACCTGGAGATCCGCCATGCCACCGAGGGTTGGGTAGCGGCATCGATGGAGGGCTTGTCCCTCCATGTGGACATGGAAACCCGGAAGGTCTCTCCCTTCCCGGACGATATCGCCGCCAATCTCGCCGTGATGAAGACCACCCATTCCCGGCTGACAAAACCGGAGGCTCTGGGCCGGGCCATCGGCATCCCGCGGAAAGAAGAGCTACAGGACGCTCTGTCAGCCTCGGGCACGCGCCACTAGCAAACTGCCCCTCGTCTGCAGCCTGCACGTGGTACTGGAGGGAGCGATCGCGGCGCGAAAAGTCGATCCCGCTCGATATTCTGCCGGATTCGGTTGCTTTCGCTTCGAAGATCCTGTTCGACGCCCAGGATTTCCTGGTCCTGCCGGATCCGCCGATTGATCTCGTTTGTATTCCGTTCCGCAGGGCTGGTGCGCGGCAGGCGCGTCTGGGCCTCGGCCGGTATCGCCAAGGGCGGAACAAGGCTTGAGACGATGGCAAGGGCCACCATGAGACGCATGGGACATTCCTCTTCGGGCCTGCCATACCCATATGGCAATGAGAACCCTTGTCGACAATGAGATTGAGGCCTGGAAGTTCGAGCCTGCGGCAGGATCGACAGGACTTCGGGCTCGACGCCGTTCGCCTTTTGATCCATGGTCCCGCCGATGAATCAGTCCGACCACCGACCCGATCCGCAGGACGGCCTTGCCCATGAGCCGGCGTCCGGCTCCTTGAGTGCCCGTGCCCGTGCGGCGGTTGCGCCGCAATCGCCCTATCTGAACGGCTTGAACCCGGAGCAGCGTGCCGCCGTCGAGGCCACGGAAGGGCCGGTTCTCGTGCTGGCCGGCGCCGGTACCGGCAAGACTCGCGTGCTCACCACCCGGATCGCGCACCTGATCGCCACCGGCAAGGCCTACCCGTCCCAAATCCTCGCCGTGACCTTCACCAACAAGGCCGCACGGGAGATGCGCGAGCGCATCACCTCCGTCATCGGCCCAGTGGCCGAGGGCATGCAGTGGCTCGGCACCTTTCACTCCATCGGCACCAAGATCCTGCGCCGTCACGCGGAGCTCGTCGGCCTGCGTTCCGATTTCACCATCCTCGGCACGGACGACCAGTTGCGCCTGATGAAGCAGGTAATCGAGGCGGAGGGCATCGACGAGAAGCGCTGGCCCGCGCGCCAGCTTGCAGCCCACATCGACGGCTGGAAGAACCGGGGTCTCGGTCCCGATCAGGTCCCGGCCGGCGAGGCCGGAGCCTTCGCCAACGGCAAAGGCGGACGGCTCTACCGCGCCTATCAGGAGCGTCTGAAGGTTCTCAATGCCGTCGATTTCGGCGACCTGCTGCTCGAATGCCTGCGCCTGTGGCGCGAGCACCCGGACATTCTGGAGCAGTACCAGAACCGCTTTCGTTACATGCTCGTGGACGAGTACCAGGACACCAACGTCGCCCAGTATCTCTGGCTCAGGCTCCTTGCCCAGGCGCGCAAGAACCTGTGCTGTGTCGGCGACGACGACCAGTCGATCTATGGCTGGCGCGGCGCCGAGGTCGACAACATCCTGCGCTTCGAGCACGACTTTCCCGGCGCCACCGTGATCCGCCTGGAGCGCAACTACCGCTCCACCGGCCACATCCTCTCGGCCGCATCCGGACTCATCGCCAAGAACCAGGGCCGCCTCGGCAAGACCCTGCGCACGGAGGACGAGGCGGGCGAGAAGGTGACGATCACGGGTGCCTGGGATTCGGAGGACGAGGCACGCCTCATCGGCGAGGAAATCGAGGCGCTGCACGCCAAGAAGCATCCTCTTTCCGAGATCGCCATCCTGGTGCGCATCTCCGCCCAAATGCGCGAGATCGAAGACCGGCTCGTGACGCTTGGCGTACCCTATCGCGTCATCGGCGGCCCGCGCTTCTACGAGCGCGCGGAGATCCGCGATGCGCTCGCCTATCTTCGCGTCGTCAACCAGCCGGCGGACGATCTCGCCTTCGAGCGGATCGTGAATGTGCCCAAGCGCGGCCTGGGCGATGCGACGATCCAAGTGCTGCACAACCATGCCCGCGCCGCCCGCGTGCCGCTCATGGAGGCTGCGCGCTTCATCGTCGAGACCGACGAGCTCAAGCCCAAGCCCCGCGCGACCCTGCGCGATCTCCTGATCTCCTTCGGCCGATGGTCGAAGCTCTCCGAAACCATGACGCAATCCGAGGTCGCCCAGACGGTGCTGGAGGAATCCGGCTACACCGACATGTGGCAGAAGGACAAATCGGCCGATGCGGCGGGACGCTTGGAAAACCTCAAGGAGCTCGTGCGCTCCATGGAGGAGTTCCCGGACCTGCAGAGCTTCCTCGAGCACGTCTCGCTGGTGATGGAGGCGAACGAGAGCGACACGGCCGAGCGCGTGAGCCTGATGACGCTTCACGCGGCCAAGGGCCTGGAATTCGACACCGTCTTCCTGCCCGGCTGGGAGGAAGGCCTGTTCCCGAACCAGCGCGCGCTCGACGAGAGCGGCCGCGCAGGCCTTGAGGAAGAGCGCCGCCTCGCCCATGTGGGCCTCACCCGCGCGCGGCGTCGCGCCAAGATCTACTTCGCGTCCAACCGGCGCATCCATGGCCTATGGAATTCGACCGTCCCGAGCCGTTTCATCGACGACCTGCCGGAGACGAACGTCGAGATCGTCGAGGCGCCCGCGAACTTCTCCTATGGCGGCTATGGCGGCGGCTCGCGCTTCGATCGCATGCAGCCCTTCGGCGGCTCGTCCTATCAGACGCCCGGCTGGCAGCGCGCCCAGGCCCACCGCGCCTCCGCCGACGACGGCGGCTACTCGGCCCGCCGCTCCGGCGACAGGCGCGGACCGATGCTGATCGAAGGCGAGCTCGTGGCCAAGTCTACCGGCGGCTCGGGCTTTGCAGTCGGCGGACGGGTCCTGCACACCAAGTTCGGCCCCGGGACCATCGAAGCTGTCGACGGGAACAAACTCACTGTCGAGTTCGATAAGGCGGGACGCAAGATGGTGCTGGACAGTTTTGTGGAAGCGTTGGGCTAGAAGAGTTTTTCATTATTATCGCCTGCCTTGCGCCCGTGATCCCGATCTGAGACCCAGTACCCATCCAAAGTGAGATGGCCGGGACAAGCCCGGCCATGACATGATGTTGAGTTCCGAGATCGCGACGATCACTCCGCAGCGATCGGCGGCACCGGCGTGGGCGGCGTGCCGTAGGTGCGCGGGTCGACAGGATTGAGCTGGCCTTCGTCTTCCGTGTAAGCCGGCGGGCGATCGACGTAAGTGAAAGTCCCCTTCCCGTCCGGCGCGGGCCCCTGAGCCCAGCGTCCCTGCTGGCTTTCCATGCCTTCCGAGTGATTGAGGAATTGATAGGCGACTTCGCCTTTCTCCAGTTCCTGCGGGAAGTTGGCCGGGACCGGGGTCATGTCGAGGCCGTCCTCTTCCAGCTCACGGATGGCGGCGAGCCATTGGTTCTGGTGCATGGTGTCACGAGCAATCAAGTAGGACAGCATGTCCCGTACGCCGGCGTCATTCGTCATGTTGTACAGCCGGGCAACCTGAAGACGTCCCTGGCTCTCGGCCGTGACGTTGAAGCGGAAATCGGCAAGCAGGTTGCCGCTCGCGACGGTATATTTCGACGACCAGTGATTGCCTACGCTATCGCTCGGATGGGAGCCAAGACCTGTGACAATGTAGTGCTGTGGGTTCATGCCGGCAACGATGGCGTCTTCGACGCGTGCCCCACCCATGACGGCGCCGACCACCGAGTTCTTGGCCATATCCTCCTGCTGCTCGATTGGCGAGGTTTCGAGCAGGCGCGCGATCATGGTGGCGAGCATCTCGACATGGCCGATTTCCTCGGTGCCGATGTCCATGATCATGTCCTTGTATTTCTGCGGACCGCGGCAGTTCCAGCCCTGGAACAGGTAGGTCATCATCACGCTGATCTCGCCCCATTGGCCGCCGAGGGGCTCCTGAAGCATTTTGGCGAAGATGGGATCGGGTTTATCCGGCTTGGCGTGATACGCCATCTGCTTCTGACGGAAGAACATCGGCTGCTCCTGTTTGATGGATTGAGTGATGCCCCCGGCCCCACGAGGGTCAGCCTTCCAACCGGAGCGACTGGTGGTTGTTCCCCGAATAGGCTGTCTTTCCTGCACTTTAGACTAGTTCTGATCTGCTGGTTTTCCCTCTAGTAACCTGCCTGCAACTGTGGAACCATCCCGTCCAACCAAGTAATCGAAGAGGCTCCGATGTTCCCGCTGTCCCACATGCTGAAGTCGTTTATTCGCGCAGGCACCCTGAGGGTGATCGACGCGGAGGGCGCGGTGCATGTATTCGGCGGGGACAAGCCTGGGCCGAGCGTCACCATGCGGCTCACGGATCGCTCCCTCTACCATAAGCTCTTCCTCAATCCGGAGCTGCATGCGGGCGAGGCCTACATGGACGGGCGCATGAGTTTCGAAGACGGCTCGAACTTGCGAGACTTCCTGAATCTCTTCTCGATGAACCGCTCGACATTAGCCAACTACCCGCTGCAGAGTGCGCTCAAGCGCATTTCGCGCACCGTGAAACGGTTTCAGCAGGCGAACCCGGTGGGCAAGGCGCAGCAGAACGTGGCGCACCACTACGATCTCGGGAACGACTTCTACAAGCTCTTCCTCGACAAGGGCATGCAATATTCCTGCGCCTATTTCATCAACGATGACGATACGCTCGAAGAGGCGCAGCAGAACAAGCTTCGTCTCATCGCCTCGAAGCTGCAGCTCAAGCCCGGCTTGAAGATCCTCGACATCGGCAGCGGCTGGGGCGATCTCGCGCTCTATCTCGCCGCGATGGAGGACGTGGATGTCACGGGCGTGACCCTGTCGAAGGAGCAATACGAGCTCTCCAACGAGAAGGCGCGGCGCGCCGGTCTCTCGGACCGCGCCCGCTTCGAACTGCTCGATTACCGCAAGGTGGAAAAGAAGTTCGATCGTATCGTATCGGTGGGCATGTTCGAGCATGTGGGGGTGCACCATTACGGCGAGTTCTTCGCCAAGATCAATGCCCTGCTCGACGATGACGGCCTCATGGTGCTTCATTCCATCGGCAAGATGAGCCCGCCCGGAACCGCGAGTCCGTGGCTCCGGAAGTACATCTTCCCGGGCGCCTACTCGCCTGCCCTGTCGGAGGTGTTTCCGGTCGTCGAGCAGAACCAGTTATGGGTGACCGATCTCGAGTTCCTGCGCCTTCACTATGCCAAGACGCTGAATCATTGGCATCGGCGTTTCGAGGCCAACCGCCAGAAGATCGCTGCCATGTACGACGAGCGCTTCTGCCGGATGTTCGAGTTCTATCTCATCAGCGCCGAGACCATGTTCACGACAGGAAGCCAGCTCGTCTTCCATATGCAACTGGCGCGAAAACGCGATGCCGCGCCTATCGTGCGCGACTACATCACGGATACGCAACGTGAATACATGCGCAAGGAAACCGAGCGCCTCAAAGTCCTTGAAGCAGCCAGAGCTCTGATGCCGACGTGACGGCTGATATCGGATCCCGCAATGCGGCTGGGCTCAGGTCAGAGTCTCGTAATCCTTGTTCTTCAAACCGTCATGGGAGTGGCGGGTCGGAAGCTTGCCCTGCGGCTGCTTCTTGAAGTGCGAGGAGGCTTTCGCACCGACAGGTCCTTTCGAGATCGTGATGCCGCCATCCACCGTGTAGAGCGCACCGGTGACGAAACTCGCCTCGTCGGAAGCCAGGAAGCAGAACACGTTCGCGACCTCTTCCGGTGTCCCCCGACGGCCCATGGGCGTAGCCTGCGTGATCATCGTCGCGAGTTCCGCATCCATCGGTCCCGTGGATTTGTGCGTCCAGGCTGTGTCGATCGGACCAGGGCACACGCAATTGGCCCGCACGCCATAGGGCACCTGCTCCGCCGCCACGCCGCGAATGAAGGAATGGATGAAGGCCTTCGTGCCGCCATAAGGAGTGTTCTTCGGATGTCCGAGCATGCCGGCCTCCGATCCTGTGGCGATGATGTTGCCGTGCGTTTCCTGCAAATGCGGCAAGGCGAACTTGGTCATGAGGAAGACCGATCGCACATTCGAGCGGAAGGTCTCGTCGAATTTGTCGATGGGATAATCCTGCGTTTCCGCAACAGCCAGGAACACGCCCGCATTGTTGATGAGGATATCGATGCGTCCGTAGGCGCTGGCACAGGCCTCGACGGCTGCTTGAGCATGATGCTCTTCGGCAATGTCGCCGAGATAGATTTCAGCAAACCCGCCCGCTCCGTTGATCGTGCGGGCCACATCCTCGACCGGATCATCCGGCAACCCGACTAGAAGAAGGCGCGCGCCCTCTTGGGCAAACTTGAGCGCAATCGCTTCGCCAATGCCGGTGCCGGCACCCGTCACGATGGCAACCTTGTCGAAAAGACGTCCGGGCATGGGGATCTCCTGGAAAGGGAACAAGCGCAGCCGTCAGCCGCAGGCCGCGGCCGACATCGGGTGAGGGCACAACGGAACGCTGTCCTGACGGTTCCAGGCGAAACCCGGTCTCACGGACAGGTGACCTGCGTTGCAAGGGGTGCTAAGGCGACTTTCATGCTTGAAGGTCTGCACCCTAACCGCCCCACCCACGTTTTCCGCATCACCACGGATGAGCGCTCCGCACGCGCCATGACCGACATGATCGGCGAGATCTTCGATCCGGCCGAGACGGCCGTCGCCTCCTTCGAGACGGAGGATGGCGGGCCGTGGATGCTGGAAGCCTATTTCGCGCATCAGCCCGATGAAGAAGCGATCCGGGCTCTGCTGCGCCCGATCGTCGGCGCAGAGGCCGACAAGGGCGTCTTCCTTCCCCTCGAGCAGTTGGACTGGGTGAAAGCTTCCTTGGAGGGTCTAAAGCCCGTCCGGGCGGGCCGCATCTTCGTGCATGGCTCGCATGATCGCCATGAGCGCCGCCCGAGCGACGTCGCCATAGAGATCGAGGCGGGCCTTGCCTTCGGCACGGGCCATCACGGCACCACCAAGGGATGCCTGCTCGCATTTGTCGATGAGTTGAAGACGCGCACGCCTCGCCATGTGCTCGATGTCGGTACCGGCACGGGCATTCTGGCCTTTGCGGCGGCGAAGATTCTGAAGAAGCCGGTCGTGGCCGGCGATATCGATCCGGAAGCCGTGCGTGTGGCCCGCGAGAATGCGCGGCTGAACGGAATCGGAGCATTCATGAAGCTCTATGTCGGCCCCGGCATCCGTCATGCAGAGGCCGACCGCGCAGGCCATTTTGACCTGGTCTTCGCCAATATCCTGGCGAAGCCCCTGCGAATGCTGGCGCCGTCGCTGGCGCGCGTGGCAAGCCGGGATGGAACGATCATCCTTTCAGGCCTGCTTGCCCGGGACGTCCCCGGTGTTCTGTCAACCTATGCCCGTCAGGGCTGGTATCTGCAGCGCCGCTACGACCTCGACGGCTGGGCAGCGCTGGTCTTGAAGCGGGGCAATGCTCGTCCGCTGCCCCGCCTGCGGTTGGATTACTCCGCCAGAACGCCCGGGTAACGCTTGGCGAGTTCGCGACGAAGCTTGAGGGTCTCAATCCAGACGTCGCGGATGGCCTTCATGGCGGTGATGATGATCATGGTAGGTCTCGCTTAAAGAGTGTTGGTCAGATCTTAGTGGGCAACAGATCGGCTTGGTCGCGGAACAGGGCTGAATGGTCCTGCCGGCGGCTCAGGTCCTGGATGAACGCCTCGTGACGGCGCAGTTCCTGGGCGGCGCTTCTCGCCCGGCTTGCGATGAGCGCATCGGCGATCCGCGTCGCGATTTGTGCAAGTCTGGAGGGCTTCCCGGCAGTCCGGACGAGAAAATTCGAAAAAACAGCTGTGATCATGGGCTCATCTCCAACAGATTGGTGCTGAGACCCTTCAGCGTTCCTCTGTTATCGTTGTCAGAAAGATAAGCTCGGTCCGACTTTAGTTGAAGTCACAGGATCACATGTGCGTCATGCACACAGCGCAGGCTAACGCCCCAAAAAATTGGTCTGCAGGCACTCGGCGCATAATTCCTAGGCGGTCTGCTGCGGACAGAGCCAACCTCTGCCAACCCTCCTGGCAACCGCCTCGCCCACCGGATTGAGCCCAAAAGTGGTTTCCCCATCGGGTCCGATGCTCTAGCGTGTCGCCCTCCTCATGTCCGACCGATCGGTGCTGCTTTCCATGGCTCAGTTCCAGTTCTTCGACGATACGACCTCCACGGCTCAAGGCCCTCAGCACATCGCCAAATTGCGCACTGAGATGGCCCGACGCGGCTTCGACGGCTTCATCGTCCCTCGCGCCGACGAGCACCAGGGAGAGTACGTGCCGAAGAGCGCGGAGCGTCTGGCCTGGCTCACAGGCTTTACGGGCTCCGCCGGTACCGCCGTGATCCTGCAGGGCAAGGCAGCTCTCGTGGTGGACGGGCGTTACACGGTCCAAGCGGCCGAGCAGGTCGACACCTCTGTCATCGTGCCGGTCCAGCTTGCCGACTCCACCCCCGAGGACTGGATTGCCGCCCATCTCCCGCCGGGTGGCATCCTGGCGTACGATCCCTGGCTCCACACGCACGATGGCCTGAAAAAGCTCGAGCAGGCGGTCGGCCGGGCCGGCGGCAAGCTTGCCCCTGTGGACATCAATCTGGTCGACGTGATCTGGATCGACCGCCCGTCTCCACCGCAGGCTCCCGTGCGACCACACCCGCTCGACTACGCGGGCGAGACCGCGCCTGCCAAGCTGGAGCGCATCCGCAGGAAGATGGCGGAGGCGAAGTTAGACGCGCTGGTCATCTCCGATCCGCACAACCTCGCCTGGGCCTTCAATCTGCGCGGCGGCGATGTGGGGCACACCCCCCTGCCCCTCGGCTATGCCATCCTCCCCAGAGAGGGTCGCGCGAGCCTGTTCTTCGACCCGGCGAAGGGGACGAACGAGGCGGGGGACGCCGTTGGCGATCTCGCCGAGTTCTCCCCCATCGGCACCTTCCAGAGCGCCCTTGATGCGCTCGGCCAGGCGGGCGGCAAGATCCGCATCGATTCCGCCACCGGCGCCGTCGCCTTGATTCGGCGCATCGAGGCAGCCGGCGGCACGGTCGATGTGGGAGCCGATCCCATCGCTCTCATGAAAGCGGTCAAGAACCAGGCCGAGATCGCCGGCTCCCATGCGGCTCATCTGCGCGACGGCGTCGCGATGGCGCGCTTCCTGGCCTGGCTCGACCGCGAGGCTCCCTCGGGCAAGCTGACGGAAATCGATGCCGTCGAAGCCCTCGAGGCCTTCCGCATCGAGACAGGCGCCTTGAAGAACGTCTCCTTCCCGAGCATCTCGGGCGCCGGCCCCAATGCCGCTCTGCCCCATTATCGCGTCACGACGTCGAGCAACCGCACGCTCGAGCTCGATCAGATCTTTCTGATCGATTCCGGGGCGCAGTACGAGGACGGCACCACGGACATCACCCGCACGATCATCGTGGGCGAACCGACGGCCGAGATGAAGGACCGCTTCACCCGCGTGCTCAAGGGCCACATTGCCATCGCGCAGATCGTGTTTCCGAAGGGCACGACGGGCGCGCAGATCGACGCCTTCGCCCGCAAGCCGTTGTGGGAGGCGGGTCTCGACTTCGACCACGGCACCGGCCACGGTATCGGCAGCTATCTGTCCGTGCACGAGGGCCCGCAGCGCATCGCCAAGACCGGGCACACGCCCCTGGAAGTGGGCATGATGCTGTCGAACGAGCCAGGCTTCTACAAGCCGGGGGCCTACGGCATCCGCATCGAAAATCTCATCCTCGTGGAGCCCCGCACAATTCCCGGCGGCGACCGCGAGATGATGGGTTTCGAGACGTTGACCTTCACACCCATCGATCTGCGACTCGTGGAGCCCGCCATCATGACCGCCGACGAGATCGCCTGGCTCAACGCCTACCATGCCGCCGTGCGCGAGAAGATCGGACCGAAGCTCGATGCCCAGACGCGGGCTTGGCTGGAGAACGCGACGCGGCCGATCGGCTAGAGCAGGTTCCGCAGCACCACGACGGACACCACGCCGACCGCGACTGTTCCAAGCAGTGGCAGCCGGAACGCCGCCACCGCCGTGATGGCGGCCGCGATGGCCTCCGCCCATCCCGTGGTGAGCGCGGTGGGGGCGATCACGGCAACGAGCACGGCCGGCGGAATGGCGTCGAAGGCGGCCTTGGCGCGGCCGGTGAGCACGAGGCGGTCGGCCAAGAAGAGGCCCGCAACGCGGGTGAGGTAGGTCACCACCGCCATGGCCAGGATGGCGAGCAGGGTTATCGTGTCGAGGCTCATGAGCGCGCCTCCTCGGGAGCAGCCAGATAGGCAGCGGCGATGCCGGCGAGCGCGCCCGAGGCCACATGCCAGGGTGCGCCGATGAAGTAATGGACGAGAGCCGCGACGGCGGCACTGACCGCTACCGTGACGAGCGTCACCCGGCTTCGCCCGAAGCCCGCGACGAGGCCGATGAACAGGGCCGTGAAGGCGAAATCCGCGCCGATACGCTCCGGATTGCCCAGGAAGGAGCCGAGGACCGCCCCGAGGCCCGAGAAGAACGTCCAGTTCAGCCACAGGACTGCACCCATGGCGGCCCAGTAGGCGCCGGTGACGGGCCGATCCAAGGCGCGGCGCTCGGACAGGGCCCAGGCCTCGTCGGTCAGGAAGAAGAACGACAGGAAGGTCTGGACCCGCGACATCCGCACCTTGGGAGCCAGCGAGGCCCCCATCAGCACGTGGCGCGCATTGATCAGCAGCGTCGCGAAGGCAAGCGTCAGGATGGGCGCTGGATGGATCCAGGTCTCGATCGCGGCGAACTGCGCCCCGCCGGCAAACACGAGGGCCGACATCACCGTGACCTCCAGGGGCGACAGCCCCTTGGCGGCGGCCACGGCGCCGAAGAGGAGGCTGATGGGAATGGCCGCCACCACGACGGGCGCAATGTCGCGCAGTCCCGCCCGGATTTCGCGGCGATAATCGGCGGTGAGGGGGTTTGCTTGATCCATGGCCATGCCTGTTTTCCGCACCTTTGCGCGTTCGATGAGGAAGCGTCTTGGATGAAAGTGCGGTCTCAGGCGGCCCGATAGGCGCCGGGCGTCACGCCCATGCGGGCCTTGAAGACGCGGTTGAGGTGGCTCTGGTCGAAGAACCCGCAGGCGACCGCCACGTCGCCTGGCGCCTGCCCCTGGCTCAGCAGTTTCGTGGCTGCGCGGAAGCGCCGGTCGAGGAGATAGGCATGGGGCGTCAGGCCGGTCTCCTTCGCGAAGGCGCGGATGAAGTGGCTGCGGGAGAGGCCCGCCATGGTGGCGAGATCGGCGAGATCCGCCTCCTCGCTCATATGGGAGTCGAGGTAATCCCGCACCCGCAGGATGCCCTTCGAGCCGTAGCGCAGGGTCGGCAGGGCATCGAGATCGGCCCAGCGGGCGATCAGGCGGCTCAGGAAACCGATGAGCCGGGTGTCCTGCTCCATCTCGGAGCTCCAGCTCTCATCCCGGCAGAGGCAGGCATGAAGCCGAACCTGAGCCTGGAAAAGCTCGGGATCGTCGATAACCGAATGCGGGAACCAGGGCGCGCGGGAAAGAGGCCGCCCGGCTACGTCCTCGGCGATCTCCTGCATCAGCTCGGCCGACGGGTAGAAGGTGCGGTACTCGAACCCTCCGCCATAGGGCTCCCCATCATGGATCTCGTCCGGGCAGACGACGGCCACGGAGCCTGCCGGCGCGTAGTGCTGCTCGCCCCGATGGAAGAAGGTCTCGCAGCCGGCCAGGACTGCCGCGATGGCGTAGGTGTCGTGGCTGTGGCGGGCATAGGCGTGACGGCGGAAGGTCGCGCGCAGGCAGTCGAGGTCGCGATAGCGCGGCACTCGCCAGAAATGCGTCACGTCGCCCGCTCCGACCAGTTCCGGGTCGAGCGAGACCTCGGGGGTGATCACCGTCATGAGGCCACCTTGCCACATCGGAGCGCCCAAGTCTTGGACAGAAGTCTCACCCCCGCCCGACGAGGGCGAACCAGCCGTCCTCGTCCATCACCTGAAGCCCGAGCTCGGCCGCCTTTGCGAGCTTGGAGCCCGCCCCAGGACCGGCCACCACGATGTCCGTCTTCTTCGACACGGAGCCTGCGACCTTGGCCCCGAGCCGTTCGGCCATGGCCTTGGCCTCCTCGCGGGTCATCTGCTCGAGCGAGCCGGTGAACACGACGGTCTTGCCGGCGACGGGCGAGTTCGCGGTGGCCGGCGCCTCCATGGGCTCGACCGTTACTTCGCCGAGGAGCGCATCGAGCATCTCCTCGTTGTGAGCCTCCTTGAAGAATTCGACCACGGCCTCCGCCACCACCGGCCCGATGCCGCCGATAGCGGTCAGCTCCGCATGGGCCTCCGAGGCCGGATCGGCCGCGGCCTTCGCGGTCTCGCGCAGGTGCTCGAAGGTGCCGAAATGGCGTGCGAGCAACCGCGCCGAGGTCTCGCCGATATGCGGGATGCCGAGGGCGAAGATGAAGCGGTTGAGCGCGATCGAGCGGCGCGCCTCGATGGCGGCAAACAGGTTCTTCGCGCTGGTCTCGCCCCAGCCTTCGCGGTTTTCCAGACGCTTGAGGCTGCGTGCGTTGCGGGCCTGCAGGGTGAAGATATCCTGCGGGCGCTGGACGAGCCCTTCCTCGTAGAACTCGTCGATGCGCTGCTCGCCCATGCCCTCGATGTCGAAGGCGTTGCGCGAGACGAAGTGCTTGAGGCGCTCGCGGGCCTGCGCCGGACAGATGAGTCCGCCGGTGCAGCGGCGCACCGCATCCTCCTTGCCGGTGCGCGGATTGACCTCGCGCACCGCATGGCTGCCGCAAGCCGGGCATGTGGTCGGAAACTCGTAGGGCTTTGCGTCGTCCGGGCGCTTCTCCAGCACCACGTCGAGCACCTTCGGGATCACGTCGCCGGCGCGGTTGATGACGACCGTGTCGCCGATGCGGATGTCGACGCCGTTGCGGATCTTCTCGCCGTTGCCGCCGATGCCCTTGATGTAATCCTCGTTGTGCAGGGTCGCGTTCGACACGACGACGCCGCCGACCGTGACGGGCTTCAGGCGGGCGATGGGATTGAGCGAACCCGTGCGGCCCACGTTGATCTCGATGCCTTCGAGCACCGTCACGGCCTTCTGCGCCGGGAACTTGTGCGCCAGCGCCCAGCGCGGCGAGCGCGAGACGAAGCCGAGGCGCTGCTGCAGGCTCAAATCATCGACCTTGTAGACCACTCCGTCGATGTCGTAGCCGAGATTGGCGCGGTCGGTCTCGATGGCGTGATAGTGCTCCAGCATCTCGGCGACGCTCGTGCAGCGGCGCGTGAGCGGGTTGACCTTGAGGCCGAAGCTCCGGAAGCACTCCATCATGCCATGCTGCGTCGTCGCCGGCATGGTGCTCACCTCGCCCCAGGCATAGGCGAAGAAGCGCAAGGGGCGCGAGGCGGTGATCGACGCGTCGAGCTGGCGCAGGCTGCCCGCCGCCGCATTGCGCGGATTGGCGAAGAGCGCTTTGCCGGCAGCCTCTTGGCGCGCATTGATGGCGGCGAAATCCTGGTGTGAGAGATAGATTTCGCCGCGCACCTCGAAGATGTCGGGAACGTCCTTGCCCTTGAGCTGGTGCGGGATGTCGCCCACCGTGCGGGCATTGTTCGTCACGTCCTCGCCCACCGCGCCATCGCCGCGGGTGGCGGCGGACACGAGCCTGCCGTTCTCGTAGCGCAGGCTCAAGGAAAGTCCGTCGATCTTCGGCTCCGCCGTGAAGGCGAGCGGCGCATCGCCCTTCCACTGCAGGAAGCGGCGGACGCGCTCGACGAATTCCTCAACCTCCTCGTCGGCGAAACCGTTGGCGAGCGAGAGCATCGGCACCCGATGGCGGATCTTGCCGAATTTCTCCGACACCTTGGAGCCGACTTTCTGGGTCAGGCTCTCGGGCGTCTTCAGCTCGGGGAACTGGTCTTCCAGGGCCTCGTAGCGCTTGCGCAGGGCATCGTATTCGGCGTCCGAGATGCTCGGCGCGTCCTCCTCGTAATAGCGCCGGTCGTGCTCCTTGATCTCGGCGCCGAGCGCCTCGTGCTCGATCCGCGCGTCGTCGGGCGTCAGGTGGTCGACAGGCTTTTCGGAGGTTGTGCTGCGTGGGGGCATGGTCGAATCGTGTGTGAGGGTGCTTGAACCATAGCGCTCCGCGGCGGAGTCTCCAGGGGTGGGGTCGGATGGTGCACGGGATTCACGCGTTCTTCGCCTCCGCCCGGTGCGGGAGTGGATATGTTGCTTTCAAAGTGCCAGCACCTTCAGGCCCAGGGCTTGGGAGCCCTGAGCCGGAAGGATGATCGAGGGTGGCGCGAGTGGCGGCCCGGCTCGATGCTTATGGGTAAGATGGAAGAGCCGGTCCGCCCCTCGCGCACGGTGCTTTTAGGCGTTGAGACTTGGCAGCCCGAAGGCACCAAGGGCCTCCCGCCGGCAAGCTTGCGAGGCCAG
>DASZBB010000015.1:0-15880 GCA_035944695.1 Microvirga sp. | reverse complement strand
GCAGCTCGAGCCACGCATTGGACGAGACGCCGAAAATGCGCCGGATGATGGCATTGATGGCCGAGACCAGAATGGCCACCACGATGGCCCAGGCGGCGACCTTGCCGATGCGTTCGTTGATAGAGTCGATGACACGGGATAGCCCAAGAAGTGCCGTCACCTGTCTCCCCCTTGAAACCTGTTGGAAAATTTGTGGCCTAGCTATCGGACTTGGGGCGGCGTCGCTAGTGCCGATTTAGTCTAAAGCAAGGTTTGCGCGGTCCGTAGCGGAGAAATTTTCATGCTGCAAGATGCCCGTCGTTAAAAGTTTCGACGGTCCAAGGGTTTGATAACGATAGGAAACTTGCGGCCCAGAAGAAGTCTTTTCGTCCCACGTCGCTCCTTTCGTTCACAGCACTTGGTTTTCTCCGTTTGGAATGGCTATAAGTTCCTACACCACGGAGACCACTCGTGACGCTGCTGATCCTCGGACTGGTGATCTTTCTCGGCACGCATGCCTTCAGCATGGCGCGAGCCAGCCGGGCGGGGCTGATCGCCAGAATCGGGGAGGGGCCTTACAAGGGCCTGTACTCCCTTGTCTCTGTTGCCGGCATCATTCTGATTGCGCTCGGCTACGGCCAGTATCGCGCCGGCGGCTACGTTCCCGTCTGGGATCCGCCGGTCTGGACACGCCACCTGGCGCTCCTCCTGGTCTGGATCGCCTTCGTCTGCTTCGTCGCGGCCTATCTGCCGGGGCATATCAAGGGGCGGCTGAAGCACCCGATGCTCGCCGGCGTGAAGATCTGGGCCTTCGCCCATCTCCTGGCCAACGGGGATCTCGGCTCGATCCTGCTCTTCGGCTCCTTCCTGGTCTGGGCGGTCCTGGCCCGTATCAGCGCCAAGCGCCGGGACGTGGCGGCCCAGCATGGCGGCACGGCCGCGCCGGCCGGATGGCGGAACGACGGGTTGGCTGTGGTGATCGGCACGGCGGTCTATCTCGCCTTCGTGTTCTGGCTGCACCCCTGGCTGATCGGAGTTCCCGTCCTGCCCATGCGGGCATGAAGCCTCTCGCCTTGTGCAGGAGCCTGTGCTAGGCGACCTCCTTCGATTGCAGGAGGCGGCCGCTTAGGCCGCATGAGTGAGACGATGGCCCCGAACGACGAGTTCATTCGCGAAGTCGATGAGGAATACCGCCGCGACCGGATCGCCCAGATCTGGAAGCGTTACAACGGAATCATCATCGCCGTCGTGGTTCTGATCGTGGCCGGCGTCGGTGGCTGGCGCTTCTGGCAACACACCCAGGAGACCCGCGCGCAGGAAGCAGCCGTACGCTACGAGGAGGCCCTGCGCCTTTCCTCCGAAGACAAGGGCCAGGAAGCTCAAGCAGCGTTCGAAACCGTCCTGAAGGAAGACGGCGCCACCGGCTATGCCATGCTCGCGCGGTTCCGTCTGGCCGCCGAACTCGGGCAGCAGAACGCCGAAAACGGCGCCTCGGCCTTCGACGCGCTCGCCAACGACGCCTCCGTGCCGCCCCTGTGGAAGGATCTGGCGCGCCTGCGCGCCGCTTGGCTGCGCATCGACACCGCGGAGCCGGCGCGCCTGCGCCAGGCCGTGGAGCCGCTGGCCGCGCCGTCCAACGCCTGGCGTCACTCGGCGCGGGAACTCTTGGGACTGTCCGGCCTTAAGGCCGGTGATATGGATTATGCGGGTCGCTGGTTCGACCAGATCGCAGCCGATCGCGAGACGCCCTCTGCCCTGAGGCAGCGCCTCGCCGTCTACACCGCTCTCGTGGCGGGCGGTCCGGTGCAGGCCACCCAGTAAGATAGGACAAGACATGACGGCGACCGTCGCCATTGTCGGGCGGCCGAATGTCGGCAAATCGACTCTTTTCAACCGTCTCGTCGGCAAGAAGCTGGCGCTCGTGGACGACCGCCCGGGCGTGACCCGCGATCGGCGCGAGGGCGAGGCCAGGCTCGGCGATCTCGAATTCCGGGTCATCGACACGGCGGGCCTGGAAGAGGCGACCGAGGAATCGCTGCTGGGCCGCATGCGCGCCCAGACCGAGGCGGCCATATCCGACGCCGACGTGATCCTGTTCGTGATCGATGCCCGTGCGGGCATCCTGCCTGCCGACCGGCCCTTCGCCGAGATGGTGCGCCGCTCCGGCAAGCCCGTGATCCTCATCGCCAACAAGGCGGAGGGCACCGGCGGCATGGCCGGCGCCTACGAGTCCTTCTCGCTCGGTCTCGGCGAGCCCGTTCCGCTCTCCGCCGAGCACGGCGAGGGCATGGCCGACCTCTTCGAGGCCCTGATGCCTCACTTCCCCGATCCGAACGAGATGGAGGAGGAAGAGGACGATCCGAACAAGCCCCTGCAGGTCGCGATCGTCGGGCGCCCGAACGCGGGCAAGTCCACCCTCATCAACCGCATGGTGGGCGAGGAACGCCTGCTGACCGGTCCCGAGGCAGGCATCACCCGCGACTCCATCTCCCTCGATTGGGAATGGCGCGGACGCCCTGTGAAGCTCTTCGACACCGCCGGCCTGAGGAAGCGCGCCCGTGTCGAGGACAAGCTTGAGAAGCTGTCCGTCGCCGACGCTCTGCGCGCGGTGCGCTTCGCCGAAGTCGTAGTGGTGCTGCTCGATGCCACGATCCCGTTCGAAAAGCAGGATCTCTCCATCGTCGACCTGGTGGAACAGGAGGGTCGAGCCCTCGTAATCGGTCTCAACAAATGGGATCTCGTGGCCGACCAGCAGGGCCTCCTGAAGGACCTGAAGGAAAAGGCCACGCGTCTGCTGCCGCAGGTGCGCGGCGCACCGGTGGTGCCGCTTTCGGGCCTCGCCGGCAGCGGCATCGACCCGCTCATGAAGGCGGTGTTCCAGGTCTACGAGACATGGAACACCCGCATCCCGACTGCGAAGCTCAACCAATGGCTCTCCGAGGCGCTCGAGGCCAATCCGCCGCCCGCTGTGTCGGGCCGCCGGATCAAGATCCGCTACATGACCCAGGTGAAATCGCGCCCGCCGCATTTTGCCGTGTTCGGCAACCAGCTCGATGCCCTGCCGAAGAGCTATACCCGCTACCTCGTCAACGGTCTGCGTCAGACCTTCGACCTTCCCGGCACGCCGATCCGGGTCTCGCTGCGCATGGGGCAGAACCCGTTCGACAAGGAGCGGAAGTAGGGCAAAGCCCGGTGGCCGTGCCACTCGGGGCAAGGCTGCACGAATGCCGCGTCAATCGGCGGCCCACCGGAGCTGTTGCGGCAGCGTGATCACGTTGGCCGAGATCAGCGGCACGAATTCACGGATCGGCGCCGGCCGGCCGAACAGGTAGCCCTGAGCCTCGGTGCAGCCTTCGAGTCCGAGAAACCGCAGCTCCTCGCGGGTCTCGACGCCTTCGGCAATCACGGGAAGCCCCAGGCCGCGCCCGAGCCCGAGCACGGCGCGCACGATGGCCGCCGCCTGCGGATTCGTGTGCACCGAATGGATGAAGGACCGGTCGATCTTGATCTTGTCGAACGGGAAGGCACGCAGGTTGGAGAGCGAAGAATAGCCCGTTCCGAAATCGTCCATGGCGATGTTGATGCCGAGCGCCTTCAGCCTCTGGAGCGACTGGAGTGCCCGATTGGGATCCCGGATCAGCGCCGTCTCGGTGATCTCGATCTCCAGCCGCTCCGGCGGCAGCTTCGTCTGCTCCAGGGCACTCTCGACGAACTCGACGAAGCCCTCGCTGGTCAGCTGCAGCGCCGACACATTGACGGCGATCGTCAGCGGGCGCATCCAAGTCGCAGCCTCGCGGCAGGCCTCGCGCATCACCCACTCGCCGATTTTCAAGATCAGCCCGCTCTCCTCGGCGATCGGGATGAAGAGGGAGGGCGGGACATTGCCGCGCGCCGGATGGGTCCATCGCAGCAGAACCTCGAAGCCGTTCACCTCGCCCGTGTCCACCTGCGCCTGCGGCTGGTAGGCCAGACTCAGCTCGCCGTTGGCGACGGCGCCGCGCAGATCGTGCTCGATGCTGCGGCGTTCGCGGATCTGGACCCCCATGGCCGCCTCGAAGAACCGATAGGTGCCCTTGCCCTCGGTCTTGGCACGGTACAGGGCCGCATCGGCGCTGGAGAGGAGCTCAGTGCGGTCCTTGCCGTCCGACGGATAGAGGGCGATGCCGATGCTGACGGAGACTAGGCCCGCGGGAACGCCGTCCTGTTCCCATTTGAGGCTTCTCAGCAGCCTGTCGGCAAGCTGGCCCACCTCGGCCGGATCCGCCACGAGGGGAAGGATGATGGCGAATTCATCGCCGCCCAGGCGCGCGAGCATCTGTCCCTCGCCGAGAATCGACGAGAAGTGCTTCGCGATATCCTGGAGCACACGGTCGCCCGTGGCATGGCCGTAGATGTCGTTGACGTCCTTGAAGCCGTCCAGGTCGAGGCACAGCAGGGCGAGCTGCCGGCGGGCCCGGCGGTGGAAGCGGATCTCACGGTCGAGACGGTGATCGAAGCTCGCCCGGTTGCCGAGGCCCGTCAGCGGATCGTGGTGGGCAAGGTAGCGGATCTGGGCCTCCGCGTTGCGACGATCGCGCAGATCGCGGAACGCCACCACGTTGTGCGGCGCGCCGTTGTAGCTGATCTGCCGGGCGATCAGCTCGACGGGAATCAGAGCGCCGTCCGCATGGCGCAGCTCGGTCTCCATGGCCTGCCCGAGAGAGGCGAACAGCGTGTCGCGCTTGGCGCGGTCCGGAACCCAAGTCGACAGGCTTTGCCCAACGATTTGCTCGGGCCCCAGGCCGGTCAGCCGCGCGAAGCTCTGGTTGACCGTCACGATCGTGTCGCCCGTGCAGACGACCAGGCCTTCGACTGCCGCATCGGTGAGGTCGCGCATGCGCTCCATCTCAAGGGACGCGCGTCTGCGCTCGCGAATATCGAGGCTCAGGGCGACAACCGCGAGAAGAAGGATGCCAAGGCTTACGAACGCCACTCCGATGGCGAGCCATTCGCCGCGGAGTGAGGAGGGTGACAGTTGTATGCTCGGGTCGGGCGTGATGGCGACCGCCCCCATGGCGGTGAAATGATGGCTGCAGATCGCGAGCGTGAGGAGCAGTGCCCCAACCAGCTTGGAGCGAAGCGAAGAGCTGCGCAGCGCGAGGAACAGGGAGCCTGCGCCGATTGCGGCGCTGAGCAGGATCGAGGTCGCCACCAGCGCCCGGTCCCAACCGAGGGCGCCTGCGACCTCGAAGGCGGCCATGCCGGTGTAGTGCATCACGGCGATGCCGCCGCCGACGATCGCCCCACCGATCCAGGATGAGGTCGCCAGTCCGGGCAGCAATGCGGCCCCTAGGCCGATTCCGGTCAGCACGACCGCAGCGACCAGAGAGACGACCGTCAGGATGACATTGTACGCAGTCGGCAGGGCCGGGGAGAAGGCCAGCATCGCGATGAAATGCGTGGCCCAGATGCCGAAACCAGTCGAGACCGCCGCGATGCCGAGCCATGCGATGCGGCTGCTGCTGTCCGAGCGGCGCACGTGATGCAGCAGGTTGACCGCCGTCAGCGAGGCCAGCGCACAGACCAGGGCCGCCAAGGCGACGAGCCGGAGATCGTGCTGGGAAACGATACAATCGTAGACGGTCAGCATAACGGGCCTTTTCAGGCTGACGTCGCGGCCTTGGCGTCGCGCGCGGCAAGCCTGTCGGAAATGAAGGATCGGGAAAGCAACAATCCGGTCTCTCACCGGGATGGCGGGGCGGCATCATGCCTTTGGTCGGGCCTCACGCCATGTGAGCTCCAATCCGCCATGTTTTCGGGACTTTGTCCCGCTCGACAACATGAGCCATCGCCTCTCCATGTCAACGAAGGGCGGGCAGGCAGGCGGCCCTTATCGGGAGTCAGGGTTAACACGCGATGGTCGGGCCTGGCCGAGTTCCGAACGTCTCAATAGTCCGGTACGACGCGGTGGGTGAGCAAGGGGAGATCGATCTCCACCTGCAGCCCGCCCGGATCAAAGGTGAGCCTTACCTGCGCCCGGCATTGCGCCTGAAGGACGCGCTCAAGCAGGGTGAGGCCGAAGCCGTGATGCGTGGGAGGTGCAACCGGCGGGCCATTTCGCTCCGCCCACGTGAGATGAAGCGTGCGCTTGCCGTCTGTGGACCCGACGTCCCACGTCACGGCGACGCAGCCCTTGCGGATGGAAAGCGCGCCGTAGCGCGCGGCATTGGCTGTCAGCTCGTGCAGCGCCATGCTCAAGGGAATCGCGAGATCGGCCGTCAGGCCCACTTCCGGTCCCTCAAGCGTGAAGCGCTGATGCCGGGTCTCGTGAAACGGTTGGAGCTCGCACATCAGCATCTCGCGCAGGAGCGCGGTCTGCCAATAATCCTCGGTCAGCAGCGTCTGTGTTCTGGCCAGAGCCGCGACGCGCGATGAGAAGATGCGGTTGAAGTCCCTGACGTTGGTCGTCGTGCGCGCCGTAGCGCTGGCCAGAGCCTCGACGACCGCAAGGGTGTTGCGCACCCGGTGATGGAGCTCCCGCACGAGCAACGCCTGCCGCTGCTCGAAGCGCTTGCGCTGGTCGATGTCCTGGATCACCCGCACGCTGTATTGGAACCGGTCGTCCTCGTCGAAGACCGCGGTCGACGACACGTGCAGCCAGATGCTCGACCCGTCCCTGCGGATGTGGCGCTGCTCCAGTGTGTAGGTCTTCAATTCGCCTGCAACCTGCCGCTCATAGAGGGCCTTTTCGGCCTCGATGTCGTCGGGTGCGACGAGGTCGAAGATGCTCAGGTTCAACAGCTCGTTATGCGAAAAGCCGGTAATCGATGCCAGGCCCTTGTTCGCCGTCAGGAACCTGCCGGTTGAGTTCGTCTCGCCTATCCCGATGCTCGCATGCTCATGGGTCGCCCAGAGGCGCTCCCGGCTCTCCCGCTCGGCGCGCGTCTGGACGGCGTTTTCCGCCGCGCCGGCGCCGATCTGGGCGAGCTGGATGAGAATGGCCTCGTCGTCCGGCGAGAACATGCCGTGGACCTTGTCCGACAGCATGAGCACTCCGAGAACGCTGCCCTGCAAGCCGGTGATCGGCACGGCGAGCAGCTCCTCGGTCACGAGGACGCCGTTCTCCGTGTTCCGCACCCCCTGGAGTTCCGGATGCAGATTCAGCTCTGCTGCGGTCAGCCGCACAGGCTTGCCCGATTGAACCACATGCCCATAGATGCCGACGCCGCTCTGCGAGACCGCAGATCGGGGCAGGTCCCTGTACTTCTCCGAGACCGAGACGATGACGGAGGCCGCCGGCCACAGGACATACGGGTTCGTATGAGTTGCGGCCCAATGGGCACCGATGATGAGGCGGGCCTGCTCGGTGATTTCGCGAAAGACGGTTTCGGGCGCGCCCGCTGCCGCGACCCGCGTGCAGGTGGCGGCGAGCGCCTCCAATTGTTCCTGATGCCGCCGTGCCCGTGCCAGGAGACCCTGCCGTTCCTGCTCAGCCAACACCCGATCCGTGATGTCGTGGTGGGCGACGACCGCAAAGGTCGTGCCCTGATGGTCGAGACGGGAGGCGCGAAGCTGGAACCAGCGCTTCTCGTTGGCCGAGTGGCAGGGATATTCCAGAAAGAAGCTGTCCTTCCCCGCGAGGACGGACCGGATTCCCGCCGCCGCCGCCCGGGCGCAGGGTGCGTCCCCTCCTGTGGCACCCTCGCAGACGTCGAGATAATTGATGCCGACGGACGTTGCCTCCTCGGCCCCGTTGGCGTTGCCGAAGTCGCGCCAAGCCTGATTGACGGCAACGATGGTGCCGGCCGGGTCGAGGACGGCCACCGGTGCCGTCAGGGCATCGAGGATGTGTTGAGCAGGGGGAATCTCGACGATTCCGTTCTGCTCGGAAATCCGTCTCATCGGCCCTCATCTCTGAGGATGCGTTTGGAATAGGGGAGAAACGGCCGATTTGATGTCCGGTTCAATCGCTTTTCGGGTCAACGTTCGACGTGTTCCGACCATTCCGATTGAAAGAGCGGACGGAAGGCGGGAGGAATCCAGCCAGGAGTCCGGTTGGTAGCTCCGGCGCCTCAGACGAAAAGCCCCTCCGGTGTCGGAGGGGCGAGACACGGCTCTTCTCAAGGCCGTTAGTTGACTGCGAAATCCGCGTAGGTCAGCAGGGCCTTGTTGGCCAGGACAGCGAACTTGATCTGCTTGGCCGAGCCCGTACCGTCCGGATCGTAGTAAAGAGCGCCGGTGCCCTTATCGTAGATGATGCGGTCCGACGCGTCGTGAGCCTTCTTGCCGACGTGGAAGGCATCTTCCTTCAACACGCGGGATGCCTTGAGCTTACTAAAGATGTGGCGCGAGAGACCGAATTTATCCTCGCCCAAGGTGAAGTCCATGATGCGATCGACATTAGTCTTGGCATTCAGTTTGGTGTCGAAGAAGAAGGTATCCGCTCCCGCGCCACCATAAATCCGGTCGTTCCCGGCGGCGCCCGCAAGAACGTCGCCGCCGCCATTGCCGTAGATGGTGTCGTTGCCGCCAAGACCGTAGATCCCGTCGATGCTATCGCTCCCTTTGAGTATGTCTGCGCGGGGAGTGCCCATCGGGGGAAGGGTGATGGCCGCCGCCTTGCCCCAAAGGGCATCCGGGACGGATCCCGCGAAGTTCCAGCCGGACTTCGAGTCGTTCTTGCTGTCCATTTCATTCTCCAGAAACTGATTCTGCCCCTCAGTGAAGGAGCGCGGCATAGGAGCAGAGGACCTTTGTCGTAACGATATGACATTTGGTAGCATTGCGCTGGGCGAGGGCCTGATTCCGGTTATGACGGCCCGCGCCACAACAGATCAGCGCTGAAAGCCTTGCATAGTAAGGATTTCCTTGGAATAATTTCGTTTCAGGAATGGCTTTCGAGGCCTGGACGCCCCCCTTGGGAAAAGGTCCAGCCCTAGAGGGGAGGCCGATGGACGAGGTGCTGTCGCATCGCAGGCTGTCGGAGCTGATCGGGTCAATCTACGATTGCGCCCTCGATCCCGGCCGTTGGGAGGGGACTCTCGCGGACGTCGCCGACACCTTCGATTGCGCCGTCGTGTCCCTGACCCTGAACGATCTTCCCACCAATCGCTTCCTCATCAACAAGGCCGCCGGCTGGGAACCGGAGCTGCTGCGACTGAAGTCGGAGCGTCATGTTCCGGAGATCAACGCCCGGCTCACCGAGTGGCTGGCCCTGCAATCCTCCATCGACGAGGTGTTCGTGACCTCGTCCCATTTGAGCCCCGACTACATCCAGGCGTCACCCTACGTGGAGGAGTGCCTCAAGCCTCAGGGCATCGTGGACATCATGCACATGTTCCTGATGCACACGCACCGGCAATTCGCGGAGATCGGTTTGGGTCGACATGCCCGGCAGGGGGTCATCACCGCGCGGGAGATCGAGCTGGGTCGCCTGCTGCTGCCGCATTTGCGCAAGGCGGTCACGATCAGCGACATCCTGGACGTGAGCTCGATCGAGCAAGCCCACATGGCCGAGGCCCTCGATGCGCTCCGGTGCGGTGTCGTGCTCACAGACGAGCGCGGCGCGATCCTGCACGCGAACCGGTCGGCCGAACGGATGATGAGCCAGGGGTCCCCCATCCGCAGCATTCGCCGCGTCCTGGCGGCGAGCACGTCCTGCGCCAGCCGCGAGTTGCGCAAGGCAATCCAGCACGCGGCCCGCAACGAGACGCAGCACGGCGAGACCGGCGCGGCGATCCGCCTCAACGATGTTCACCAGCCTCCCGCCTATGCCCATGTGCTTCCCATGGTGACGGGGGATCTGCGGACGCGGCTCCAGCCCAATGCGGTCGCGGCAGTTTTCGTCGGTGCATCCGACGAACAGACCGGGATCGGTCTGCTCGCCCGTGCCTTCAACCTCACTGCCGCGGAGGTCAGGATCCTGGAGAGCCTCATGGCCGGCCACACCCTGGCCGAGGCTGCCCAGCGGTTCGGCATCGCCCGGTCGACCGCCAAAACGCATCTCGACCACATCTTCTCCAAGACCGGCGTGTCGCGGCAGACGGAGCTGGTCCGCATGACCATGCAGCTGGCCCAGCCGGTCCACAGCGCCTTCGACATGGCCCATCCCTGGCCGCATCAGTTCGGCCCTCCGAGCTAGATCCTCATCTCCCAGGCATTCGCCGCCATCAGCACGCCGAGCGCGCCGAGGATCAGCCCCGACGCCTTGTTGATGAAGTTGAGGATCGTCACGTTGAGTTTCGAGCGTAGGGCGGCGACGCTGCCGCTCACGATCAGCCACCACGTGACCGAGGCGGCGAAGACCCCGGCGATCATCGTGGAGGCGGCTGCCGGCGCAGGCGACGCGACCGCCGGCAGGACCGCCGCCAGGAGAGCCGGCGTGAGCGGGTTGAGCAGCGCGCAGGCCACGGCGCTGCAATAGGAAGAGACGGCACCCTGGTCTTGCCCGACGGATCCGGCCAGCGATACGGTCCGCCTCAGAACGCGGGCGCTGAACCAGAAGAGGAGGCAGGCCGAGGCGGCGCACAGAAACGCCTGACTGTCGCCCAGAACCGGGCTGATCGCCGGTCCGACGCCCAACACCGCGCAGGTTGTGTAGATGACCAGAACCGTCGCGGCCCCAAGGCCGGTCGCGAAGCCCGTCACGGCACCGTAGATCAGGGCGCGCTGGATGCAGAGCACGCTCATCGGACCGACCGGCACGGTGATCACGAACCCCACTGTCGCCCCAGACAAAAATGCCGACATGCCTGTCATGTTCATGCCTCGCCAGGTCGTGTCGAGCGGCTGGTCGTCCCGGTGCAAGCCGGTCGGAACACCGCCCGTTGCAGGAGAATCGACGCTAGCGTGGCAAGGCGCTGCCGGCGTCCACCGTTTGGTGGAGACGGAGAATCCGCGGAGGCGAAAGCAGGAATTTTTCAGGGGGGCTGAACAGCTTGGAGCGGACGCCGACAGGCCCTCAATACATTCGTAGGTCGAATGTCTGGTCGGGCGATCAGGCCGGCGGCTGCGGCTCGATCACCTTCCCGTCCTGGGTGAAGTCGTAGATCTTGCCGGTCTGGGTCCAGGACGGCAGGGCGAGCGTCACGATATGGGGGGCAAGGTCTTCCGGCGTCTTGAGAGTCAGCGGGTCTTCACCGGGCATGGCCGTGCGGCGCATAGCGGTGCGCAGGGGGCCGGGATTGAGCAGCATGGCCTTGACCGGGGTCGTCGCCGTTTCGGCCGCATAGGTGCGCACCAGCGCCTCCAGGGCGGCCTTGGAGACCGAATAGACGCCCCAATAGGCCTTGTGCTTGTGGGCGGCCCCGGAAGTGATGAAGATCGCGCGCCCAGCGTCCGATTTGCGCAGGAGCGGATCGAGGGAGCGGATCAGGCGGTAATTGGCCGTGACGTTGACTGCCATCACCTCATCCCAGACCGGCTGGTCGATATGGGTGATCGGCGCAAGCTCGCCGAGCTGTCCCGCATTGCCGAGCAGGATGTCGAGCCTGCCCCAGCGCTCGAAGATCGCAGCACCGAGCCGGTCGAGAGCCTCGAAGTCCTTCAGGTTGACGGGCACGAGGGTCGCCGAGGAGCCCTTAGCGCGGATCTCGTCGTCGAGGGATTCGAGCGCCCCCTGGGTGCGGGCGAGCGCAATCACGTGAGCGCCGGCCTCGGCCAGGGCGAGCGCCGCCGCGCGACCAATGCCGCGCGAAGCGCCGGTAACGACCGCAACGCGGTTCTGAAGGGGCTTGTCCATGGGGATGCTCAGTCGGCTTCGGCGAGAACAGCGAGGCGGCGCGGGGTCGCGACGGTGAGGTCGGTCAACGGCGTCGGGTAATCGCCCGTGAAGCAATGGTCGGTGAATTGCGGCTGCGCCGGGTTGCGGCCCTTCTCGCCCATGGCGCGGTAGACGCCCTCGATGGACAAGAATGCAAGCGAATCCGCCCCGATGTACTGACGCATCTGCTCCAGGTCATGGGTGGCTGCGAGCAGCTTCTCCTTCTCCGGCGTGTCGATGCCGTAGAAGTCAGGATGGGTGATCGGCGGGCTGGAGATGCGGAAGTGAACCTCCTTGGCGCCAGCCTCTCGCATCATGCGCACGATCTTCACCGAGGTGGTGCCGCGCACGAGGCTGTCGTCCACGAGAACGATGCGCTTGCCGGCGATCGCAGAGCGGTTCGCGGAGTGCTTCATGCGCACCCCGAGCTCGCGCACGGACTGGGTCGGCTGGATGAAGGTGCGGCCGACATAGTGGTTGCGTATGATGCCGAGCTCATATGGGAGACCGCAGGTCTGGGCGTAACCCAGCGCCGCCGGCACGCCGGAATCCGGCACGGGGATCACAACGTCCGCATTGGCGGGCGATTCCAGGGCGAGTTCGCGCCCCATGCCCTTGCGGACCTCGTAGACGCTACGGCCGTTCACGAAAGAATCGGGACGGGCGAAGTAGATGTATTCGAAGATGTCGGGGCGGGGAGTCTGCTCCGGCACGAAACGGAAAGATTCGATGCCGTCGTCCGAAATCACCACGCATTCGCCATTCTCGATGTCGCGGACGAAACGGGCCCCGATGATGTCGAGCGCGCAGGTCTCCGAGGCGAGGATGTAGCGGCCGTCGAGTTCGCCCAGCACCAGCGGGCGAATACCCAGCGGGTCGCGGGCGCCGATCAACTTCTTGTTGGTGAGGGCCACGAGGGCATAGGCCCCCTCGAGCTTCTGGATCGCCTCGACGAAGCGGTCGATCACCCGATCCTTGCGGCTCCGGGCGACCAGGTGAACGATCACCTCCGTGTCGGTGGTGGACTGGCAGATCGCGCCGTCGCGGATAAGGTTGCGGCGCAGCGTCAGGCCATTGGTCAGGTTGCCGTTATGGGCCACCGCGAAGCCGCCGCCGTCGAGTTCGGCAAAGAGGGGCTGGACGTTGCGCAACACCGTCTCGCCTGTAGTCGAGTAGCGGGTGTGGCCGATCGCCGAGAGGCCTTCAAGGCGCTCTATGGTGGCTCGGTCGGAGAAGTTGTCGCCCACGAGGCCGAGCTTGCGCTCCGAATGGAAGACCGACCCGTCATAGGAAACGATGCCCGCCGCCTCCTGGCCACGGTGCTGGAGCGCGTGGAGGCCGAGCGCCGTGATAGCGGCGGCGTCCGGGTGCCCGTAAATGCCGAAGACGCCGCATTCTTCGCGCAGGGTATCGCCGTCGAGGTCGAGGTTCACCTGCTTCGGGGTGACCTGCCACGTCTCTGACAAAGCAGACATCGATCTTACCTTTGGGATTCGCGCCCCCACCGGCGCCGCCCTTATGTAGTCGGCATTCGACTAAACGCCAATGGCTATTCTGACGCCATCGGAAACGTGAGCCGGAATCAGATGCAAACGTGGGTTTGCACTGTTGCAGCAGATTCCAATTTTCCCGGTTCTGTCAAAGGATTGCGCAGCGAAATCAAACCGCTTTCCCGTGCAAACCGCGAACGGTCAACTCCGCCGCTGGGGCGGCTGCGGTGCCGCGGGAGCAGCGGGCGTTGCAGGGCGTTGCGGGTCGGGCTCGGCCGGCTCGGATTCCGTGGGCGCTTCCTTGTTACGCAGGCGTTGGAGCAGGGCCTCGGCATTCTCCGGCAGCATGGCAATGATGTTGTCCCGGGTGTTCTCCATCGCCGGGCGGGTGCGGGAGGAGGTCGCCCATTCGGGCTCCTTGCCTTGGAGCAGCCAACCCAGGAAGGCCCAACCGATCACGCAGATGAGGAACCCTCTGGCGGCACCGAAGAAGAGCCCGAGTGTCCGGTCGAGAGCGCCGATGCGGGAATCGAGGATCAAGTCGGAGATCTGAACCGTGATGATCGACACGATGATCAGCGTGACCACGAAGATGCCGCCGATGGCTGCCACGAGGGCCACCGTGTTGCTGCTGATATATTGCTGCGCGATCGGCAAGGCCGTCGGATGCAGGTACCAGGCGGCGGCGGCGGCGACGACCCAGGCCACGATGGCGAGCACCTCGCGGGTGAAGCCGCGCACGGCAGCCAGGAGAGCCGAGATCAGGACGATACCGATGACGACGAGGTCCAGAACGGAAAAGGGCATGGGCCGGGCCTACGCAAAATAACAGGAATGGAGCCGCCTTTGCGGGTTCAGAGCCTGGCTCTATAGCGTTAAGAAAGGCTTTCGTCACCCCTGCGGTGACCAGGGTGGGACGGTGCAGGCCGCGCGACACCCAGACGGCGAAAACCCGGCGGTGACCGCCGGGGTGGGAGAGAAGAGAATTGTCCTGTCAGATGAAGGCGAAATCGTCGGCGGAGACCGCAACGCCCGGCTTCAGCTTCATGATCGCGATACCGTGGTGCTTCTGTCCCGAGCCGTCGAGGTCGAGATACACGAGGCCCTTCTTCTTGTTGTGGTAGAGATAGTCGTTCGAGTCCTTGGCCTTGTCGCCGATGGTGAAGAACTTCTTCTCGAACTTGCCTTTGTGCAGAGCCTTCTCGATGCCGAAGGTCGGAGCGGCCTTCTTGCCAAGGGCGAAGGCCTGCTTCTCGCTCTTGATGGTGTTCTGGATCGCTGACAGGCTGAACTGCAGGGTGTCGTCGGCCGCTACGAAGTCCATCACCTGGTCGATCTCGCCCTTCTTCATGGGACCATCGAACACGAAGGTGTCCTTGCCCGCGCCGCCATAGAGGTAGTCCTTACCCGCGCCGCCGCTCAGGATGTCATCGCCGGCAAGACCATAGAGCGAGTCGTTGCCGGACAAGCCTGTCAGCAGGTCGGCTCCAGTACCGCCGAGGAGCTGGTCGTTCGCTGTACTGCCGTTCCTGATGTCGACGACATCTAAGACGTCGATAGTCATGTTGGCCGTGTGGAGGTTACCTTCGGAATCTCTGACCTCGACCGTGATCCGGTGCGACTGGGCGGTCTCGTAGTCCAGCAGAGAACCGTCCTTCACCACGAGATTATCGCCCACGATCTCAAAGCGTCCGCCGGCATCGTCGGTGAGGGTATAGGTGAAGGTGTCGTCGAAATCGGGATCAAGGGTCTCGAGGGAACCGATCACGGTTCCTGTTTGCGCATCCTCAAACACGGCATGGTCCGACAGGGTGATCTCGAACGGAGCCGTATTGTCGGTCACCGAGACCGTGAAGGTCATCGTCGAGATGACGGTACCCGCGTCCCCAGTGGCGGAAATCTTGAAGGTGAACTTGTTGAGGGCATCGTTCTCGAAGTCGAAGAGGCTGCTGCCGTCGCCGCTCACGTTGTTTTTGACGACAAGCGCGTAATCCACGACACCTTCGTGGAAGACTTTCTTGATTTCGAAGCGGCCGCTGCCCGGATCGATCAATCTGAAGATGGCGTTCTCGGTGGCACCTTCCCCGGTGGTGCCGAGGAAGCCCACGATCGTGCCGATCGGAGGATTCTCGATGACCGTCGTGTTCGAAAGAGTAACCGTTGCCATATTGTCCCCCAGGATCTCAGGCCGACGTTGTTTCCACCGATGAAATCACCCGGCGGACCCAGGGATTATTGATACATAATATCATTCGATCATCAAGTGGGCCGGATAGCCTAGAACCGTTTTCGAAGGAACAAACCGTCAGGATTCTTTTCGGCGTCGCGGCGCAATTCCCGTAACTAAATCAGCAGTATAGATGATTGAGGATACTGCAACCGACGGTTCTCCGGTTCGCTATTCCCCTGCGCGGCGGTGCCGGAACCCGAGCGTCGCTGCTTCCTCCGGCCTTGGTTACTCCTGGGCTGCCGATCGGAGAGACGCAGACAGCCCCGCTTGCCCAAAAAAGTCGGTATCGGACGGTGAGGATTACCCGACAGAGCGAGATCAGAGCAGCAGCCGCCTGCTCGGCGATACGCGGGCCGCCATGGGCTTCCAGGAAGGCGATCATCATGGACAAGCGGCTCTAGCCCCAGCCGACCACAGTCCGGCGCGGGGCTCTTTGGGGCA
>DASZBB010000014.1:0-3401 GCA_035944695.1 Microvirga sp. | reverse complement strand
GGTCTCCAGCTCCGGTTGGCCGAGCTTCTACATGGAAGAAATGATCGGGCACGCGCAGTCGAGCCAGGCCGGCCTCAGCAGCCTCGTCGTCGAGGGCGTGTTCGAGCGGTTCCCGGGGCTGAAGCTGGTTCTCGTCGAGTCCGGCTTCACCTGGGCGCCATCGCTGATGTGGCGTCTCGACAAGCACTGGAAAACGCTGAAGTCCGAAGTGCCTCACCTCAAGCTTGCTCCGAGCGAGTATATCCGCCGGAACGTATGGTGGACGAGCCAGCCCATGGACGAGCCCGATAACCGCCGCTTCCTTGCCGACATTTTCGAGTGGGTCGGCTGGGACCGGCTGATGTTCTCGTCCGACTACCCACACTGGGACTTTGACGATCCCGCGCGGGTGATCCTCTTTCCTGCCACCGATGAGCAGAAGCACGCCTTCTTCATCGGCAACGCTCAACACGTCTACGGCTCCCGCTGATGGCTCGTCACGTCGTCGCCGCCGCTGCCGACTTCCCGCCCGGAACTCGCCGCCTCGTCACCGTCAACGACCGTGCGGTGGTGGTCTTCAACGTTGGCGGCGAATATCTCGGGATCTACAATAGGTGCCCTCACAACGGCGGCAGCCTGGCCGAGGGCGTGCTCACAGGCCTGCTGCAATCGGCCGAGCCGGGCAACTACAGCTATTCGCGGGCCGGCGAGATCATTCGGTGTCCATGGCACGGCTGGGAGTTCGACCTGCGCACGGGGCAATCCTTCTGCCGCGCCGCCCGCGCGCGTGCGCGTCCCCTGCCTGTGCAGGTGGAGTCTGGAAAGGACATCATCGAAGGACCCTATAAGGCGGAGAGGGTGGACGTCCGCGTCGAGGACGATTACGTGGTCGTCCACGCCTGAGGCGAACCCCGTGAGCTCGAAAATGCCTGACATCATCATCCCAGAAGACGGTCCCGTCATCACGCGGGACGGCGACATCAACGATTTCATCAGCCAGGGCTGGGAAACCAAGGCCGATCGCATCGTCTTCCCCGTGAGCCGCCTGTCGCCGGATTTCTTCAAGCTCTCGACGGGCCTTGCAGGTGCAGTTCTCCAGAAGCTCACCAACTACGGCTTCAAGGCTGTCATTGTCGGTGACATCTCGGCCTACACGGAGAAGTCCGGGCCGCTGCGCGACTTCGTCTACGAGTCCAACAAGCGCGGCGACGTTCGCTTCGTCGGCTCGATGGACGAGCTCTAAGCCGGGGCCTCGCCTTCCCTTCGACGCCGGCATCGGCTAAACCGCCCGCCCAGCGAGTGGACGACCCATCATGAATCAACATCAGCCGGCGCTGACGAGCAGCGGCGGGACTCCGTTGTCGTCCCTCACCTGGAGCGCGGAGTTCCGCGCCCTGCTCCTGCTTGCGTGGCCACTGATCGTTGCACAGCTCGCTCGAAGTGCCCTCTTCACCACCGACGTCATCATCCTGGGCCAGCTCGGCGCGCAGTTCGTCGCCGCCGGGGCGCTGGCCAATGCGCTGTTCGTCTGCATCCAGCTGTTCGGCATCGGCGTCGTCGGGGCCGTTGCGCCGATGGCTGCACAGGCGCTCGGCGCGAGGGACCGCCGCACTGTCCGCCGTACAGTCCGTTCCGGCATCTGGCTGGCGATCGCGCTCTCGCTGCTCCTGTTTCCGCTCGCCTGGAACATCGGGCCCATCTACGCGTGGATGGGCCAGGATCCGGAACTGATCGCCCTCGCCGAGATCTTCATCCATGCCGCCATCTGGTTGTTGCCGCCGGCCTTCATCTTCGTGGCGCTGCAGTCCTTCCTCAATGCGCATGGCGACACGCGCGCGGTGCTGCTGATCACCGTGGCCGGCGTGTTCGTGAACCTCCTCGCCAATTACGTGCTGGTCTTCGGCCATTGGGGCTTCCCCGCCCTTGGCATCATGGGCTCCGGCCTCGCCACCAGCCTCGTTAACTACGCGATGCTGGCGTTTGCGATCGGCTACATCCAGTTCAACCGCAAGTTCCGGCGCTACCACATCTGGCACCGCTTCTTCACGATCGACTGGGACCGCATGTGGCCGCTGGTGAAGATCGGCCTGCCCATCGGCTTCATGCTCCTGGCCGAGGTCGCGTTGTTCACTACCGCTTCCCTGCTTCAGGGGCTGTTGGGTGAAGCCGAACTGGCTGCTCATTCCGTCGCGCTGACCATCGCGTCGCTGGCCTTCATGGTCCCTCTCGGCCTCAGCCACGCCACCACGGTGCGCGTCGGCCTCGCGCTGGGCGAGAAGAACAAGGAAGGCATCCGCAAGGCCGGCTGGGCCGCACTCGCCATAACGATTGTCTTCATGTCGGGGACGGCGGTGATCTTCTTTGCCTTCCCGCATCAGATCGTCGGGCTCTTCCTCAATTCTGGCATGGCCGAGAACCAGGCGCCGCTGGCGCTCGCTGCGAGCTTCCTCGTTGTCGCGGGGCTGTTCCAGATCTTTGATGGCACGCAGGTCACCATGGGTGCCGCCCTCCGCGGTATCAGCGACACTACGATGCCATTGATTTTCGCGCTGGTCGGCTACTGGGCCATCGGCTTCCCGGTTGCCTGGTACCTGGGCATGCACACGCCCCTGCGCGGCACCGGCGTCTGGTTCGGCCTCATGGCCGGACTTGCGGCAGTGGCTGTCGTCCTCACCATCCGGTGGGCGATGCGCGAACGGCTCGGGCTCACCGATCACGAGCCGAGCTAGGGGCTAGGCCTCGATCCAGTTCCAGTCCGCCATGCGGCCGCGGAACCACGTCCGCTGCCGCTTGGCGTACTGCCGCGTCGCCGTTACGGCTCGCTCGATCATCTGCTCGCGCGTGCTCCGCCCCGCGAGGAAGTCGGCGATCTCGCCCACGCCTATGGCCTTCATCGCCGGCAGGGTCGGATCGAGCCCGCGCCGGAGAAAGGCCTCCACCTCGTCGATTGCCCCCTCCTCCAGCATCGCCTCGAAGCGGTGCGCGATGCGCTGGCGCAAGATCTCTCGCGGCGGGTTCAGCACCAGTCGCTCCACGGTCCAGCCCTCCAGCAACGGCCCGGCAGTGGTGTCCTGGAAGGTGGCCAGCGAGCGTCCGGTCGCCTTCAGCACGGCGAGGGCCCGGATCACCCGCTGCGGGTCTGCCGCCTGCAGGCGTGGGGCAATCAGAGGATCGCGCGCAGCGATCAATCGCTCTCGCCCTTCCCGGTCGAGCCCTTCCACTTCGGCCTTCGCCAAGGCAACAGCCTCATCCGGAACTTGGGGAACGTCGGCAAAGCCCTTGATGAGACTCTCGAAATAGAGCCCCGTCCCACCGGCAAAAATCATGGAGGCACCACTCGTCTCGGCAATCAGGCTCGCCGCAGTCCGGGCCCAGTCGCCAGTCGAAAATCGGACCGCCGGATCGACCGTTCCATATAGTTT
>DASZBB010000013.1:0-4280 GCA_035944695.1 Microvirga sp. | reverse complement strand
GGCCCTGCACCGTGGAGCTCCATACGGACAGCAACTACGTCAAGGACGGGCTCACCAAGTGGATTCACGGCTGGAAACGCAACGGCTGGCGCACCGCCGACAAGAAGCCGGTCAAGAACGCCGAGCTATGGCAAGCGCTTGATCTCGCGACGCAGCGCCATACGATCAACTGGCACTGGGTGAAGGGTCACGCGGGCGACGAGATGAACGAGCGCGCAGACCAGTTGGCCAATGAGGGCATGGCGCCGTTCAAGCCGAAGCGACGGCCGCATATGATGGTGCCGCCGGTTTGAGGGTAGCGAAGGCCCCCTCATCCGGCTTCGCCACCCCGGGTCGAGCCCGGGGCAGGCTCTTCTCCCCCCAGGGAGAAGGCCCAGGAACCGCGATGTTAGTGTGTCGGCCTTCTCCCTCTGGGGGAGAAGGTGCCTGAAGGGCGGATGAGGGGGTCTCGTCTTGCCTTCAGCCCGCGACCTTCGAGAAGTCCGCCACGAGGTGCATGGTGACGCGCAGGGCGGCGAGGAGGTGCAGGCGGTTGGCGCGAACGGCGGCCTCGGGATCGTTGACCAGCACCTTGTCGAAGAAGGCGTCGACCGGTTCGCGTAAAGTGGCCAGCGCGGCGATGGCGCCACGATAGTCGTTGGCGCGCGCCTTGGCGCCAGCTTCGGCGTCGACGTGCTTGATGGCGTTGGCGAGGGCGATCTCTTCATCCAGCACGAACCTGGTCTGGTCCGAGATCGCGTCGTAGGTGCGGCCGTCTTTCTTTTCCTCCGCCGCGAGAATGTTGGCGGCGCGGCGGTAGCCGGCGAGGAGGTTGACGCCGTCGGCGGAGTCCAGCAGCGCGGAGAGCGCTTCGACGCGGCGGGTGATTTCGAGAATGTCGTTCGAGTCGGCAGTGAGCACCGCATCGACGAGGTCATGCCGGGCGCCCGCTTCGCGGAGCGAGACCTTGAGCCGGTCGTGGAAGAAAGCAAGGAGATCCGGCTCCACCGCGAGCGGGAAGCTCAGCTGGTTGTCGGTCACGATGCGGATGACGCCGAGAGCCGCGCGGCGCAAAGCGAAGGGATCGCGGGAGCCGGTGGGCTTTTCGTCGATGGCCCAGAAGCCGGTGAGGAGGTCGAGCTTGTCGGCGAGCGCCACCGCGATCGAGACGGGCTCCGCCGGCACCCGGTCCGTGGGGCCGAGCGGCTTGTAGTGGTCCGCGACGGCGTTGGCGACGGCCTCCGTTTCGCCCTGCGCCAGCGCATAGTAGCGGCCCATGACGCCCTGAAGCTCCGGGAACTCGCCGACCATGTTGGTGGTGAGGTCGGCCTTGGCCAGCATGGCGGCGCGCTTGGCCTGCTCCGGATCGGCGCCGACCTGCGGCGCGATCTCGGCGGCGAGCTTCACGAGGCGCTCGACCCGCTGGAACTGCGTTCCGATCTTGGCATGGAAGATCGATTCCTCGAGCTTGGGCAGGTCGTGCTCCAGCGGCAGCTTCAGATCGGTTTCGTAGAAGAATTTCGCGTCGCTGAGCCGGGCGCGGATCACCCGCTCATTGCCGGCAACGATCGCCTCGCCGCCGTCGCTCGCGACGTTGTTGGCGGTGAGGAGGAATCTGTTGGCGAGCTTGCCCTTGCTGTCGCGCAGGCAGAAGCACTTCTGGTTGGCGCGGATAGTGGCGATGATCACCTCTTCGGGCACCCGAAGGAAGTCGGGATCGAATGAGCCCATCATCACCACAGGCCATTCGACGAGGCCGGCGACCTCCTCGAGCAGGCCCTCGTCGGCGATGACCGTCAGGCCCTGCGCGAAGGCGAGCTGATCGGCGTCGGCGCGGATGATCTCCTTGCGCCGGTCGAGATCGAGGACCACCCGGGCGCGTTCCAACGACTGCACATAATCGTCGAAGCGGCGCACCTTGATCGCATCGGGGGCGAGGAAGCGGTGCCCGTAGGTGGTCTGGCCGGCCGTCACGGTGCTGGCGCTGAACGGGATCACCACCGGCTCGTCGTTTTCGGCTCCGAAGGTCGCGGTGATGGCGCGCAGCGGACGCACCCAGGTCAGCCCGCCATTGCCCCACTGCATCGACTTGCCCCAGGGAAAGGTGTCGACCACCTTCGGCAGGATGCCGGCGAGGAGCGTGGTTGCGTCCTCGCCCTTCCGCTCGATGTGGGCGACGTAGGAGTCGCCCTTCTTGGGGTCCGAGACGATTGTCGCCTGTTCGATGGAGCTCAGGCCCGCCGCCTTGAGGAAGCCGTCAATCGCCTGCTGCGGGGCACCGACGCGAGGACCCTTCTTCTCCTCCCGCAGGTCCGGCGACCGCACGGGAATGCCCGAGACGGCCAGCGCCAGCCGACGGGGGGTCACGAAAGCCTTGGCGCCCTCATAGACGAGACCCGCCTCGACCAGCGCATTCGTCACGGCCTTCTTGAGGTCGTCGGCGGCCTTGCGCTGAAAGCGTGCGGGGATTTCCTCGGAGAACAGTTCAAGCAGCAGTTCGGGCATTTGCGGTCCGGAAATTGGGGCGCGCGAGGGTTAGCAAGGGGGACGGGGAAAGTCCAATGCGGCCCACGGCGGAGGCGCGGCAGAACCCGATCGATACAATTTTACCTAATTGTTCACCATGCGAGCGAGATCGCCTGGCGCCCGTCGCAACTAAACGCCCGCCTTCGACGCTGTACTGCTCGCAAACGGGGTGTTGATCATGCGTCCTCTTCAGCTTTTCGTCCTCTTCCTGCTGGTGACGCTCCCGATTGCATCGGTGCTGGCACAAGATCTCGCCACCACCAGCCTGACCGCGGAGACGGTCAACTCCGCCGACCTGGCCACCGTCCCGGCCGAGTTCCTCCCTCCCCTCGAGCCGGACGATCAGTCAGGATCGGGCGACGCCCCCCTCCCAGCGTCGCCCGATCCGGCCATCGTCAAGTTGCAGGTGCTGCTCGATCGCTCCGGCGCCTCCCCCGGGGTGATCGACGGCTTCGACGGCGAGAATGTCCGCAAAGCCGTTCGCGCGTTCGAGGTCATGCAGGGCCTGCCGGAAGACGGCGTGGTCGACCCTGACGTGGTGGCGGCGCTCAACACCACCGAGCCGGTGGTCGGGGGCTACCTGATCACGGAAGAAGACGTTGAAGCCGTGGGCGAGCCGATCCCCAGCGACTATGCGGAAATGGCGCAGCGCGAATTCCTCGGCTATGCGAGCATCACGGAACTGCTCGCCGAGCGCTTTCACATGGACGAAGACCTCTTGCGTGCGCTGAACCCTGCCGCCGGCTTTGTCGCGGGCGAAACGGTGGCCGTGACCGCCTACGGGCCCGGTGCGGGCGACGTGAAGGTGGCGCGGCTCGAGGCCGACAAGACGACCCGTCAGCTGCGCGGCTACGATGCCGAGGGCCGCCTGGTGGTCGCCTATCCCGCCACCATCGGCAGCGAGGACAATCCCTCCCCCAGCGGCACGCACCTCGTGAACGCCGTCGCGCCCATGCCGAACTACACCTACGATCCCGAGGTGAACTTCCAGCAGGGCGAGAACACCGAAAAGCTCATCATCCCGCCCGGACCGAATGGTCCTGTCGGCTCGATGTGGATCGACCTCACCGAACCGACCTTCGGCATCCACGGGACGCCCGAACCGAGCAAGATCGACAAGACGGCCTCGCATGGCTGCGTGCGGCTCACAAATTGGGACGCAGAGGAACTCTCGGCCCTGGTGGAGCCGGGCGTGCCGGTGGAGTTCGTGGGCTAGGCTACCAGCCCCCGCCGCCACCACCGCCACCGCCGCCGCCGGAACTGCCGCCCCCTCCCCCGCCACCCGAGAAGCCCGAGCTTGAGCTCTTCACCGGCTGGGCCGCGATCATAGCGGCGCTCATGCCTGTCGCGAGGCTCGAGAACGACTTCGAGAAATCGCCGCTGCTGCCGCCCGTCGACCATGAGCTGCCACGGTACCAGCCGGGCGAGTAGGAACCGGCGGTTGCACCCGCGACGGCGTTGCGCATGAGGTCGCCCTCAAAGCGTTCCGACCACGGCTTTTCGATGCCGAGGGCAATGGCGAAGGGCAGGATGGATTCGAACCGGCTGACCGTCATCGGCGGCTCGCCCTTCTCGACGTAGTTGATGCGGTTCTTCTCGGCGGTCTCGACATACATCCGGAAGCCTTCGATCTGGTCCATGAGCTTGCGCCCCTGGATGGTCGGCGCGCGCATCAGGATCGCGAAGACGATCTCGATGATGAAGATCGACAGCGCCGCGATGAGACCGGTGTCGATATTCAGACGGAAGCCGGCGAGCGCGTCGACGCCGAGCCC
>DASZBB010000012.1:0-6353 GCA_035944695.1 Microvirga sp. | reverse complement strand
CGCTTCTCCAGTCTGGCGTTGAGACGGGCGAGCTCCTCCGCGGCCATTTTCTGGTCATGGACATCGGTGTTCGTGCCGATCCATCGAACGACGCCCCCCTCAGGGTTCCGCACTGGAACGGCCTTCGACAGGAACCAGCGGTAGGTCTTGTCGCGCGCTCTCTTGAGCCTGATCTCGCTTTCGAACACGGTCCCGGCCTGCAGGGCCTGCCGCCAGGCTCGCGCGACAACCGGATAATCGTCCGGATGGACGATGCGCTCCCATGCACCATTCGCCAGATCCTGGGGCGTGATGCCGAGATATTCGGGAAAGCGCCCGTTGGACCACTCGACCGATCCGTCCGGTCCGGCTTCCCACACCTGGTGGGGAACGGCTTCGACGAGAGCCCTGAACCGCTCCTCGCTGGCGCGCAGCGCCTCCTCGGAAGCCTTCCGCTCGGTGATGTCCCGGTAGAAGCTGACGATGCCGCCTGGAACCGGGCAGGCCCGCAACTCCAGCCAGCGGTCCTTTCCGAAGCCGAGATAACGGCGCTCGAACGAGACCTGCACCTGCTCTGCAAGGCACTTGCGATAAGCGACCTCCAAAGCGGAGCCCGCCGATGTCGGCCATGCCTCCCAATGCGTCTTGCCGATGATCTCTTGCGCCTGACGCCCATCATATTCCAGAGCGGCGGGATTGAGTTTGACGACCCGAAATTCCTCGTCGAAGACGACGAAGCCATCGCCCAGAACCCCGAGAACCGCCTCCGATCGCGCGTTGCTGGCGCTCAGCTCCTGCTCCCGACGAACATGCCCGGTCACATCATGGCCCTGAACGGCCACCCCGAGAAGCGTCCTGCCCGCTCCCCAGATGGGCTGGAATGAAAAGTCGACGAAGCGCTCCTCGGCTGCGCTCCCAGGATCCGCCTGAGAAAGGACGGTCACCCGGAGAGGATCTGAGAGCGCAAGGCCGGCACGGGCTTGCTCGAGACGCTCCCGGAAGCCCGGCCAGTGAGCCAGCGGGGTCTCGTCGAGGACGCAATCGGCAATGTCCTGGCCCTCGGTGAGCTGCCGAAAAGCATTGCTCGTCAGCCCAACGACATCATCCGGGTGACGCAGAAAGCAGAAGAAGCCAGGTCCCTGCTGAAGGATGGAAAGAAGCTGCGTACTCGAGGCATCGGGCGCATCAAAGCCCCTGGCTGCAGCATGGGTGCCGCGCAAGTCACGAACGACGTCATCCTTCGTAACGCTCAAACTCTCCGGCATCCTGAGCCTTCGGAAAGGCAGCGTCGGCCTTCGAGCCGACCCGCCTCTTCTGTCCTGTCCATAATAGCTGCCCGCACCAGCAAGAAGGAACAATGTAAATGATATTCAGTTTCATTTCAATTGTCCTTTGGTCAGGCTCGGCGGACAACAGGCAGGCCCCGTCTGTCTTAGAAACTCCGTCCGTCCACCGGGATGATCTTGATTTGGGACAGATCGACGTCCTCAAGGCAGCGAACGTTGATCGCCGCCGTCGCCTCTCCGGTCGGCTTCTTTCCCTCGCCGAAGGGTGCGCAGCCGCACGTGGCACAGAAGCGGTGCCGGATCGTATGCGTGTTGAAGGTATAGGTCGAAAGGCTCTCCTCTCCGCGGAGAACGGCCAGGGTCTCCCGGGAAACGAAGGCGAGGAGATAGCCCTTGCGGCTGCAATGGGAGCAATTGCACTCGAGGGCCTGCTGAAGGTCCAATTCGACCTCGAACGCGACCTTGCCGCAATGGCATGAACCCTTGTGCCGCGCCATCCCTGCCCCCTCTTCGTTATCGTTAGCCGAAGGCTATCATCGCGGTCACGATCAAGCCAGCACCAATGACCGCGACGAACCGATCGCCCATGGTGAGCGGCTCGGCTTTCCCCTGGGCAGCAAGTTGGCCGATCACGAGATCCAGGATCAACGACACGGCAAAAGGCCAGGCCGCTGGCGGAACGGCGGCCTGCTGCAGGTGGGGCTGCCGCCACATGAGGAGCCCGACGGCGATGCCGGAAACCAGCACCGCCCCGATATAGAGAAGACGCACGCGGGACAGGACCATCAAGCCTGGCTCGCGGCCTTGTTGCCGAGCGCCGCCTGCGCGGCGGCAAGACGCGCGATCGGCACGCGATACGGCGAGCAGGACACGTAGTCGAGCCCGACCGACTGGCAGAAATGGATCGACGCCGGATCGCCGCCGTGCTCGCCGCAGATCCCGAGCTTGATGGTGCCACGGGTCTTCTTGCCGCGCTCGGCCGCGAGCTTCACCAGCTCGCCGACGCCTTCCTGGTCGATGGTGACGAACGGATCGGCCGGGAGCAGCCCTTTCTGCGTGTAGGGACCGAGGAACGAGGCCGCGTCGTCGCGCGAGATGCCGAGCGTCGTCTGCGTCAGGTCGTTGGTGCCGAAGGAGAAGAACTCCGCCGATTCCGCGATCTCGCCGGCCCGCAAAGCCGCGCGCGGGAGCTCGATCATCGTGCCGACCTGATATTCGACGGTCACGCCGCTCTCCTTGGCGACCGCTTCCGCCATGGCGACGATGCGCTCCTTCACGAGGTCGAGCTCCGCCTTCGTCATGACGAGCGGCACCATGACCTCGGGCACGACAGGCTGGCCCGTCGTTCTGCCGGCCTCCACGGCCGCCTCGAAGATGGCGCGTGCCTGCATCTCGGCGATTTCCGGATAAGCCACTGCGAGACGACAGCCGCGGAAGCCGAGCATCGGGTTGAACTCGTGCAGCTCGCGGGCGCGATGCCTGAGCTTGTCGACGGAGGCGTTCATGGCCTTCGCCACCTCCTCCATCTCCTCTTCCGAGTGCGGCAGGAACTCGTGCAGCGGCGGATCGAGCAGGCGGATCGTGACCGGCAGGCCGCTCATGATCGAAAACAGCTCCACGAAGTCCTTGCGCTGCATCGGCAGCAGCTTGGCGAGCGCGGCACGGCGGCCGGCCTCGTCGTCGGAGAGAATCATCTCGCGCACGGCGACGATCCTGTCGCCCTCGAAGAACATGTGCTCCGTGCGGCACAGGCCGATGCCTTCCGCGCCGAAATTGCGCGCAGTCTTGGCGTCGAGAGGCGTCTCCGCATTGGCGCGCACCTTCATGAGGCGCACCTTGTCGGCCCAGCCCATGAGCGTGGCGAACTCGCCGGAGAGCTCCGGCTCCAGCATCTTCACCTGGCCCAGCAGCACCTGACCGTTTGAGCCGTCGATGGTCAGCACGTCACCCTTCTTCAGGGTCTGGCCGGCGACAGTCAACGTCTGCGCGGCATAGTCCACGCGGATCGAGCCCGCGCCCGACACGCAGGGCTTGCCCATGCCGCGGGCAACCACCGCCGCGTGAGAGGTCATGCCGCCACGGGTGGTCAGGATGCCTTCCGCCGCATGCATGCCGTGGATGTCCTCAGGGCTCGTCTCGACGCGCACCAGGATGACCTTGTGGCCGGCCTTCTTGGCGGCTTCCGCATCGTCCGAATTGAACACGATCTCGCCGGAGGCCGCGCCGGGCGAGGCCGGCAGGCCCGTGGCCAGGATCTTGCGCTCGGCCTTGGGATCGATGGTGGGATGCAAGAGCTGGTCGAGGGCCGCCGGCTCCACGCGGGTCACGGCCTCTTCCTGGGTGATCAGGCCCTCGGAAGCGAGCTCCACGGCGATGCGCAGCGCGGCCTTCGCCGTGCGCTTGCCGTTGCGGGTCTGGAGCATCCAGAGCTTGCCCTTCTCCACCGTGAATTCCATGTCCTGCATGTCACGGTAATGCTTCTCGAGGATGCCGTAGATGCGCACCAGCTCGTTGTAGGCCTCCGGCATGGCCCGTTCCATGGAAGGCTTGTCGGAGCCGGAGGCGACGCGCGCCTTCTCGGTGATGTCCTGCGGGGTGCGGATGCCCGCCACCACGTCTTCGCCTTGAGCGTTGATGAGGAACTCGCCGTAGAGCTCCTTCTCGCCGGTGGAGGGATTGCGGGTGAAGGCAACGCCCGTGGCGGAGGTCTCGCCCATATTGCCGAAGACCATGGCCTGCACGTTCACGGCGGTGCCCCAGCTCGCCGGGATGGCGTGCAGCTCGCGGTACTTGATGGCGCGGTTGTTCATCCAGGAGCCGAACACGGCCCCGATGGCGCCCCAGAGCTGCTCCTGCGGCTCCTGCGGGAAGGGCTTGCCCAGCTCCTTCTCGACCAGGGCCTTGTAGCGCGGGATAAGGCCTTTCCAGTCGGCGGCCGAGAGATCCGTATCGAGGGAGTAGCCGCGGCGGTCCTTGAACTCGTCGAGGATCTCCTCGAAGTGATGGTGTTCCAGGCCCAGCACCACGTTGGAATACATGGTGATGAAGCGGCGGTAGCTGTCATAGGCGAAGCGCTCGTCGCCGGCCCCCTTGGCCAGCGCCTCGACGGTGACGTCGTTGAGGCCGAGGTTGAGCACGGTGTCCATCATGCCGGGCATGGAGGCCCGGGCGCCGGAGCGGACGGAGACGAGCAGCGGGTTGTCGGCATCGCCGAAGGTGCGGCCCGTGAGGCGGCCGACGTAAGTGAGGGCGCTCTCGACCTGACCCTTCAGCTCCTCCGGATAGGAGCGGCCGTGGTCGTAGTAATAGGTGCAGACCTCGGTCGTGATGGTGAAGCCCGGAGGCACCGGCAGCCCGAGATTGGACATCTCGGCCAGATTCGCCCCCTTGCCGCCCAGCAGGTTCTTCATCCCCGCCTGGCCCTCGGCCTTACCGTCCCCGAAGGTATAGACCCACTGCGTCATCGCTCGATCCCTTGGCTCTGAATACGCCCTGCTGCAGCGCAGGTGTTGGCTTGAAGCATGTAGAGCCCAAACGCAAGCTGAACAGCCACGGTTCCGGCTTCCGATTCATGAACGCTTCCGGGGATCATCGCGCTACGTTACCCTCGAAAGCGAGAGTTCCGCAGCTTCTGCAACTTTATTAGGGAGGTGCGGTGCTCAGAGGATACATGCGTGCCTTCCCCACCTTCCCCAATCGTCATCACCGCCGACCAGTTCACGACTTTAACCCTGACTGCCGATCACAGCTCGGTCACCGTCAATCCAGGGATCATCATCGCGGGCCCCCATAACGGCACAGGCTTCGCTCTCGACGCCGCGGCAGGCTTCGGGGGCACCATCACGGTTCACGGCACCCTGACCGCCAGCGGCGGAATCTACGATCCATCGACAACACGGAATTCCTACAACGTCACAATCTCTTCTACCGGCTCTATTGCAGCGACCAATGGTTACGGCATTGCCCTGCAGAAGCAGGCCCACGTCGTCAACCACGGCACGATCACCGCCACGAAGGTCGGGATCAGCATCGGCGACGGCAGCAGCGTGGTGGTGAATACCGGCTCGATCACAGCGGACGAAGGCATCCGGACATTCGGGAATGGTACGATCATCGGAAATGCCGGGACGATCCAGACCAGGGACGGGATGGTCATCATCGGGAACGACTGCACGATCACCAACAGTGGCACCATCAAGGCTACCGGATACGGAATTGTCCTGGCTGCAGGCACCGGCTTCTCCACCGTGGTGACCAATACGGGCATGATCCAAGCCGATGGCCTGGCCTTTCTGGGCAACGCGGCAGGCAATGTCTTCGTCAACCGCGGCGCCATCACGGGCCACATCGATATGCGCGATGGGGATGACCTGTTCGACGGCCGTACGGGAACGATCGCGGGAACCGTCCTCCTGAGCTCCGGGAATGACAGGGCATTCGGAGGCTCCGGGAACGAAACGTTTTCCGATGGTCTCGGCAACGACATGATCGACGCCGGAGGCGGCATCGACACGCTGACCTACGACCTGTCGACGGACCCCAATGTAGCGGTAACGGTCGATCTGAACCTGACGACCGCGCAGGACAATGCCTGGGGGTCCGACGTTTTTCTGAATTTCGAGAACGTGACCGGCGCCGCAGGCAACGACACCATCGGCGGCAACGATGCCGACAATGTCCTGAAAGGCCTTGGCGGTGCGGACAGTCTGACCGGCAGGGGCGGCAATGATACGCTGATCGGCGGTGCAGGAAACGACGTCCTGGACGGAGGCGACGGAAACGACACGGCGGAATTCGGCAGTGCGAGCAGCGTGATCGTGGACCTGAGATTTGAGGTCCTGCAGGATACGGGCCTGGGCAACGACATCCTCATCGGGATCGAGAATCTCGTCGGCGGATCTGCAAGCGACAGGTTCACGGGCAGCGCGGCGGCCAATGTGCTGACGGGCGGCGGTGGAGCCGACATGCTCTCCGGCGAAGCTGGGGACGACACCCTGAATGGCGGAGCAGACAATGACGTCCTCGATGGCGGCGCCGGACGCGACACGGCGGTCTTTTTCGGTACCCGCAGCAGCTACACCATCGTGG
>DASZBB010000011.1:0-24464 GCA_035944695.1 Microvirga sp. | reverse complement strand
CCTCAGCCGTCACAGGATCGCCATTCGACCATTTCAGGCCATTGCGAAGCGTAAAGCGATAGGTTTTGCCGTCGTCGCTGACTTCCCACTTCTCCGCCTGACCGGGAACGGCCTTGGCCTTCATGTCGTAAGCCACGAGTCCTTCGAGCATGTCCTGGAGGATGTGGAATTCCTGCACCGTCGAGGTCTTGTGGGTGTCGAGGGTCTCGGGCTCACCCGAATTGGCGCGGTTGTAGACGACTTCAGCCGACGCGGCGCCCATGAGGGCAGCCGTGGCGACGGCCGCAAGAGCCGTGCGTTTGATCCATGATGACATCGGACGCGTTCCCTTTCTGGTTTTATATCAGGGTTTTGGAATGTCTCGGTCAGAGCCGGTAGGGCAGTAACCTTGCCCTATTTGTTGATCAATCAACTGTTTATGTCCAGTACTATCCAAAAAATTAAGAATTTCCTGGAATAACAGAGGGTTGGCCTTTTGACCCAACGTCAGGCGCCGGTGTCGAACACCAATCCTGCGGCCTCGATGCCGGCCGCAGCGGCGATTTCGTCGTTGTCCGAGGTGTCGCCGGAGACGCCGACGGACCCGAGGGTTCGACCTTGCGCGTCCTTGATCAGGACGCCGCCCGGAACCGGCACGAGCTGCCCGCCCACCGCGTGGGTCGCCGAGGCCACGAAATAAGGGCGGTCGGTGGCCATCTTGTGCAGGGCCCGCGAGCCGACCCCGAGCGCCAGGGCACCATAGGCCTTGCCCATGGCGATCTCGGCCCGCTTCAGGCTGGTGCCGTCCTCCGACAGGAGGGCCTTCAGGGCCCCTCGGCTGTCGTAGACGACGACGGAAAGCGGCTTGAAGCCCTTCTCCCGTGCCGTCTTGAGGGTGGCGGTGGCAATTGTCTGGGCCGTCTCCAGGGTGAGTTCGGTCACTCGGTTCCTCCGTTGCTGTCGTTGGGGTAAGTGCCACGCCTCTAGCGCGTCGCTGTATCCTTCGCCGCCAGCCACGTTGCCACAGCCCTGCGCTCGTCCAGGGTCATCTCGGTGATGTTGTTGGGCGGCATGGCATGGGTCAGCACGCTCTGGACGCGGATGATCTCCGCATGGCGGGCGATCTCCTCAGGCGTGTCCAGGCGAACGCCTTTCGGGGCGGTGGTAATGCCGTCCCAGACGGGCTCGGCCGCATGGCACATGGAGCAGCGGGACTGGATCGCCAGCACGGCCTCGTCGAAGGATGCCGTGACAGTTGCGGCCGTCGTGTCGGCAGGAGCGGCCGCCAGGTTGGCGTTCCCGGGCTTGCCCATGATCGAGAGCCAGATCGCGGCCCAGATAGAGAGGGCGGCCACGGCCCAGGTCCACCAGGGCGAGCCCTTGCCTGCGTGCTGCGAGTTGAAGAAGTGTCGGATCACCGCGCCCGCAATCACGATCAGCCCGATGATCGCGACCGCGTAGCGCGACGACCATGCCAGCGGGTAGTGGTTCGACAGCATCAGGAAGATGACGGGAAGCGTCAGGTAGTTGTTGTGCGTCGAGCGCAGCTTGGCTTCCTTGCCGAGCTTCGGGTCGGGCGAGCGGTCCGCCAGGAGCTCGGCCACCACCTTCTTCTGGTTCGGGATGATGATGAAGAAGACGCTCGCCGACATCCAAGTGGCGATCATCGCACCCGTGTGGAGAAAGGCCGCGCGGCCGTTGAACACTTGGGTGAACGCGAAGGCTGCCAGCAGGATATAGACGAAGAGGGCGACGCCTAGGACGAGCCCGTTCCTGCCGAGCGGCGAGCGGCACAGGCCTTCGTACACCAGCCAGCTCACGGCGATGCCGCCGATGCCGATGGCGGGAGCCTGCCAGGGCTCCAGGGCGCGCACGGCCGGATCGATGGTGTAGAGGTCCGCGTGAAGGTAATAGACCCAGACGATGAGGAAGAATCCGCTGATCCAGGTGGAATAGCTCTCCCATTTGAACCAGGTCAGTTCCTTGGGCAGTTCGGGCGGCGCAACGAGATACTTGCGCATGTTGTAGAACCCGCCGCCATGGACCTGCCACGCCTCGCCGCCGACGCCTTCCGGCAACCCCTCGCGCTTCTGGAGGCTGAGGTCCAGATGGATAAAATAGAAGGACGAGCCGATCCAGGCGATTGCGGTAATCACATGGACCCAGCGGATGATCTGGCTGATCCATTCGGAAATTTGCGGGTCGATCATGCAGCCACTTGGTCAGATGGGGACGCCACAGCCTAGGGCCCGGCTCCCCTTGGCGGAAGGCCCATGCTGCCGTTTTTTCAACAGGATCCCTGTCGCTAAAGCCCAAGGCTTGTGCAACTAGACTTATGGATGCGCTTGACGGCGGAACGTGGTCCCGAAAGATTCCACCCGCTGAAGGACACTGCACTGACCGCGAGGCCTTATGGGACGCCTGTCCACCCACGTACTGGATACCGTCAACGGCAAGCCCGCCAAGGGTGTTGCCATCGAACTCTTCGCCGTCGAGGGGACGCAGCGGCGCTCCGTCGTCCGCACGGTAACGAACGCGGATGGACGCACGGATGCGCCCCTGATGATCGGCGACACGTTCCATGCGGGAACGTACGAACTCGTCTTCGAGGTGGGCGCCTATTTCACCTCCATCGGCACGGCGACCGCCGATCCGCCGTTCCTGGATGTCGTGCCGATCCGCTTCACCATCGCGGAGCCCGACGGCCACTACCATGTCCCGCTCCTCGTCTCGCCCTGGAGCTACTCCACCTATCGAGGAAGCTGACCTTGTCCGACACCTCCTATCCGCGCGACCTCGTCGGTTACGGCCGCACCCCGCCTCATCCCCGCTGGCCGAACGGGGCCCGGATCTGCGTCCAGTTCGTGATCAACTATGAAGAGGGCGGCGAGAACAACATCCTGCACGGCGACCGGGCCTCCGAGGCGTTCCTGTCGGAGATCGTGGGCGCTCAAGCATGGCTCGGCCAGCGGCACATGAGCATGGAGTCGATCTACGAATACGGCTCCCGCGCAGGCTTCTGGCGCCTGTGGCGGATGTTCACCCAGCGCCAGATGCCCGTGACCGTCTACGGGGTCGCCACGGCCCTCATGCGCAACCCGGAGGCCGTTGCCGCCATGAAGGAGGCCGGTTGGGAGATCGCCAGCCACGGGCTCAAGTGGATCGATTACCGGGACTTCTCGGCCGAGGAGGAGCGGGCGCACATGAACGAGGCGATCCGCATCCACACCGAGGTGACGGGCGAGCGGCCGCTGGGCTGGTACACGGGCCGCACCTCGGAGCACACCAATCGCCTCGTGGCGGAGGAGGGCGGCTTCCTCTACAGCGCGGATTCCTATGCGGACGAGCTGCCCTATTGGGAGCAGCATGGGGACCGGCAGCAGCTGATCGTGCCCTATACGCTGGACGCCAACGACATGCGCTTTGCCACCCCGCAGGGCTTCAATTCGGGCGACCAGTTCTTCGCCTATCTTAAGGACAGCTTCGACACGCTTTATGTGGAAGGGGAGACGGCACCGAAGATGATGTCGGTGGGCCTCCATTGCCGCCTCGTCGGCCGCCCGGGGCGCGCTGCGGCGCTTGCCCGATTCCTGGATTACGTGGCCTCCCACGAGAAGGTCTGGGTGGCCCGGCGCATCGACATCGCCCGCCACTGGATCCGCCAGCACCGCCCGGCGGACCTGACGCCCAGCCGCATGAGCCGGGTGATGTTCGTCGAGCTCTTCGGCGACATCTTCGAGCATTCGCCCTGGATCGCCGAGCGCACCTTCGAGGCCGGGCTGACCGCCGGGCAGGACACGGCGGAAGGACTTCATGCGGCCATGGTCCACGTCCTGTCGCAGGCGACCCACGAACAGAAGCAGGCGCTGATCAATGCCCATCCGGATCTCGCCGGGCGCCTGAAGCTTGCCGATCTCACGGCCGATTCCCGCAACGAGCAATCCTCCGCCGGTCTGGACAGCCTGACGGAGGCGGAGCGCGATCGCTTCCTGAAGCTGAACGACGCCTACAAGCAGAAATTCGGCTTCCCCTTCATCATGGCCGTGAAAGGCCGCTCGAAGGACGAGATCCTCGCCGCCTTCGAGGAGCGGCTGGATCATGAGACGGACGTGGAATTCGAAACCGCCATCGTGCAGATCGAGCTCATCGCCCTGCTCCGGCTCAAGGATCGCCTGCCGTCCCTGGCGGACGTCTTTTCGAGTTTGGCCTGATCGGAACCCCCGGGACGACCACGCGTCTTCCTCCCAGCTTGGCCATCGTGAGCCGGGCAGGAGCAGGAGGAGGACCATATGGGTCTGTTCAAATTCATCAAGGAAGCCGGCGCCAAGATCTTCGGCGGCAGCGCCGCCGCCGCCACTCCGGAGAAGCTGCAGCAGGAGGTCCAGGGCCACGGATTCGATGCGAGCAAGCTCGGGATCCAGGTCGAAGGCGACAAGGTGAAGCTGTCGGGCCAAGCGACCGACCAGGAAGAAGCCGAGAAGATCATTCTGTCCCTCGGCAACACCTACGGCGTCGCCGAAGTGGACACGAGCGAGCTGCAGGTCCAGCAGCCCGCCGCGGCCTCGACCATGTACACGGTCCAGAAGGGCGACACCCTCTGGGAGATCGCCGAGAAGCATTACGGCAAGGGCAAAGGCGCGAAATACACCGAGATCGTTAAGGCGAACTCCCCGCCGGTCAAGGATCCGGACATGATCCAGCCGGGCTGGGTGCTGCGGATTCCGCCGCTCGCCTGAGACGGCCTGGATTGCACTCCTCCCTGCGGAGCCGGTATGACGGAGCTCATCCCAGGGAGGAGCTGCTATGAGTGAAACGCCGAAAGTCATCGATCTCGACCGCGACGCCGTCAAGCAAGGGCTTCGCGAGGGGGCGTTCGTGCTCGTCGACGTGCGTGAGCCGCACGAATTCGCCGCTGGGCACATCCCGGGAGCCGTCTCCCATCCGCTCTCGTCCTTCGATGCGTCGGCTCTGCCTGCGGGCAAGCGAGTCGTCTTTTCCTGCGCGGCGGGCGTCCGGTCGGTGCGGGCCATCGAGTACGCCCAGGCGGCCGGACGGGACATCCGGGAGCATTACAAGGGCGGCTTCAAGGATTGGGCTGCCGCCGGGGAGCCGGTCGAGTAGGGTCTTGAGAGCACCTCACATAGATGTGTTCTAAAGTGGAGTGCTCAAGCTTGACGAGATGTGCGCTAATGCCGGCCCGCTGACGGTGGTTCGTAGGGACATCACCGATCGGCCCATGAGGGAAGGAAGATATGAAGCGTACAATGTTCGTCGCCAGCCTCCTGGCGCTCGGAGTGACGGCCGCCATAGCCCAAAGCAATGTCGTCGAGCAGCGCCAGGGTCTCATGAAGGAGATGGGAGCGCAGACGCGTCCCCTCGGCGGCATGATGCGCGGGCAAGAGCCGTTCGATCTCGCCAAGGCCAAGGCCAGCCTTCAGGTTCTTGCAGTGAATGCCGAGAAGGCCGGCCCGCTGTTCCCTGAGAGCTCCAAGAACGCCGAGAAGACCGAAGCTCTTCCGGCCATCTGGGAAAACAAGGCGAAGTTCGATTCGATCATGACGAAGCTCCGCACGGATGCCCAGGCGGCGATGGCTTCGATCAAGGACGAGGCCACCTTCAAGGCGGAACTGCCGAAGGTGCTGCAGAATTGCGGCGCCTGCCACAACGACTTCCGCAAGAAGAGTTCCTAAGATCAGAAGGCGTTAGAATGGGCGGCCTCTGGGCCGCCCGTTTCATTTGGAGACGAGTCGATGCGCAAGGTAATCGTGGGTCTTGTGGCTCTGGCCGTGGTCGGAGCGCTGGTCTTCTGGGGGCTGACCTCGCCGGCGGCTTACGCGCTCATCCGGGGCAACGGTCAGGCCGCCTCAGGGCAAGCGTCCGGATCGAACCGCCAGCCGAACCTGGAGAACGGGCGCATCCTGTTCTTCGCCGGAGGCTGCACGTCCTGCCATGCGGTGCCGGAGCAGAGCGACAAGCTGCGGCTCGGCGGTGGCTATGCGCTGAAATCCCCCTTTGGCACCTTCCATGTGCCAAACATCTCGCCCCATAAGCAGGACGGCATCGGCTCCTGGACCACGGCCGATTTCGTGCGCGCCATGCGCGAGGGCGTCTCGCCCGACGGCCGCCACTATTATCCCGCCTTCCCGTATGCTTCCTATGCCAAGATGCCCGAGGGAGATCTGGCGGACCTCTTTGCCTTCATGCAGACTCTCCCGGCCGTGGAGGGTCGCGCACCCGATCACGACCTGCCGTTCCCCTTCAACATCCGCCGAGGTGTCGGTCTCTGGAAGCTGGCTTTCCTGGACGGGAACGTCTTCATGCCCGATCCGTCCAAGTCGGAGAGCCTGAACCGGGGCGCCTATCTGGTGAACGGACCCGGCCATTGCGCCGAGTGCCACAGCGAGCGCAACACAGCGGGGGCCATCATCGAGGATCGGCGGTTCGCCGGCGGCCCGGACCCGGAGGGCAGGGGCATCGTTCCCAACATCACGCCGCATCCGACCGGGATCGGAGGCTGGACGGTCGATGACCTGACGACCCTGCTGACGACCGGCGAGACGCCGAATTTCGATACGGTCGGCGGACCGATGGGAGCCGTGGTGGCCAACACGGCCCGGATTCCCGATGCGGACCGCCGGGCCATGGCGGAGTACCTGCTGTCGCTGCCGCCGAAGGAGGGATTCAAGAGGCCGGAGTGAGGAAGGCCCGACCACAACCCTCACACGTCATGGCCGGGCTTGTCCTGGCCATCCCGATGCTGTGAAGCACCGAGCGTTTCCGATCGAGATCACCGGCACAAGGCCGGTGATGACGTGGAGGGACTGTTTCGACGTGCGAGGGAGGCGAACCCCTGGCCCCCGGACCTCAATCCATCACGGCGGCTTTGAGGATGCACACCATGGTGGCGCGACCCGGCGCATCGCCGATGCAGCGCACAGAATGCGGGCGGTCGCAGCGATAGCGCAGGCTTTCGCCCGCCTTCGCCTGCTGGGTGACGCCGCCGACCTCGACCTCGAACTCGCCCTCCAGGACGGACAGGCATTCCACCGAGCCGCGTTGATGGCTGTCGGAATCGAGCACGCCGCCGGGTTCGGACTGCACGTCATACCATTGCAGCCATTCGATGGTCTTGAGCCAGCCGATGATGGCCAAGCGCATCTTGCCGTCCTCGGACACGAGGATCGGGGTGTCGGCCTTGGAGGACTTCTCGATGAAGGGCTCCTCGTCCCCGGAGGCGAGAACCCGCTCGATGGAGACGTCCAGAGCCTGGCTCAGCCGCCAGATGGTGGCGAGCGTCGGGTTCGTCTCGTTGCGCTCGATCTGGCTGATGATCGACTTCGCGACGCCGGACTGCTCGGCGAGTTCCGACAGGGACAGGTTATAGGCCTTGCGCAGCCGCTGGATCGTCTTGCCCATATTCCCGGAGAGAACCTGTGCGCCCGCCTCCAGGTCCCGGCTCCGTTCTTTGCCCTCGACGCCCATGACTGCCTCTGTTCCGAAATAGAGAACGTTCGTTCCTCAAAACGGTTTTGGGGTAATCGACGGAACGGGTCAAGCGCCAGGGCCTTCGTGGTGCTTCTTTTCGGTTCAGACACCGGCTTTCGGTTTAGACACCTGGCCTTTGGGGGGCAGCCTGAAGCTCTTTGGTCCGCAGGAGCCCGAGCCGATGCTCGCGCCAGACGATGAAGAGACCTGTCGCGGCCACGATGGTCGCGCCGATCACGACGGTCATGGTGGGCAGGTCCCCGAACATGAACCAGCCGAACAGGAGCGCCCAGATCATCGTGGTGTACTCGAACGGGGCGATCACTGAGGTATCCGCGAAGCGATAGGATTGCGTGACCAGGATCTGCCCGACGCCGCCCAGGATGCCGATGAGAATGAACAGGGCGAGGTCCATGGAATCCGGCATCCGCCAGCCGAACGCGATGGTGCAGAGCGACAGGCCCGAGGCCATGATGAAAAAGTAGAACACGATGGCGCCGGTCTTCTCCGTCTCGGTGAGGCGCCGGACCTGGATCATGGCGCCGGCCGAGCAGAAGGCTCCGGCGAAGGCCAGCATGGCGCCGAGCGTGGGACCTGCGTTCAGGTCTCCCCCGAAGGTGCCGAGATTCAGGTAGGGCGACAGCATGATCAGGACGCCCACGAAGCCGATGCCGACGGCGGTCCATCGGTAGGCGCGCACCGTCTCCTTGAGGAGGAGAGCCGCCAGGATCACGGCGATGAGGGGCGAGGCGTACCCGATGGCGATGGCGTCATGCAGGGGAAGGTAGGAGAGGGCGGCGAAGCCGAGATACATGGCGCTCGTGCCGATGAAGCCGCGCTTGAAATGTCCGACGACGTTCTTCGTCCGCACGGCATTGATGAGGTCTCCCTGCCATTTCAGCCACAGCAGCAGCGGCAACAGGGCAAAGGCCGAGCGGAAGAACACGATCTCCCCGACGGGATAGCGGGCGGCGAGCGTCTTGAGGGTCGCCGACATCATCGTGAAGACGACGGCGGACGTGACTTTGAGGGAGATCCCCAGGAGAGGTTTCACGAGAGGCGGGTTTTCACGGGTGGCGTCGCTTCGAGGAAGGCTGCAGCCAACCACGGACGAGCCGCCCCGTGAACCCCTAATCGCTGCGCGAGCCTCTGCGCCCGACGCATGGGTTCAGGATCGGACGGTCCGCGACCGCTTGATGTGCGACCGGACGAAGCCGACCGCGGTCAGGAGCAGCCATGCGGATTGGGTCACGAAGGACGCCAGGTTGAAGTCGTAAAGCAGTGAATAAAGGATCAGCAATGCCCCTAAGGCGTTGAGCAGGGCATAGCGGTTGTCCTCGACCTTCAAGGTGCCCAGTTGCAGCAATCCATAGGCCGACAGGTAGGCCACAACCCCGACCAGCCCGATCATGTCAGGTCCATTCATCCCGATCTCCGCCCGATTTGACGCAGAGCCTCTAAGGCAGTTCGATTCATCTGGAAATCGGACTTTTTGCCGGATCCGAGATTCGAGACGGGAGTGGCATTGTCCCGTCCATTGGCTGGGTCTGTGCTGACACCCTCATCCGTCATCGCCGGCCTTGTGCCGGCCGTCCCGATCGGAAGGGCTCGGCACCTCACACAAGCGAAATCATCGGCGCAAGGCCGGTGATGGCGATGCGCGTGTCAGAGCCGACCTTCGAGTGGACATAAGCGCCACCGCTGTCACAAATCTGCAGGAAAACCGTCACGGGGACGAGACGCGAATCCGGTTTGGCTCTTGTTCAGCACGCTCGCCGGAGAACCCCATGGCTCAGGATGTGAATGCTCTGCGCGTACGGACATTGTTCCTGTCCGACCTCCATCTTGGCACGAAGGGGTGCCAAGCGGGCGCCCTGCTCGAATTCCTCAAGGTCTATGACGCCGATACGATCTATCTCGTCGGCGACATCGTCGACGGCTGGAAGCTGAAATCCGGCTGGTACTGGCCCCAGGCCCACAACGACGTGGTGCAGAAGCTCCTGCGCAAGGTCCGGAAAGGCGCCCGCCTCATCTACCTTCCGGGAAATCACGACGAGTTCCTGCGCGACTACATCGGGGTCAATCTGGGCGGTATCGAGCTCGCCGATTACGCCTTGCACGAAACCGCCGACGGGAAGCGCTATCTCGTGATCCACGGCGATCAGTTCGATCTGGTGGTCCGACATGCCCGCTGGCTCGCTCTCCTGGGTGACGGAGCCTATTCGGCGGCTCTCTTTGTCAACACGTATCTCAACATGGTGCGGCGGCGGCTGGGTCTGACCTACTGGTCGCTCTCGTCCTGGGCTAAGCTGCGGGTCAAGAACGCCGTGAACTTCATCAGCCGGTTCGAGGAGCTTCTCGCCGCGGAGGCCCAGCGGCAGCAGGCCGACGGGGTCATCTGCGGCCATATCCATCACGCCACCATGCACGACCAATTCGGCGTCGCCTACGTGAATACGGGCGACTGGGTCGAGTCCTGCACTGCGGTGGTGGAGCATTACGACGGCTCCTTCCAGCTCATCCGCTGGACCGAGGTCGAGTTGGACATGATCAGCGCGCAGACCCTTGCTCCGGCCAAGGTCAGCGAGAGGGCCGCCTGATGCGACTTCTGATCGCGACCGATGCCTGGCGGCCCCAGATCAACGGGGTGGTGCGATCCCTCGAATACATGGCCGCCGAGGCGCCGCGCTTCGGGGCGGAGGTCGTGTTCCTCACGCCCGAGCGCTTCCGCTCCATCCCGATGCCGACCTATCCGGAAATCCGCCTGTCCCTGGTTCGGCCCGGGGCACTCTCCGGAATTCTCGAAGAGATCCGGCCGACCCATGTCCACATCGCCACGGAAGGACCCATCGGGCTCGCGACGCGGCTGGCCTGCCTGCGCCAGGGGCAGGCTTTCACCACGAGCTACCACACGCGCTTTCCGGAATATGTCGCAGCGCGTACCCGAATCCCCGAGGCGTGGTCTTACCGGGCGCTAAAGCGGTTCCACCGGGCAGCCCGCGCCATGATGGTCAGCACACGCTCCCTGGAGCGGGAGCTGACGGGGCGTGGCTTCCGGAACATCATGCGCTGGACCCGCGGCGTCGATACCGCCCTGTTCCGGCCTCGAAACGAGCGGATCCTGGATGCGGCCGCGCCCGTCTTCCTCTATGTCGGGCGCGTCGCGGTCGAGAAGAATCTGGAGGCCTTCCTGAGCCTCGATCTGCCTGGCACGAAGGTCGTCGTCGGCGACGGCCCGCCCGTACGGACCTCGAACGGCGATATCCGGAGGCCCGATTCCTCGGGGCGCTCACCGGGGAGGATCTGGCCCGGGTCTATGCCTCCTCGGACGTCTTCGTCTTTCCGAGCCTCACCGACACCTTCGGCATCGTCCTCATCGAGGCGCTGGCCTCCGGCCTGCCGATCGCAGCCTTTCCGGTTACCGGGCCGCTGGACGTGCTCGGCACCTCCGGCTGCGGCGTTCTCTTACAGGATCTACGCGAGGCGGCCCTCGCGGCGCTCGACATTCCCAAGGATCGCTGCCGGGCCTATGGCGAAACGTTCACCTGGCAGGAAAGCGCCCGGCAATTCTTCTCCAATATCGAGAAAGCCCATTCCGTCAGATAGCCTGTCCTACATCAGGAAGGCGGGATGCGGGTGGAGATGCTGGGCCTTCTCACCCTCGAAAGGGCCGGATTCCAACGAGACCTCTGTCCGGTCGATCTCGACCCGGGTGAGATCGATCATGCCCTGGATCTCGGTTTCGAGAGCATGAAGCGTCGACACCATGCGCCGGATGCGCTGCTCGGCGGCCTCCTGGAATTCCGCCTCGGAGAGGGTGTTCAAGGGATCGTCGGCATCCAGAGCCGGAAAGGAGCGGACCTCCTCCTTGGTCTGCCGGATCGCGGCAGCCATCTTCTCCAGGCAGGCTCGAAAGGGCTCGGCGGCCCTGGCATCCAGCGGCCGTTCCTTCAGACGGTTCAGGGCCTCGAGAACGGCTTGCGTGTCCGCATTGCGGTTCCGACGGGCGTATTCCTTCAGGAACCAGCGGCCGCGGGCCGTCTCCATGACGGCCGCTTCGATGGTGTCGAAATCCAGGTCGCCGAACGTGACGTTGGTCTCTTCATCGGGCATGGTGGCGCAATCCATCTCGGCAGGGCTTGATTCCTGTCTCCAACAGATGTGCGCAAAGCGCCTGCAAGCTCAACCCCTGCAAGGCCTTCAGGGGTAGTCTTGCACCGCGTTCTTGCTCCTTTTGCTCCGTTTATCGCTTCCAGAAGACCATAATCCTGATGCATCCGCTCAAAGCTCTCGAATTCCGCCTGGGTGCGTTGCACGCTGCGAGCTTCACCAGCCACGGGATCTACCTCCCGTTCTTTCCCCTCTGGCTGCAGAGCAAGGCTCTATCGCCGACCGTCATCGGGTTCGTGGTTGCCATCCCGATCATCGTGCGGATCCTGGCGACGGCTCCGCTCCTGAGCCTCGCCGACCGGTCGTTCGGGGCAAGGCGGCTGCTTCTGGCCAGCCATCTCGGTCAGCTGATCGGATTTCCGCTGTTCCTGCTGGTCGACAACGGCGTCCTGATCATGGCCCTGGTGGCTCTCGTGGCCGTCGCGCAGTCCTGCATCATCCCGGGCAACGATCTCGTGTCCACCAATGCGGTCCAGAAGCATCCCGGCCTGAACTACGGCCGAATCAGGGGGGCGGGTTCTGTCGCGTTCTTCGTCACGAATATCGTGGGCGGATACCTGGTCGGCGCCTTCGGGCCGAACGTCGTGATCGTAGCCCTGGCCCTCATTCCGGTCCTGGGAATCTCCGCCACGCTCATCGCCGTGCCGAAGGAAGCTCCCGAACCCGTAGATCCGAATGATCCGCCGAGCAGGAATGCTCCTGCCAAGCTCTCGGGAATCCTCTGGCTGGTGCTGGTCGCGGGAGCCGTGACACAGGCAAGCCACGGCGCGCTCAACGCCTTCGCCAGCATCTATTGGCGCTCCATCGGATTCTCCGACGAGGTCATCGGCTATTTCTGGGCCGCCGGCGTCATCGCCGAGATCCTGGTCTTCATCTATCTCGGCCGCCATGTCGGCCGGACCTCGGGCGTGGGCCTGATCCTGCTCGGATCGGCGGCGGCCGTCATCCGCTTCACGATCATGTCCCTGGAACCGGGAGCCGAGGTCATGGTCGTGCTCCAGACCATGCACAGCCTGAGTTTCGCAGCCACCCATATCGGCACCATGGCAGCCCTGGCGGCGCTCGCACCCATGACGGCGCGGGGGCGGGCGCAGGGAATCTACGGGTCGCTGTCAGCTCTCGCCATCGCGGCGTCCACGATCGTGAGCGGCATGATCTATGCGGAGGCCGGCGCCGGGGTCTTTGCCGCGATGGCGCCCTTGGGAGCCATCGGGTTCGTGCTGATGCTGGTGGTCGTTCGCCTTCAGAAAACTCAGCCCCAGAGGGCGGGCTCCGGCGGATAGACGATGCTGCCCTCGTAGCGCAGGCCCGGCTCCCGGTCCCTGGCGAGGAGGAGCGGGCCGTCGAGGTCGACGAAGCGGGCGCGGGGGGCGAGCACCAGGGCCGGCGCCATGGCAAGCGAGGTTCCGACCATGCAGCCGATCATGAGCCCGAAGCCCCGGGCTTCCGCCGCATCGGCAAGGGCCAGGGCCTCGGTCAGTCCGCCGGTCTTGTCGAGCTTGATGTTGATCACCTCGTACAGGCCGATGAGCCGGTCGAGGCTTGCCCGATCATGCACGCTCTCGTCGGCGAGGATCGGAACAGGACGCGAGATCCGGCTCAAGGAGCCGTCGGCCTGCGCTGGCAGGGGCTGTTCCACCAGCGCGTAGCCCTCCTCTGCACAGGCCGCGAGGTGCGCTTCGATGTTCGCCTCGGTCCAGCCTTCATTGGCGTCGGCGATCAGGGTCGCTTGCGGGGCCGCCCGGCGTACGGCCCTGATCCGCTCGAGATCACCATCCGGAGCCCCGAACTTCACCTTGAGAATCGGCCGTTCCGCAGCCTTGGCTGCGGCCTCCGCCATGCCCTCGGGCGTGTCGAGGCTGATGGTGTAGGCCGTGGTGGCCGGCGGCCAGCGGGTCAGGCCGGCGGTCAGGTGGGCGCGGATGCCGGAGCGCTTGGCGTCCAGATCCCAGAGGGCGCAGTCGACCGCATTGCGGGCCGCTCCGGCCGGCATGAGGTCCTGAAGTGCCTCGCGGGTCAGCCCCGCCTCAATCCGAGGCCGGATGGCCTCGATGGCTGCCGCGACGCCTTCGACCGTCTCACCATAGCGCGGATAGGGCACGCATTCCCCATGCCCGACAGCCCCGTCCTCGGCGATCGCCGCCGTGACCACCACGGCCTCCGTGCGGGAGCCGCGGGCGATCGTGAATTTTCCGGCAATGGGGAAGCGGTCGATGGAAACGGTGAGCTTGCGCATTCTCTTAGGTCTCGCCTTAACTTCATCTCGACTTGTGGCGCAATGACACGCTATCACCAAGCGGAATCAACGCCGAAGGAAAGATCGTGGCGCAGGGCACCTTGGCTCGAGAGCCGGAAGTCACAATCGACCGTGCCGGGAGGCAGATGACGATCCGGCTGGCCGGTCCGTGGACGGCGCCCCATGCCCAGAGGGTCGAGGCCCTGGTCGAGGAGATCGCGACGGAGGCCGACACCTTTCCCCTGGCCCTTGATCTGAGCGGGGTCGAACGCCTCGACACCCTTGGCGCCTGGACGCTCAACCGTACGCGGCACGAACTCTCCGCCAAGGGACAGGTGGATTTCGCGAATCCGACGCCGGAGCAGAAGATCCTGCTGGACGAGGCGGCCTATCGCGACTTTCAGGGCGCACCGAAGCCGCGCCATTCCCGTGTGGTCGATTTTCTCGTCGATGTGGGCCAGAGCGTTGCCGGAGCCGGTCGCGACATGGTCGGCGGCGTCGGCTTCCTGGGCGAGCTCATCTCGGCACTCGTCCGAGTGGTCGTCCATCCCCGCCGCTTCCGGGGCACGGCGGTGATCAACCAGCTGGAGCAGATCGCCTATCGCGGGGTGCCGATCATCGTCCTGATCTCGTTCCTCGTCGGCTGCATCGTGTCGCAGCAGGGCATCTTCCAGCTCGTCAAGTTCGGCGCGACGCCCTTCGTCATCGACCTGATCGGCATCCTGGTCCTGCGCGAACTGGGCGTTCTCCTGACCTCGATCATGGTCGCAGGCCGCTCCGGCTCGGCCTTCACGGCCGAGATCGGCTCCATGAAGATGCGTGAGGAGATCGACGCCCTGCGGGTCATGGGCCTCGACCCCATCGAGGTTCTCATCGTCCCGCGCATCATGGCGCTGGTGATCGGCCTGCCGCTCCTCACCTTCATCGCCTCCATCGCGGCGCTCGTCGGCGGGGGGCTTACGACCTGGGTCTACGGCGACATCAGTCCGGACATCTTCCTCACCCGCCTTCGGGCCGCCGTCAGCCTGAACACCTTCCTGGTCGGCATCATCAAGGCACCCTTCATGGCGCTGGTGATCGGCATCATCGCGACCCTGGAGGGGTTGGCCGTTGAAGGCTCCGCCGAGTCCCTGGGCCGGCACGTGACCTCCTCGGTGGTGAAGGCCATCTTCATGGTCATCGTGCTCGACGGCCTCTTCGCCATGTTCTTTGCAGCGATAAATTACTGAGATGATGCTCGAACGGCGCCCCTCCGACTCTCTGAACAATCGCGACGTGATCATCCGCGCCCGGGACGTCGAGGTCGGCTTCGGGGAAAGAACGATCCTGAAGGGTCTCGATCTCGACGTCTATCGCGGGGAGATCCTCGGCTTCGTCGGCGGCTCCGGCCAGGGCAAGTCGGTCCTGACGCGGGCTATCCTCGGGCTCGTGCCCAAGCGGGCAGGCACCATCGAGGTGCTGGGCCAGAACCTCGACGAGCTGTCGCCCGAGGAGCGCCGCCAGCTGGAGCGGCACTGGGGCGTGCTGTTCCAGCAGGGCGCCCTGTTTTCGGCCCTGACCGTGAAGCAGAACATCCAGGTCCCGATGCGGGAATACCTGCACCTCTCGGATCGCCTGCTTGACGAACTGGCCATGCTCAAGATCGAGATGGTGGGCCTCAATCCGGACGCGGCCGACAAGCTGCCGTCCGAATTGTCCGGCGGCATGATCAAGCGCGCCGCTCTGGCACGGGCGCTGGCTCTCGATCCTGAGATCGTTTTCCTCGACGAGCCGACCTCCGGCCTCGATCCGATCGGCGCGGGCGAGTTCGACGACCTGATTGCGACGTTACAGCGGACTTTAGGCCTGACCGTATTCATGGTAACCCATGACTTGGACAGCCTTTATTCGGTCTGCGACCGCATAGCGGCTCTGGGCGAGGGAAAAATTCTCGCGGAGGGTCCCATCGAGGTGATGCTGGAATCGGATCACCCGTGGCTTCGCTCTTACTTTCATGGGAAACGGGCACGCGCGGTCATGGCCGGCGGCGCGTAAGGGTAACGATGGAAACGCGCGCAAACTACGCCTTGATCGGTCTCTTCACCCTGGCGGTGATCGCAGCCGCCTTCGGCTTCGTCTACTGGTTCTCCGGCGGCGAGCGAGGACAGGCGCGCCAGAGCATCCGCATCGTGTTCTCGGGCTCGGTAGCGGGCCTCTCCCAAGGATCGAGCGTGTCCTTCAACGGCCTGCGGGTCGGCGAGGTGGCGAGCCTCGACCTCCTGCCGGAGGATCCCCGCCGGGTGGTCGCCATCGCGACCGTCAATAGCAACACGCCGATCCGGTCCGACACCCGCGCCCGCCTGGAGTACCAGGGCCTGACCGGGGTGGCGAATGTCGGATTGTCGGGCGGCGAGCCCGGCGCTCCGCCGCTCGTGGCCGGTCCGGGCCAGCCCATGCCGACGATCTTCGCCGATCGTTCCGATTTCCAGGATCTGATCGAGACGGCGCGCAACATCGCCCGCCGGGCCGACGACGTTCTGGAGCGGGTCGGGCGGGTCGTCACCGACAACGAGGGCGCCATCAGCCGCACGATTCAGAACGTGGAGCGCTTCTCCCAGGCCTTGGGCGAGAATGCGGAGGGCATCGACCGCTTCCTGGCCCAGATCGGCCAGGCGGCCGAGAAGGTCGGCCCCCTCGCCGAGAAGCTCGAGACCCTGGCGGCGAACGTCGACGAGGTGGTTCGATCGGTGGATCGCCAGCGGGTCGCCCGCATCGTGGAAAACGTCGACAATTTCACGGCCGCGCTCGGCGAGAACCGTCAGGTGGTGAGCGACGCCCTCAAGGATGCGGCCAGCCTGATCGACCGGCTGAACGAGACCGCGCCGAAGCTCGATTCGGCCGTTGCCGAGATCGCCGAGATCACCAAGGCAGTCGATCCGGCCAAGATCGGCCGTACGGTCGACAACGTGGATACCTTCACCCAGACGCTCAGCCGCCGCAGCCCGGATATCGACAAGGCGATCCAGGAAGCGCGCTCAATCACCGAAAAGCTCAACAAGTCCGCCGACAAGATCGATGCGGTTCTGGCAGGAGCCGAGAAGTTCCTCGGCTCGGCTTCCGGGGAAGCCGGGAAGGGGGCCTTCGACGAAATTCGCTCGGCCGCCGTGGCCGTGCGCGAACTCGCCAACGATCTCAACACCCGGACCGAGGGCATCCAGGGCATTCTCGGAGGCGTCAACCGCTTCACGGAATCGGGTCTGCGGGAATACGAGGCCCTTGCAGTCGAGGGGCGGCGGACCCTGGGCGACATCAGCCGGGCGGTCCGGAGCATCGAACGTAATCCACAGCAGTTTCTTTTCGGTGGCCGTTCGAATCTCCCCGAGTATAGTGGACGCCGCTAAGTAACCAGTATGCGTGGACCTTCCGTGTTAACTCCCCTGAGTGATCGAGCCTGCCTGCTTCGGAGCCTTGCCCCGGTGCTGGTTCTGGCTGCCTTGACCGGCGCCTGCTCGTCAGGTCCCGCACCGGCAACCTATGACCTATCGGCCCCAACCGCCCGGATCCGAGGCGCCGCGGGGGTTCAGGTGCTCGTGAACGAGCCCGCAGCCCTGCAGCCGCTCTCGACTCAGCAGATCCTGGTGAAGGACGCCAGCGGTTCCGTGTCCTTCATCGGGGGAGGGCAGTGGGCCGACAACCTGCCGCGTCTGGTCCAGACCCGCCTCATCAACACCTTCGAGAACGCCTCGCAGCTCCGGGGCGTCTCACGGCCGAGCAGCGGCGCCGTGGCCGACGTCCAGCTCATCTCCGAGCTGCGCCGGTTCGAGATCGCGACCCCCGACAATCAGGCGGTTGCCGAGATCTCCGTGAAGATCGTCAGCGACCAGAACGGTCGCATCGTGAACGGCCGCATCTTCCGCGCCAGCGTTCCCGCCAGCGCCGTGGATGCCCCGAATGCGGCCCGTGCCCTCGACGAGGCTCTCTCGGTCGTCATGCTCGACATCGTCCGCTGGGTGAGCGGAAGCCCGCTGCCGCGGCGGGAAGAGCCTGGCACCGCAATGGGCGAGTCGCAGCCTCCGGCATAGCGCCTTCAATTCCATATCATCGTTGAAAGTCTAAACCTCGTCATCCCCGGCATTGTGCTGGTGATCTCGATCCGACAAGCGCCACGCTTCTCTTCATCGGGCCGGACGAGCCCGGCCATGACGTGAGAGGGTGTCATCCCCGGCGAGCGTCAGCGAGGGAAGGGGATCCATGATCAGGCGCAACGCCACGGATTCCCTCCCCCTCCGCTGCGCTCCGGCCGGGAATGACACTTTCCTGACAGGCTGACCCATCAACAAAAAAACGCAGCCCGGAGGCCGCGTTTTTCGTCTTGCCGACTGTGGGCAAATCCTATTCGAAGCGACCGCTCGCGTGGGCCAGCATGGTGTAGACTTTGCCGGTTTCCGACGTGAGATAGGTCTTCGTCAGCATGGAGTCGCGGTCGTCGCGGGAGACTTCAGAGAGCAGGCGCTCGAACTCTTCCACGTAGCGGTCCACCGTCTGCCGGAACTCCTCGTCGCGGCGGTACTTGCGGCGGATCTCGTCGAAGGTCTGCTGACCTTGCAGCGTATAGAGGCGGCGGGTGAACACGTTGCTCTCGCCGCGGCGGTAGCGGTCCCACAGCTCGACGGCGGCCTCGTGATCGATCATCCGGGCGATGTCGACCGAGATCGAATCCAGGGATTCGAGGCTGTTGGTGCGGGCGCGGTCGGCGCGGGCCGGCGTGCGGGCGGGCTCCACGGCCTCGTCACGGGAGGCCCGGTTCAGGAGATCCGACAGCCAGCCGCCGCGGCCGCCGGCATCGCGGGCGGGAGCCTCCTCGCGGCGGGGCGCCGGACGCTCCGCCGCAGGCTGAGCTTGGCGGACGGGCGCAGGGACCGGTGCGGGAGCCGGAGCAGGCTTGGGCTCCGCCTGACGGGCGACCGTCGGGGCGGGAGCGGGGGGCGGCGTCTGCGCGATGCGCTGCTCCACGGCGGCCGCGACGGCAGCCATGGTGGCCGCGACTGGAGCCTCGTTGACCGCAGCCTTGCGCGGCTGGGCAGCCGGAGCGGCATCGACCAGGCGGTTGGATCGGGACACGAGAGCGGACAGCTCGTTGAGGGCCTTGATCTGGTCGGCCACAACGCGACGCATATTGGCGCTTGCCTCCTGCGTCTCCTGCGGCAGCTCCACGACACCGCGGCGGAGTTCCGCCCGGGTGGCTTCGAGCTCCTGCTGGATCTGGCCGGTCATGCCGCGCAATTCGCCCATGGTGTCGCGGAACCTCGCGGTGGCGTTGCTCAGGGCTTCCGCCATCTCGGCCGCAGCCTGCTCGTAGCTGGCGCGCAGGGTGGCCGCGGTACGCATGCTCTCCTCGCCCGTGGTGGAGCGGATGCGCTCGAACTGCTCGCCGATGGCATTCGTGGTGGCCTCGGCGGCGGCCGCGAGGACGGAACCGAGCTGCCGTGCCTTGGCGTCGGCGTTCTCGAGCGAACCTTCCAACAGGGTCGTGAAGGAGCGGGTGACGGCATCCAGATCCTGCGAACGCTCGTTGATGCGGCTGAGAAGCTCGTCCAGCGCGTGCTGGCGGCTCGACAGGGCTTCGCTCATGCGGGCCTCGACACGCTCCAGGGCGGTCGTAGCCTCGGTGAGGGTGCGCATCTGCTCATGGGTGGTGTCGGTGAGCGCACGGCCGCGCTCCTCGAGGCTCTGGGCCAGGTCCAGCGCCTGCTGGATGGCGCCGGTCGAGACGCTGCGCAGCGCATCGACCTGATCGGCCACCTGGTCGGAGGCGCGGCCCGTCTGCGTGGCGATCTCCGATAGAAGCGCCTCGATGTGCTGGACCCGTCCGGCCAGACCGTCCTCGACGGCGCCGAGGTTGCTGCTGGCCGAAGCCGCGACCTGCTGGAGCAGGCGGTTGGCATCCTGGAGGCGGCCGAGCACCTCGGTGAGTTCACCCCGCAGGCGATCGTTGGCGCCGGTGAGGGTTTCGACGGTCTGCTGCATGCCATCGTCGATGGCGCTGCGCATGGCTTGCGTCGACTGCATGTAGGAGGCGGTCAGCTCCATCGTGTGCTCCTGGAGAGAGGAGAGCAGGGTGCTGCTGCGCTCTTCCAGGTTGCGCAGGGTGGCGTCGCTGATGGCTGCGACCTCACGACCGATGATTTCGCCGCGGGTACCGAGATTCTCGACGAGGGACGCGCCTTGCGTGTCGAAGATCGAGCGGATCTCGCCGATGCGGCTGGTGAGCGAGCCGAGAACGGCCTGTCCACGCTCGTCGATGGTCTCGGCAACGCCGCTGAGACGGTTGACGACCCGGTCCTCGAGCATCGTGACGCTCCGGTCGAGGGCGTTGGCGATCTCCTCCGCACGGCTTCCCAGGGTCTGGTTGATCTCGAAAGCTCGGGCACCCAGGGTTTCCGTGATCGCGTCGGCGCGACTGCCGAGGACCTCGTCGATCGTTGCGATGCGGCCGTCCAGAGACTCGCCGATCTGCTCGGCCCTGGCGGACAGGGTATCGGCGATCGCGTTGGTCTTGGCGGTGATCGCCTGGCTGATCTCGTCGACGCGCGCCTGAAGGGCGGTCGCCACGTCGCGTCCGCCTTCGGCCATGACACGGGCCATCTCGCCGGTGCGGATCACGAGAGCCTCGTTGAGGGCCGTGGACCGGGCGCCCAGAACGCTGTCGACCCGCTCGACGATGGTGTCGAAATTGACCGCGATCTCCGAGGTGCGGCGGGTGGCGTGCTCCTCGAGGGCGGCGAGCTGGGTCTCGATGGCCGCGGTCGCCTCGCGGGCGCGCTCGGCGAAGGTCTCGGCCACGGTGCGGCCCTGCACGGTGATCAGGCGGTCCATCTCCTCGAAGCGGCCGCTCATCGTCTCGGTCAGGTTGCCGACGTCACGGGACATGCGCTCGGCCATCTCGCCGCCGCGGGCCATGACGCCCTCGAAGGCCGTGAGGCGCGAGCCCAGCGTCTCTTCCATCTCGCGGGTGCGGGTATCGACCGTCGTGGAAAGCGTTTCGGCAGTCCGGTTGAGCACTTCGTTGACGCGCGAGCCCTGGGCCGCGATGGCGAGGACGATATCCTTGGCGGTGGTGGCCAGGCGGGTATGCGCTTCATCCGTGTGGCGGGCGAGGGTCTCCGAGAACTCCTGGCCGCGCGATTCGAACGCGGTGCGGAACTCCTCGACCTGATTACCCATGAGCAGCGACACGCGTTCGCCGGCCTGCGCCAGGCTGGTTTCCAGGGCCTGGCCCTGGACGGTGACGGATTCGCTGACGCGCTGGCTCGCCGTTTCGAGGCGTGTCGCCAGATCCTCGACACGGGTGCCGATGGATTCATCGGCGAGGCGCACGGCGCTCTCGAGCTGCTCACGCACCTCGGCGCCGCGCTGGTCGATCTCGCGGGTGACGTCGGCGGCCGTCGTGGCCAAGCGCTCGCGGAATTCGTTGCCGCGCAGAACGATCTCTTCCACCACGGCGCCGCCGGTGGTCGCGAGCTGCTCGCGGACCTCGGCGCCGCGGCTCACGATCTCGTCGCCCACGGCCGAGCCTGCGGCGGTGATCTGGTCGCGCATCTCCGCGGTGCGGGCCGAGATGTCGTCGGCGATCACGCCGCCGGTCGCTGCCAGCTTCTCAGTGATCTCGCTGCCGCGCTGGGCGAAGCTGTCCTCGAGGGTGCGGGCCGTCTGCTCGAAGGCCTCGCGCACGTCGTTGCCCTGCTGGGCGAGGGCGTCGATGACGCCGCGGCCGGTCTCGGCCAGCGTGCGGGTGACCTGGCTTGCGCCTTCCTGCAGGTGGCGCGTGAGGAGTTCGCCGGTGCGCTCGAACGCGCCGGTGATGTCCTGCGCCTTGCTCTCGAGAGCGCCCGTGATGATCGTGCCCACCTCGGAGATGCCGTTCTTGATTTCTTCGCTGGAGCCCGAGAGGCGTTCCACCAGCTCGACGCCGCGGCTCGCCACTTCCTCAACGACACGCTCGCCGGCGCGGCCGAGCGCCTGGGTGATGTGATCGCCCTGCTGCTCAAGCGAAGCGGTGACCTTGTCGCCCGCGCCGCTGACGGCGGCGACGACGCGCTCGCTGGCGCCGTCGAGATCCTGGATCAGGTTCTGATGCACGCCGGTGATGGAGCCGCGCACGCGCTCCGCGTTCGACACGATGGCCTCGCGCTGCGCCACCAGCTCGTCGATCAGCGAGCGGATGCGGATCTCGTTGTCGGAATAGGCACGCTCCAGCGTCGAGATCTCGCTGCGCACGAGGGTTTCGAGCTCACCGGCCCGGGCCAGCGCGCGTTCGACGCCGTCGCCGACGGCGGCGACCTCGCGGCGCACGGCCTGCGACACGGACAGAACCGCGTCGGTGGAGAAGTTTTCCGGCTGGGCCAGACGCAAGGCGACTTCGCCGACCGCGCGGGCGACCAGCTTCATCTCTTGCGACCGGACGGTGAGCATCGCGGCGATGAAGAACAGGAAGACGGGCCCCGCGAGCCCGACCGCGCCGAGGGCAAGCTGCGAGGTCGAGAAGGTGGCGAGCAATTGTTCGGGGGTCGTGATGCCCTGCGTATAGACCAGGGCTCCAACGCCGCCGAGCCATAGCAGGGACGCGAGGGCGGCGATCCAATACGCGCGGCGGGACGGACGGACCTGAAGGGCCTGCAGCATCACGCCGACATTTTGGCGGTCATCGTTGGCGACGGAGCTGCGATCCGGGGCGACAAAGCCCGAGCGGGCCATGTCGTCGAGCCTGGGGTCGTGGTCGTCTGCCTGTGCGGAGAGGGAATCGGAGCCAAGACCGAAAGGACCCTTCGTGAAGTCGTGATCGTCGATATCGGGCAGCTTGGGCTCTTCGTAAGGCTTGCTGCCCGAGCGCTCCGGGGTGTGGATCACGAATGTCTCTTCGAGATTGAGCGCCTGCTCGACAGCCGACAAGGCTGCCTCGGCCGGGTCCTTCATTTTCTTGTTCTCGGTCGCCATGATCCGCCCTCGTGACGCAACTGATGATGGTTGAAGCCGCCTCACTCCTTAACGACGAGGTGAATGCCTGGCTCCAGCCGGTGCGGAGCCCCGTTCGAGGATTTCCGCACGGTAATCTGTTATTTACCAAGCAAGTCTAGCGGCCGATCTGAAACAAGGAAACCCGATGTCCCCTGCCATTTATGAACGTCGTTAACGGCTTAGTAACCTGCTCTACCGGGGAAAATTGCGGCGAAAAGACGGCAGGTTTCGTATGCGTCTCTCGTCTTCCGGCGCAGTCTGTCATAAGTATGCGCCGACAAGCAGAGGTCCGCAATGATCAATATTACGTTCATCGATGCCGAGGGCACGGCCCGTACCGTCGAGGCGGAGGAGGGCGCAACGGTCATGGAGACCGCCATCCGCAACGGCGTTCCGGGCATCGAGGCGGAATGCGGGGGAGCCTGCTCCTGCGCGACCTGTCACGTCTATGTCGCGGAAGAATGGGAGGCCGCGACCGGTCAGCCTCAGCCCATGGAGGAGGACATGCTCGATTTCGCCTACGACGTGCGCCCCAATTCGCGGCTCTCCTGCCAGATCCGCGTCAGGCCCGAGCTCGACGGCTTGGTCGTTCACACGCCTACCCGCCAAGGCTGATTGGGAGATACGATGATGTTCAAGACGATCCTGGTGCCCGTCGACCTCGGGGAAGTGGAGGCGGCCCAGCCCGCCATCGACAAGGCCGTGGAACTCGCCACGACCTCGGGCGGCTCCCTGCGCCTGATCTATGTGCGCGCCATCGTGCCGGTCACCTACATGGAGTTCATGCCGCCGACCTTCGACGAGGAGCAGCAGGGCGAGGCTGAGAAGCGGCTGGCGGAACTGGCCGCCAAGGTGACGCTTCCCGCAGAGCGCGTCTCCGCTGTGGTCCGGCTCGGGTCGGTCTACAACGAGGTGCTCGACGAGGCTGAACAGACCGGCGCCGATCTCGTCGTCATCGGCTCGCACCGGCCGACCATGGCGACCTATCTCCTCGGCTCCAACGCCGCCACCATCGTGCGTCACGCCAAGTGCTCGGTGCTGGTGGTGCGGGCCTAGGCTTCACCCTGTCATGGCTGCCCCCGGACGTGATCCGGGGATCAAAGCCTCGGCTCCAACCAGCTCTAACCCTGCTCCAACCCTCGGCGTCATGGCCGGCCTTGTGCCGGCCATCCCGATTGCTTGTGGCGCGGCGCTCTTCCGACCGGGATCATCGGCATGAGCCCGGTGATGACGTGAGAGGGTCGCATCAGGCGGTGTGATGCAACGATATGTTCTCACTTTGTTCTTGACGGCCGGTGCAAGCTGGGCTATAACCTTGCGCAGATCGGTTCCGACGAGGGGCGCGCTCGCGAGGCGTCGCAGTGACGGGAGCCGGCACGGTCCTACCGGCGGCGGCCTCGCACGCCTGCCGGCGGGAGGCCCTTGGTGCCTTCGGGCTGCCAAGTCTCAACGCCTAAATGCACCGTGCGCGAGGGGCGGACCGGCTCTTCCATCTTACCCATAGCATCGAGCCGGGCTGCCTCTCGCGCCACCCTCGATCCACCCGCAAGGCTCGCAGCGCACGCTGCGGGCCCCAAGGTGCTGGCTCTTTGACATCAAC
>DASZBB010000010.1:0-21668 GCA_035944695.1 Microvirga sp. | reverse complement strand
GAAGCCACCTTCGTCGTCCAGGTCGAAGCGCACGCCGCCGACCGTGATCGAGTCGTTCGTGTTCCAGCCGTAGCCGGCGTTCACACCAACGTAGAAGCCGGTCCAGGTGAACACCGGAACCGCAGCAACAACCGGAGCCGGGGGAGCGGAGCGGACCGGAAGGTCAGCAGCGGAAGCAGCACCGGCAAAGCCGAAGAGAGCGACGCTGGCGAGAAGAATCTTCTTCATGGTTTCTCTTTCCTAATCGATGTCATGCGGGCTCAGCCCAAAGTCCCGCGGGCCAAGCCAAGCACTGTCCGTTTATAGAGCGACAACCCGTCCAGGGCTGTGACCTGACAACCACAGCAGCGGAAGACCACCGTGGCAGGATTGTGGCGGCAATGTGCGAGTTTCCCCTTGCGTCATCGCTGGAGTCCATAACGTACAGCTTGACCGTTGGTTCGACGGCCCAGCGAAAAAATGTCATTTTCTTGTCCACTAACCTGACGCGCTGTGATGTGCTTACATTTCAAGGGGTTGATCATGAACAAAGCCGCTCTCGTGACCGGCGGTGCCCAACGCATCGGACGGAGAATCGTCGAACGGCTTGCTGGGGAGGGCTATGCGGTTGCGATCCATTGCCGCCGTTCGACCGGCGAAGCGGAAACCATGGCGGCCGGCATCCGGGAGCAGGGTGGTCGCGCCGTCGTCGTTCGGGCGGATCTTGGGGATAGCAGCGCCGTCGAGCGGCTCATTCCGGAGGCGGTTCGGGCGCTGGGACCGCTGACGCTCCTCGTCAACAATGCATCCGAGTTCGAGCCCGATGAGGTCGAGACGCTCTCGCAGGATCGGTGGGACCGGCACTTCGCCGTCAATCTGCGCGCGCCGGCCTTCCTGGCCCGCGACTTCGCCCGTCAGCTTCCCGCGGATGGCAAAGGATGCATCGTCAACATCGTCGACCAGCGCGTCTGGAAGCTGACGCCGCAGTTCTTTTCCTACACGCTGACCAAGGCGGCCCTGTTCTCTGCGACGCAGACCATGGCCCAGGCCCTGGCGCCGCGCATCCGCGTCAATGCCGTCGGTCCCGGTCCCACCCTGTCGAATGTCCGCCAGGGCGATGAGGATTTTGCCAAGCAGAGCCAGGCGGTGCTGCTGGGGCGCGGCGGCACGCCGGACGAGATCGCCGACGCGGTGCTCTATCTCGCGCAGGCCCGCAGCGTCACCGGCCAGATGATCGCCGTCGACGGCGGCCAGCATCTCGCCTGGGAGACGCCAGACGTGGCAGGCATCAGGGAGTGAGCGCGATCGCCGAGATCAGCCGGCCGTAATCCGGCTCCTGGCGATGGGTCGTGCGGCGGTAGCTGAAGAACCGATCCTCGTCCGTATAGGTGCAAAGCCCGAGATCGCTGAAGGCGCCGATGCCGGCAGCTTTCAGCCGCGCGCCGATGAAGCCGGGAAGATCGAACATGGCATGGCCCGATCTCTCCGCTTCCTTCAAGAAGCGCTCGTGGCCGGGCGCCTCCCCGGTGAAACGCTCGATGAAGTCCGGACCGACCTCATAGGCCTTCTGGCTGATCGTCGGGCCGAGCACGGCGACGATCCTTTCGCGCCGGGCGCCGAGGCGCTCCATGGCCGCGAGCGTGGATTCGAGCACGCCCGTCACGGCCCCGCGCCAGCCCGCATGGGCGGCCCCGATCACCCGCGCGTCCTCATCCGCAAACAGGACCGGCCCGCAATCCGCCGTGGTGATGCCCAGTGCAAGACCCGGTGTCGCCGTCACCATGGCGTCCGCCTTGGGCCGCTCGCCACGCCAGGGGCCTTCCACGATGACCGCGTCCGGCGAATGGACCTGATAGACGCTGATCAGGGCATCGGCCGCCACACCGACGGCCTCGGCCATGCGGCGGCGGTTCTCCTGCACCTTGGCGGGATCGTCCGACGAGCCGATCCCGCCGTTGAGGGAGGCGTAGATCCCGTTCGACACACCCCCCTTGCGGGTGAAGAAGGCATGGCGGATATGCGGCTGGGAGACGAGGGCGGGCGCTTGGATGAACATGGCTCGATCTCAGGAAGAGGGTGACAGGGCGGGCAATCCGGGGACGGCGTCGATTCCGTCATGTGTAACGGCCAAAACCTTAAACAGGTCACCCATGCCCGTCGGGCCGCGCTCCGTTAGGCGCTCTAGGGCCCGGTCGATATCGGCGGCCTGCGCGGGCGTGGCGCGCGCCTTCAGGGCGGATGCGCGGGTGTCGATTCCGAGGGCCCGGAGGAAGTCGCCCTGCGAGCTGAGGCCATGAGCGCGGGCGTTCCCCGAAACGGCTGCCTGGGCGAGGCGGTGGAAATCCACGTGGGTCGTCAGATCCGCCTCCCCAGGCTCTTCCAGGGGATCCACGGGCTTGTGCCCTTTGAGCGCCTGCAGCGTGTCCCCGAAGGCCGGACCCCAATAGCCGTAATCGAGGACCAGGGCGGCCCCCGTATCGCGTGTCAGCCGCCGGGCGATCCCGCCCATGACGTCGATGGCAGCGCCTGGCCATTCGAGGACGTCGCCGGGCTTCAAGGGCCGACCCAGCACGGGCTCCGGCTCCGGGCGCAGGCCGAAGATCAGGTGCTCGCCCTCAAGACCGACCAGGCGCTCGCACCAGCCACGCCCGGTGCCCACGAACTGACGCACCGGCAGGGCGTCGAAGAACTCGTTGGCGACGAGAAGGGTTGGGCCGGAAGGCACGTCCTCGATCCGGTCGTGCCAGTGGAAGGAGAACCCCGACGAAGCGAGGGCGGTCTGCTGTTTCTCCCTCAGCGCCGGGCTCGTCTCGACCAGATGGACGGTGGCGGATCCTTTGAAATCCGGCAGGAGCCGGGTCGACCGCAGCAGATCGGCCATCAGCGTGCCGCGGCCCGGCCCCAACTCGATGAGCCGGCAGGCGGGTCGCCCCATCCCGTTCCAGACCTCCAGCATCCAAAGGCCGATCAGCTCGCCGAACATCTGGCTGATCTCGGGAGCCGTGGTGAAGTCGCCGGCGGATCCCAAGGGGTCTCGGGTGGCATAGTAGTGCCTCAGGCACAGGCTCATGTAGCGCTCGACCGTGATCGGCCCTTCGAGGGCGATCGTCTCGCGTAAGGTATCCCTGAGCGGCTTCACGCGGCCTCGACTGCCGGGCGGGGACGGGTATAGCCCCGCACGGCCATAACGATGAAGCCGGCGCCGAACAGCGCCATGGGGACCGAGAGGAGCATGCCCATGGTGATGCCGCCGCTCAACGCCTGCACCGACGACCCGAAGAGGAAGCCCAACTGCGCATCGGGCTCGCGGAAAAACTCCGCTGAGATGCGGGCCACCGCATAGCCCAGCACGAAGATCCCGCCGAGAAGCCCCGGCCGGCGGAAGCCGAAGCGGCGGGCCGCGATAACCATGATGATGAACAGGATCAGTCCTTCTCCGAAGGCTTCATAGAGCTGGCTCGGGTGCCGGGGCTCCGGGCCCGCATGGGGAAAGACGACCGCATAGGGAAAGTCCGGGGCCGGTCGGCCCCAGAGCTCGCCGTTGATGAAGTTGGCGATGCGGCCGAAGAACAAGCCAATGGGCGTGACCACAGCCGCCATGTCGAGCATGGCGAGCGGGTTGAGCCCGCGGGAGCGGGCAAAGAGCACGATGGCGAGCACCGCTCCGAGGAAGCCGCCATGAAAGGACATGCCGCCCCGCCAGATGGCGAAGATCTCCAGCGGATGGGAGAGATAGGAGGCGAGATTGTAGAACAGCACGTAGCCGACGCGTCCGCCCAGCACGACGCCCAGTGCCACCCAAACGATCAGGTCGTCCACATCCGTCGGCTTGGGCTGTTGCAAGCCGTCCCAGAGATCGGCCTTCGCCGCGAGGCGCTTGGCATAGAACCAGCCGCCCAGGAGGCCCGCCACATAGGCCAGCGCATACCAGCGGATTGCGAAGGGGCCGATGGAGATGGCTACGGGATCGATAATGGGAAAGGAGAGAGGCATGGGCGGCCCTTGATCGAACGGCTTGCCATTGGACCCGCAGGGCTCGGATCGTCAACCCTGTTGCAGTTTAAGGCGAATGCGCCCATGTGTGGCGTTCCAGGGCCTGAAGGCCTGTCGAACGCTGTGGATTTCAACCCATGACCCAATCATCCAACCGGATCTTCGATGAACTCGCCCGCTTCGCCACCGATGCCGCGGGAGCCGCGCAGGGCGTCCGGCGGGAGGTCGAGACCGTGGTCCGCAGCCAGTTCGAGCGCCTGATCAAGGACATGGACGTTGCTACCCGTGAGGAGGTCGAGGTTCTCCGCGAGATGGTTGTTGCTGCGCGCGAGGAGAACGAGCGGCTCGAGGCCCGGGTGAAGGAACTCGAGGCGAAGCTCGCTTCCACCGCCGGCGTGAATCCCGCGACGCCTTGATCCGAGCGGGAATCCGGTCTGCGCTCGACGCGGGTCTCCCGTTGTGGACAGATGAATCCGGCGCATTGTGGCAAAGACCGAAATCTAAGACTGTCGATTCACAAGCTGATTCGAGGCGGCGACAGCAGGATCTCCGAATAACGAAGCTATTCTGAGTACTTCTTTCGAACAGCGCCTGGATCAACGCAATGGTGTTGCCTGATATGTTTACCATGTTCAGGCAAATGAGCGTCCAGGATCGACATGTCGCAGATTCATCTTGAAATCGATCGCTCGGAACATCCTCTCGATGTGGTCGAACGCCTCGCTTCCCTGCGGCACTGGATCTTCGACCGGGCCGAAGCGGACGAGATGTCCATCTCCGTAGCAGGCCGCTGGGCGGATTACGATGTCGCCTTCACGTGGATCGAGGACGTGGAGGCCCTGCATATGGCCTGCGCCTTCGATCTCAAGGTGCCTGAGCGACGGCGGCAGGAGGTGCTGCAGCTTATCGCCTCCGTCAACGAGCAGCTCTGGGTCGGGCATTTCGACCTGTGGAGCACGGAAAACGTGGTGATGTTCCGTCATGCCTTGCTGCTGGCCGGCGGAGCCGATCCCACGGATGGACAATGCGAAACCATGCTGCGGGTCGCGGTGGAAGCCTGCGAGCGCTATTTCCAGGCCTTCCAGTTCGTCATCTGGGCCGGCAAGTCCGCCCGCGAGGCTCTCGACTCCGTCCTGTTCGAAACCGAAGGCGAAGCCTGAACCTGCCTCGACAGGGCAGGGCGGGCGTGAATAGAGTGCGGCCTTCTGCATTCATTCCGTCAGGTTAAGCCATGTCGTCGAACGCCTCGCATCTGCCGTCCTCCCTCATTCTCGTCGGCGCCGGCAAAATGGGCGGCTCCATGCTGGAGGGCTGGCTCAAGGTCGGCATGAAGCCCGAGGGCGTGACCGTTCTCGATCCGCGCCCGTCCGAGGAGATGACTCAGTTCTGCCGGACCAACGGCATCTCCTTGAATCCCCCTCATCCTGCCGCGGCGGACGTAATGGTCCTGGCGATCAAGCCGCAGATGCTGGACGAGGCTGCTCCTGCGCTGAACGGCTGTCTCGCGCCGCAGACTCTCGTCATCTCCATTCTCGCCGGCAAGACCATCGGCGACCTGCGCTCGAGGCTTACTGCCGCAGGAGCGATCGTGCGCGCCATGCCCAACCTTCCCGCCAGCATCGGGCGAGGGGCCACCGGCGCCGCAACCAACGAGGCAGTCAGCGAGGCGCAGCGCCTGATGGCCGATGCGCTGTTGAGCAGCAACGGCATCGTCGAATGGCTGCCTTCCGAAGACCTGATCGACGCGGTCACGGCCGTGTCGGGGTCGGGCCCGGCCTATGTGTTCCATCTGGTGGAATGCTTGGCCGAGGCCGGAACGGCCGCCGGTCTTCCGCCGGATCTGGCGCAGCGCCTCGCGCGGGCCACGGTCACGGGAGCCGGGGAACTCCTGTTTCAGAGCGACCTGCCGCCGGCAACGCTCCGGCAGAACGTCACCTCGCCGGGCGGCACCACGGCAGCCGCCCTCGACGTCCTCATGCGCGATCCGAACGGGATGAAGGCGCTCATGCGCGAGGCCGTGGCGGCTGCCAAGCGGCGGGCGGAGGAACTCGCCGGCTGAGCCTTGGGCTTGGTTGGATCCGCCCCTAGATTAAGCGTCAACGGCATATTTTCAGGAGATCGATCGTGACCGCTGACGTTCCCACGGATAAGCGCAAGGCCATCGTCGAGGCCCTTATGGATCTCGCCGCGCAACGCTCCTGGCATGAGATCGAAATCACCGACGTGGCGAAGGCTGCAAACGTCTCGCTGGCCGAGTTCCGCGATCTCTTCCCCTCGAAGGGCGCCGTACTCGGCGCGCTCTCCCGCCAGATCGACCGCCAGGTGCTGGAGGGAACGACCGAGGATCTGGCGGGAGAGCCCGCGCGCGAACGCATCTTCGACGTGCTGATGCGCCGCTTCGATGCCCTGCAGCCCTACAAGCAGGCGCTGCGGCGCATCACGCAGGATCTGCAATACGACCCCTTGTCCCTTGCGGCTCTCAACCAGGTGTCGCTCAACTCCCAACGCTTCATGCTGGCGGCGGCCGGCATCAACACGGAAGGACCGCTCGGAAAGCTGAAGCTCCAGGGCGCGGTTCTCGTCTATGCCAACACCATGCGCACATGGCTCGACGACGACGACCCAACCCTCGCCAAGACGATGGCGCGGCTCGACCGCGAATTGCGGCGCGGCGAGCGCGTTCTGGAAGGCGCCGAGGACCTGCGCCGCCTGAGCGCGCCCTTGCGTGCGGTCGGGCGGGCCCTGATGCAGGGGCGCCGAACGACGCGCTCCGAGACGCGCCGCACCGGCGAGCGCGACGGCGACGCGCAAAATCCCGCTGCAGCGATCTGAAACCGGACGATGAGACCAGACATGGATCAGGTGAGTGCAGCCGTGCCGCAGATCGCGTTCGACGATTTCCTGAAGGTCGATATTCGCGTCGGCCGTATCGTTGCCGTGGAACCGTTCCCACAGGCGCGCAAACCGGCTTTCAAGCTCACGATCGATTTCGGTCCCGAGATCGGCACCAAGCGGTCCTCGGCGCAGATCACCGTCAATCATTCGCCGGACGACCTCGTCGGATCGCTCGTGCTGGCCGTGGTGAATTTCCCGCCGCGCCAGATCGGCCCGTTCATGTCGGAGGTCCTGACGCTCGGCGTGCCCGACGCCAACGGGGACGTCATGCTGATCCGTCCGGACCGCGATGTTCCCGTGGGTGGAAGGCTCTACTAGAGCGCCACGGATCTCATCGCCAAGGCGCTTAGGCCGGCAGCCGCACCGTCGCGCGCAGCCCGCCGAGCGGGCTCTCGCCCAGCACGATGTCACCGCCATGGGAGCGGGCGACGTCGCGGGCGATGGCGAGGCCGAGGCCGGATCCGCCTTCATCCTGGTTGCGCGCTTCGTCCAGGCGCACGAAGGGCTTGAAGACCTCCTCGCGCATGTCGGCCGGAATGCCCGGACCATCGTCGTCGACGTGCAGAACGAGCCAGCGCGTTTCGTGGTTGGCGCTGATCTCGATCCGGTCGCCATGCCGCGCCGCATTGCCGACCAGGTTGAACAGGAGGCGACGGAAGGCGTCGGGCCGCACGGTGATCATCGGGTCCCCGACGATGTCGAGTTCCGTCACGTGGCCCTGCCGCTCGGCGTCGGACTGTACCTCTTCGAGGAGTTGCCGCAGATCCGTTGCGACCGCCTGTTCCCCTGCATCGCCGCCTTCGCCCCGCGCGAAAGCGAGATAGCCCTCGAGCATGCGGCTCATCTCGTCCACGTCGCGCTTGAGATCCTCGACCTCCGGTGACTGGCCGAGAAACACGAGCGAGAGCTTGAAGCGTGTGAGGATCGTGCGCAGATCGTGGCTGACGCCGTTCAGCATGGTCGTGCGCTGTTCGATGTTACGCTCGATGCGCCGCTTCATTTCCAGAAAGGCGTGGCCGGCCTGGCGTACCTCGCGCGCACCCCGTGGACGGAACTCGATCTCCCGGCCCTTGCCGAGCGCTTCGGCCGCTTCGGCCAGCCGCAGAATCGGCCTGATCTGGTTGCGCAGGAACAGGATCGCGATGCCGAGCAGCACGAAGGACGAGCCGCCCATCCACACGAGGAAGATGTGCGAATTCGACGCATACGCCTGGCTGCGGCGCGCCAGAACGCGCATGACGTCGTTCCGATCAAGCTTGATACGCACTTCCACATAGCTCGAACGGCCGACCGTATCGATCCAGTACGGGCGATCGATCTGGCGCCGCAGCTCGTCGGTCAGGGTCTCGTCGAGAATGTCGAAGAAGGGCTTGGGGCCGGGCGGCGGCAGGTCGGTGTTGCGCAAGATGTCCACATCGAGCTGCAGGCGCTCCGATGCGATGCGGGAGAGTGTGCTCGTGTCCTTGTCCTGCGGATAACTCTCGTAGATGTCGATGAGCGCTGCGATGTCGGCTGTGACCGCCGAGGACAGGCGACGGGTGACAAGCTGATAATGCCGCTCCATGAACACGTAGGCGACGACGGATTGCAGCAGGATGACGGGCGCGATGATGATGATGAGCGCGCGGGCGTAAAGCCCTTTCGGCAGGAAGCGGCCGAACCAGCGCGCCGCGTGGTCGAGGGGAGAATAGCGCAGAGTCGCTCCGATCTTCATCGATCGATCACGAGGCGATAGCCGATGCCGCGCACGGTCTGAAGGAAGATGGGATTGGCAGGATCGATCTCGATCTTGCGCCGCAGACGGTTGATCTGGACGTCCACCGTGCGCTCGTTGGCGGCAATGCCGTTGCCGGCGAGCGCCTCCCGCGGAACGTTGTCGCCCGCATGGCTGCCGAGAATCGTCAGGATCTCGCGCTCGCGCTCCGTGATGCGCACCACCTCATCCCCGCGCCGCAGTTCGCCGCGGTCGAAACGGTACGAGAAGGGGCCGAAATGGATGACCTCCGGCACGTCGGCGTTCGGCGCACCCGGCACGGGCAGGGCGCGCTTGAGAATGTTGCCGAGGCGCAGCAGCAGCTCGCGCGGTTCAAAGGGCTTGGGCAGATAATCGTCCGCGCCGATCTCCAGGCCCGTCACCCGGTCGGACGCATCGGCCCTCGCCGTCAGCATCAGGATCGGCACCTGCGAGTGCTCGCGCAGGCTGCGGGCATATTCGAATCCGGTTTCCCCCGGCATCATCACGTCGAGCACGAGGGCATCGAAGACGAAATTCCCGGCTTTCGCCCTCGCTTCGGCCGCGCTTGCCGCCGCCGTGACCCTGTATCCGTTCTCGGTCAGGAATCGGGCCAGGAGGTCGCGCAGGCGTCGGTCGTCGTCCACCACAAGGACGTGCGGAGCATGGTCGGGAATGTCGATGCGTGCATCCATCGGGCGTCAAGCTACTTTGTCGGGCCCTGCTTATCAGGTTTTCTTGGGCCCGAATACGAACTGCTTCACATGGGCGCTGTCGTCCGGATCGATGAGGCGCAGGAGATAGCGGGTGACCGTTTCCTTCGCCTCAGGGTCCATCTCCGACAGGGCCCGCATGATGCGGCGGGTCTGCAGCTTGGCAAGTTTCAAGGCCAAATCGTGGCCCTTGGGGGTGGCAAAGAGCAGCCGCTGGCGTCGGTCCGAAGTGCCCATCCGGCTCTCGATGAAGTCCTTCTCGATGAGCTCCTTCAGAACCCGGTTGAGGCTCTGCTTCGTGATCCTCAGGATATCCAGGAGTTCCGCAATCGTCAGGCCCGGCTGGCGGCTGACGAAGTGGAGGACCCTATGATGAGCCCGCCCGAAGCCGTATTCGTCCAGGATCCTGTCGGGATCGCTGACGAAGTCGCGGTAGGCGAAGAAGAACAACTCGATGAGGTCGTAGGCCGGCTGCTCGGCCAGGATATCGTTACCTGCATCCTTGCCGGATTGCTGAGACTTCAAAGCCGGAATTGCGTCTGGCACCATCCTGTTTCCAATTTTTATGTCAGCCTTGTTGACATATCTCAGGACGATTGTTACTCGTCAAGCCGCTTCCGCGAAATGAATGAAATTGAAATCGACGGGAAGCAAGCCGGAAATTACGCAGCCCCGGTTGCCACAAAAGGTCTGTCTTCAAGGAGAAACACGATGCCCGCGACCCCCTTCGATCAACGTGATGGATGGATCTGGTACGACGGGCAGATCGTACCCTGGAAGGATGCCCAGCTCCACGTCCTGTCGCACGGGCTTCATTACGGCTCCTCCGTGTTCGAAGGCGAGCGCGCCTATGGCGGGGAGATCTTCAAGTCGACCGAACATTCCGAGCGCCTGAAGAAATCGGCCCAGATCCTCGATTTCGAGATCCCCTACACAGTGGCCGAGATCGACGCGGCCAAGCGCCTCGTGCTGGAGAAGAACGGCCAGAAGGACGCCTACCTGCGACCGGTCGCCTGGCGCGGTTCGGAGATGATGGGCGTCGCCGCGCAGGACAACAAGATCCACCTCGCCATCGCGTCCTGGGAATGGCCGAGCTACTTCGACCCGGCCCAGAAGATGAAGGGCATCCGCATCGACATGGCGGAATACCGCCGTCCCGATCCGGCCACGGCTCCGTCGGCCGCGAAGGCCGCGGGTCTCTACATGATCTGCACCATCTCGAAGCACAAGGCGGAGCGGAAGGGCTATGCCGACGCGCTCATGCTCGACTGGCAGGGCCGTGTGGCTGAGTGCACGGGGGCCAACGTGTTCTTCATCCGCGACGGCGTCGTGCACACCCCGATCGCCGACTGCTTCCTCGACGGCATCACCCGCCGCACGGTGATCGATCTCGCCAAGCGCCGCGGCTTCGAGGTGGCGGAGCGCCGGATCATGCCGGACGAGCTGTCGAGCTTCAACGAGTGCTTCATCACCGGCACAGCCGCGGAGGTCACTCCAGTGTCCGAGATCGGCCCCTACCGCTTCCAGCCCGGCAACATGACCAAGGTGCTGATGGAAGACTACTCGGCCGAGGTGCAGCCCAAGAGCAAGGCCGCTTAAGGCTTTCCCGCTATTTGTCCATGTCTGCGTATGCCCGGCCCTGTGCCGGGCATCTGCGTATCGGACGGTTCCTTCAAAAATCCTCCGCGTCGGGAATGCGGTTGAAGGCGATCTTCGCCCCCGCATAGCCGCCGGGGATCGTCACCCAGGGACCCCAATGGAGGAGTGCCTTCCGATGGGTGACGTTGAGCTGATCGGCGATGACGGAGAGATACTCCATGCGGCGCTTGAGCTGCGCCTCCGGCGTATGGTCGAACAGGTCTTCCTCGATGTCGGCCAAGGGGACCAGATCGTGCAGGGCGACGTGCACGCTGCGGCTGCGATGCATCTCCTCCCGCTCGGCATGGAGGAAGAGGCGGCTCAAGGACGCCAGCAGGGACGGGTCGTCCCAGGTCGGCCGGAAATGTTCTTCTCCGTACCACCCGGCGCTGTGCCGGTCGGTGAGCCATAGGGCGAGCGCCCGGGCCGAGAACCCGGCGCGGCGCATCCGGGCCGAAGCCTTGGCCAGGAGAACGCGGGCGGCCGCATAGGCCCCGTTCAGGGAGCGCCAGTCCGCCGGCAGGACACGCCCGTGGGCGAACATGCGCCGGCGGGTCTCGGGGCGTTCCACCGCGTAGCCGTGCAGCCCCATCCAGAGCCGCTCCCCCTCGACGCTGCCCCAGAGGCGGCGCAGCTCTTTCGGCTGCAGCCGAAGGAGCGCGGCCATGTCGCCGACCCCCGCCCGGGCCAGGCGCGCCGCGTCGCCCCGGGCGATGCCGGGAACGTCGGTTAACTCCAGAGAGAGCAGGCGGCCGGGCAGGTCGTCCGGGTGAAGCGCCACGAGGCCATCGGGCTTTTCCATCTCGGCTGCGATCTTGGCCAGGAGGTCGTTGGGCCCAAGACCCACCGAGCAGGTGAGGGTGGGGCCGATGTCGCGGGCAATGGCGTCCTTGACGCGCTGTCCGACCCTGAGCGCCTGCGGCCACTCGGCGGGGAGGAGGGCGCAGAGCATCTCGTCGATGGAGCAGACCGCCTTCACCGGGACAACCGTCTCGATCGCCCGAATGATGTCCTTGTGCAAATCCACATACAATTCGTGCCGCGCCGTCACGAGAACGAGGCCGGGACATTGCGTCCGGGCCTCCCGCACGAAGGCGCCGCGCCTGAGGCCAAGCGCTTTCGCCTCCCGGCTGACGGCGATGAGGCCGGTATGCTCCGAATCGACCGGGATCACCCCGACTGGTTTGCCGCGCAGATGCGGCTGGAGGTGCTGCTCGGCGCTGGCGAAGAAGGAATCGAAGTCGACATAGAGCCGTTCGAGACCACTCGGTTTGCGCATCGCCGTTCCTTTGCACTGCTGCCGGAACGAAGCAAGAACATAGGCTTGTGGGCGAGTCGAGGGCCAGATCTGTGGATAACGGGGAATAGTCGGCAGGGGTAATCCGCCTTTCCTTGAGGAACCAATGATCTGCAAGGGTGTTCTCGTTATAGAACAAAGAGAGAACAATAGGAGTCTCGCATGTCATCGCATGGTAGAGCGACTGGCCGCCCTGGCGTTAACCATAAAGCTTCCGCAGAGGCAGCTAACCCGAAGGCCAGTCCTGATCCTTCCGACAACCAGATCAAGGATCCGGACGAGTGGGTCTCCGGCGACGAGCCGATGACCGGCGCCCAGGCGTCTTATCTCAAGACCCTGTCCGAGCAGGCGCACGATCCGAAGGCGTTCGATCCTGATCTTGACAAGGCCGAGGCCTCGAAGCGGATCGATGAGTTGAAGCGCAAGCAGAAGCATTGAATGTTTCACGCTTGGACGTCATGGCCGTCCCCGGATCAAGTCCGGGGACGGCCGTCTCGCCCGTGCGAGGCTGCTTTCGGATCGGGCTCACGGACACGAGGCCGGGGACGATGGGAAGGGCAGGGTGCGCCTAAAGGCGTGGTCAAAATCGGACCGCGTGACCCTTCCGCAACCCTTGGGGCATCACCACATTATCCCGTGGGAGCATTGTGCTCCGATGGGATGAAACGAAGACGATGATGACATTTGCTTCTCGCCGCAGCCGGGTGATGGTTGCCCTGGCGGCCGCCCTGGTCCTCGCCGGTAGCGCGGCAGAGGCTCGCGTCGGACGGGGAAGCGGCAGCTTCGGATCGCGCGGCGCACGCACCTACACGGCGCCGCCGGCGACCCGGACGGCTCCTGAGGCGGCCGCCCCGATCCAACGCTCGCAGATCCCGAACCAGGGCCCGACCGTGACCCGTCCCGGCACTCCGGCTCCGAACGTGGCGCAGCCGCGCCGCTTCGGCTTCGGCACCGGTCTGATGGCTGGTCTGTTCGGCGCAGGCCTGCTCGGCATGCTGTTCGGCCACGGCTTCTTCGGCGGCCTCGGCGGCCTCGCCTCGATCCTCGGCCTTCTGCTGCAGATCGGCCTCGTGGTCCTGGTGGTCTCCCTCGCGATGAAATGGTTCCGCAGCAGGCGCCAGCAGCCGGCCTATGCCGGGGCTGGGCAGGGCTATGCTCGCTCGATGGGCGGCAGCGTGCCTCCGACAGGAGGGCGGCCTGTGAGTGGCGGCCTCGGTAGCTTGGGCGGTGGTCTCGGCGGGGCCCTGGGTGGTGCTCTGGGCGGCAGGTCGCAGCAGGCCCAGTCTCGTCCGGGTGTGCGCGACGAGATCGGCATCGGCGAGACGGACTACGCCGCCTTCGAGCGTGGCCTCGTGGAGATGCAGGACGCTTATTCGCGGGAAGACGTCGCCAAGCTCTGGCAGCTCGCCACGCCCGAGATGGCCGGCTACATCCAGGAAGAGCTCAACGACAACGCCGCCCGTGGCGTCGTGAACAAGCTCTCCAATGTGCGTCTCAACCAGGGCGACCTCTCGGAGGCTTGGCGCGAGGGCACCACGGACTACGCCACCGTGGCCATGCGCTTCGGCATCACGGATGTGATGGTCGACAGGACGACGGGCCGCGTGGTGGAAGGCGATCCGAGCAAGGTCGAGGAAGCGACGGAGCTCTGGACGTTCCGCCGTGATCAGGGCGGCCCCTGGAAGATCTCCGCGATCCAGCAGGCTTAAACAGCGTCTGATGCTGATACGAAAGCGGCCGGTGAGAACGAACCGGCCGCTTTTTTTCAACTCCGAGTCGACAGGGATTATTCTGCGGCTTGGCGGCGGCCCGCATGGGAGCCCTCGCGCACCTCTTCGATGATCTTGCTCACGAAAGCATCGAGATCGCCCGGGTTGCGGCTGGTGATGAGGCCATGGTCGGTCACCACCGTCTCGTCGCGCCATTGGCCTCCGGCATTGATCACGTCGGTCTTGATCGAGTGATAGGACGTGCACTGCTTGCCCTTGATCACCCCGGCCTCGATGAGGAGCCAAGGCGCATGGCAGATGGCCGCGACTGTCTTACCCGAGGAGTAGAAAGCACGGATGATCTCGAGCGCTTTCGGCTCGACGCGCAGCTTGTCGGGATTGATCTGGCCGCCCGGGAGCACGAGCGCGTCGTAATCCGCCGGATTCACATCCTCGATGTCCTTGTCGACGGCCACGGTCTTGCCCCAGTCCGTCTTGTCCCAGCCATAGATCTTGCCGGACTTCATGCGTGACTTCGGTGCGGCGACTTCGACCGTTGCGCCCGCATCCGAAAGCTTTTCCTGCGGGACCGTCAGCTCCGATTCCTCGAATCCGTCGGTGGCCATGATGAGGATCCTGGCCTGTTTGATGTCAGGCATCGTTCTCTCTCCGTCGTTATGGGAAAATCAAGGTGAGAACGGACGGGGCGGGGAGGGGTTCCTCCGAGAGCGACAGCGGAACCCTGGCGGCGCGCTCCTGTTGACCCGATCAAGGATTCAAGAAAAATCGAGGAAGAGACGATGGTCAATCCAGGAGTACCGACGAACGATCCCGTGCCAGGCGGCAACATCCCGAGCGAGGTGCCGCCGGGCTCCGTTCCCGACGAGGAGCCGGATATCGGCCCGACGGGACCGCGCACCCCCTATCCCGTCAACGATCCCGGGATCACGGATCCGAAAGGGCCCGGTTCCGAACCCGATTACCTGCCGGGCAACCCGACCGATCCGGGCACGCGCTACTAAGCCTGCAACACGCGACACATCGCGAGCCGGCGACGCTTGCGGGCCGGCTCAGATCTCGATGATGGCGTAGGGTTTGCCGGTCGGCTTCTCGATATGCTTGGCGACATTGTAGACCGGCTGTCCGCCGGGCGTGCGACCCTCGAAACGGCCGCGATGGGCGTGGCCGTGCACGATGGCGTTCACCTTGAAGCGGTCGATGGTCTCGGCGAGCCGTGACGAGCCCAGGAAGGGATAGATCTCCAGCGGCTCGCTCTCGATCGTCTCGACGATCGGCGCATAATGCAGAATGACCATGGAACGCTTGGCGCGAACGTGACGCATGGCATTTTCCAGCCGCAGGGTCTCGTTCATGGTCTCGTTGACGAACTGCTTCATGGCCGGCTCGCCGAAATAGCCCAGCATGCGCCGCCCGAAACCGCCGGCGAAGCCCTTGACGCCCACGAAGCCGACGCCGTCGATTTCGACCGATTGCCCGTCGAGCAGCTTCATGCCGGCATCGCGCAGGATCCGCCCGACCTCTTCGTGCGCGCCACATTCGTAATCGTGATTGCCGAGCACGCCGACCACCGGGATCGAGCAGGCCTTCAGATCCTGCGCGAGAAGCTCCGCCTCCTTCGGCTTGCCGAGATCCGTCAGATCGCCCGCGAGCACGAGCACGTCGGCCTCCCTGGAGATCTCTCCAAAGAGATCGCGATAGGATTCTGCATTGTCTTCACGAACGTGAAGGTCGCCCATGGCGGCGACCTTCATCACCTGCTGTGGTTCATCACTCATTCCGCCATTCACCTTCGCCGCCCACATCGGCGAAGCCCCATTGCTTGACATCGATCTCGTAGTCGATGCGGGAGAACATCCGCCCGCGGCAGACTTTCATCTGCGGCGGCGGAAGATCGAGCTGCTTGGCGAGCCTGTCGAGAAGCTCGTCCATGACCCAGCGCGGAACCTTGTCGCGCTCGGACGGGTAGATCCAGCGGAAATTGAGCAGGTGCATGAGCAGCACCTCCCAATGCACTTCCATGTAGGCGAGCAGGGCGTGCCAGTCGATCTGGTCGTGTGCTTTCAGGATGGTGTGCGCCACGTCGGCGCCGTCGTAGCGGTGGCGCAGCTGGATGAAGCATTTCGACCAGACGAGCTCGGTCGGCCCGACGATGCGCACGGGCGAGCCGAAGACCTCGATCTGACGGGCGCGCTCGAACCACTGGTCGCCGATCGGCATGGTGCCGTTCGACGAGGCGAAGATCACGTCGAAGAAATACTGGCCCTTGAAGACCTTGCCGAGCCAGCGGTCGTCCTCGATCTCGACGGAATAACCGATGCTTTTGAAATGCGACAGGACCCGCGTGTAGTCGCCGGCCTTGCAGAAGATGTCGAGATCCTTGGTCGGCCGCGTGATCCCCGTATAGGCGGAGAGCGCGTAGGTACCGGCGAGCAGGAAGGGCAGTCCGAGATGGTTGAGCTCCCTCAGCGCCTCGGCATAGAACGCCTCGGATTCCGGGTATTTGAGGGTTGGCTCCGCCTTGGCGTCCATCATGGGAACGCCCGGATGGGCACTGGAAACGAGATCTGGATCGTGAACTGCCATGGCCTTGTCCAAGCGCGGCCGAGAATGCCCCGCGTTCGACAACAGAATGGCCGTAATGAAGTTCCGGACCGGTCCAGCTTAATGGGAGACGGGTCCGATCAGGTCCGACCGGGCCTAATGATCCCCGTGCGAGACCCGGACGTCCCGCGGAGAGTTGAGGATCTCCAGCAGGCTGTTGGCGATGTGGCGGGCTTCGTCGTCCTTCAGGCGCAGCAGGAAGGGCGGCATCATGCCGGCCTGGAGGGCAACCACGGCCATGCCGTGTTCGTCCATGCCGATGTCGATGGTCTGGGACGTCACGTCGACCAGTTCTTCCGGCGTCTCGTCCCCGTCCTCGGCGGTCTCGCCAATGGCGGCGAGCAACTGGCTCACGGCCCTCACCAGCGAGCGGGCGGCATGAGGATCCATGACCACGGCGGTCGATTGCTCCCCCTTCTGGAATGCCAGCTGGATGTTGTCGCCTTCGAGCGTGACGGAAATTCCTGCCATAAGCGTCCTCGTCTTTCCCATCCCCATATGGGGAGTGTATGCGTCAGGGGAAAGGCAAAGGCCTTGGTACGACAGATGCGCCCAGTCCCCAAGGGGAGAAGCGCATCCTGGTAAACCGGCGGTCGGGATGACGGTCAGATCCCGCCGGCCGAGGACCCGCCGCTGCGCCGCCGGGTCGATCCGACCTTGCCGGCCCCTGCGGTTTCCGGCAGGCCCGCGCTGCCGGCCCCTGCCGCGCCGGCACCGGACATCATGGTGCCGGCAATGCCCGCATCCGCCTGTTGCTGGATGCGCAGGTTGTTCTGAACATGGGTGACGCCGGAGACGGACTCGGCGAGATCCTCCGCGTGGCGCTTCTCGAAGCGGCTGTTCACGGTGCCGGTGAGCGTGACCTCCCGGCCTTCCACCCGCACCTCGATCTCCGAGGCGTCGATATGCGGATCCTCCGTGAGACGATCGTTCACATCCTCCAGGATGCGGGCGTCGGAGCGCTGATAGCCCTTCGGCCCGCGACCGCGATGCTGGCCGGCTTCGCGCATGTCCCGGTCGCGGCGCCGCTCCGCGTCGTCGTCGCTGAACCAGGACCGAACCTCGTCTCCGGCCCGATCGAGAAAGCCGCGATCCTCGTTGTAATCCCGCGACCCGCGCCCGAAGCTCTCGGAGCCGTAGCGGTCTTGGCCGTAGCGATCCCGGCCGTAACGGTCCTGACCGAACTGATCCGGGTCGCGGCGCCGGTCGGTGCCGAAGAAGGGACGGTCATACCCGCCCCGATCCTCGCCGACCACATCGTGCCAGTCGAGGGCCGAGCCGCCGGTGCCGTAGCCCGCCGAATCCCCGAAATCGCGCTCCCGGCGCGCGCCGTAATCGTCGTCCGAGCGGGATCCCCGGTCGTAGCCCGCGCTGCGATTGCCGAAGCCGCGGCGGGCGATGTAGCCGTCGTCCTCGCGGTCGCGCCGATCGAAATCTGAAGTGCCGTAGCGGCGTTCGTTGGCCATGGGAGCGCTCCTCGTCGTGGTTGGTTCAGGGTCACCGAGGTGGTTTCGCGCAACCAACGTGAAGGCTCAGGCGAGTGTTCCTAGGGCTCCGGTCGGGCGTTGCGCGCGGTTTTTTGAACGCTGCACTTGAACGGGTGTGCCGGCTTTGCATTGACCGGAACGGAATCGACGAGAGAACCGAGGTTACCATGGCGGATCTATCCGGATTGAGCGACGAGGCGCTGGCGGTTTTCGCCTTCGCGGCCTATCACGAGCTGTCGAGCGGCCAGCGGGTCCGCAGCGTGGTCCAGAAGGACGGCTCCGGACACAGGGCGAGCGAGGCCGCCGTGGACGAGCTCGACGGGCGCGGCCTCATCAAGGCGGACGGTCGCGAGATCGTCTTCACGCCGGCCGGCGAGGAAGCCCTGCAGCGCATCGTGTCCGGCATCCGCGGGAACCGCTAGGTCGGGCCGAAATCCCAGAAGTTCCAACGAGGTCCGTTTGTCGTCCTCGTGAGGGCATTGCCTTGTAATTGCCCCATCCGTGCCTTAGGTACGGGCCATCGACATTTGGCCGGACGACTGGGCTTCCCGCTTTGGCACTGCCGGGCGCACGTTCCTTCTCTCTACCATCTATCGACTAGCGGGTGACTGGCCCAAGGCCCTCATCCACGTGCAAACGACAGTGAAAGGATTTCCCATGGAACAGGGAACCGTGAAGTGGTACAACGAAACCAAGGGTTATGGTTTCATCCAGCCCGACAACGGCGGCAAGGACGTGTTCGTTCATGCCACGGCGCTTGAGCGTGCCGGCATGCGCGGCTTGCGCGAAGGCCAGAAGATCTCTTACGAGCTTCAGACCGACCAGCGCACCGGCCGCCAATCTGCAGTGAACCTGCAGAACGCGTAAGGTTTGATGCCGGAGGACGTGCAAGCACGTCCTCTTGCATATGGCCGTTCCGGTTCAGGGGCGGCTTTTTTGTTATGAGGGAAGGCTTTGCATGGCAAAGGAAGAACTGATTACCTTTGAAGGACTTGTGACCGAAATTCTGCCCGACGCGCGCTACCGCGTGCAGCTCGACAACGGGCACGAGGTGATCGCGTACACGGCCGGCAAGATGAAGAAGAACCGCATCAAGACCCTCGCCGGCGACCGGGTGACCGTCGAGATGTCGCCCTACGATCTCGAAAAGGGCCGCCTCATCTTCCGTCATAAGGATTCGGGCGCCTCTTCCGGCCCGCGGCCGCCGCAGCGCGGCAACCAGCAGTTCCGGCGTCGCTAAATCCACAGGCGCCCGTTCCGGAGCGCCTGTCGGTCGAGAGCTCCTTGGCTGCCTTAGGGCCTGTCAGGCGACCGCGTGCATCACCGAGAGGGTGACGCGGTCCGGGCCGAGATCCTCCTCCATGTCGGTGAAGTGCATCAGCTCGGCCAGCCGGTTGCGGGCCCGGTTGACGCGGCTCTTGATGGTGCCGACCGCGCAACCGCAGATCTCCGCCGCCTGCTCGTAGGAGAAGCCGGAGGCGCCCACCAGCAGCAGCGCCTCGCGCTGATCGTGGGGCAGGCGGGCGAGGGCCTTCTGCAGATCCTCGAAATCGAGATGGGGCAGCTGGTCCGGCTGCACCGAGAGGGCGGCCGCATACTTGCCATCCGCATCTTCCACCTCGCGGCGGCGCTTGCGGTATTCGGAATGGAAGAGATTGCGCAGGATGGTGAAGAGCCAGGCCTGCATGTTCGTGCCGGGCTGGAAGCGGTCGATGTTGGCGATCGCCCGCATCAGGGTCTCCTGCACGAGGTCGTCGGCGCGGTCCACGTTGTTCGTGAGCGAGATGGCGAAGGCGCGCAGGTTCGGCGTCGCCTTGAGCATGGAGTCGCGCAAATCAGTATCGATACTCATGATTGCTGCTTCTCCGCCTTCACGCCGTCGAGCCGGTTGATGATCTCGATGAAGCGGTCCGGCACCGGCTGCTCGCCCAGTGCCAGGGCATCGTAGAACTGACGCAGCCTTTGGCCGATCTGGGCCTGGACCGAGCGGCTGAGGGCTGGGGAATCGGAATTGCTGAGGCCAGGAATCGGCTCTGGATCGTCGTGGGGCATCACGCTCGGATTCTTTTTCTGCATTGGGCTGTCCTGGTCCATCGAGGGTAGCGACCTCCCGCAGGGGTCGCACTGAATGGCGGCACCCAATCGCCGAGGGAGTAACGTCAAGCCAGGGTGATCGTTCCGCCGCCAGACCTACCCCCTCGGGACTCATCCACAGGGAAAACAGGCGGGAACTTTTTCTCCTACGGCCAAGTTTCCCTGGACGAACGCCGCCCCGTCGAGGCGGTGCTATTGGAGGGAGAATTCTCTATGGGACTCAGCACCATCCTGCTCATCCTTGTGATCCTGCTGCTCATCGGCGCCGTGCCGGCCTGGCCCTACAGCCGCGGCTGGGGCTACGGTCCGAGCGGCCTTCTCGGCGTGGTCCTGCTCATCCTCATCATCCTGCTGCTGATGGGACGGCTCTGACCGCCCCGGCGGCGTGAGACGGCGATGGGCGGCCTCAAGGCCGCCCATCGCGTTTCGGGGGAATTCAACGAGGTACGGCGGAGCAGGAAACCGCCGTTCGGGCGAGGTTCAGTCGGTCTCAGGCAATGGAACCCTTTCCGTCACCCACGTTCCTTCTCCCTCGGAGCGGGTCAGGAGTTTCGTCATGAAGATTGCTGGATGGACTGCCGCCCTGAGCCTGATCCTGGTCGGATGGACGGGCAGCGCCTCGGCCGATCCGGACAAGGACGAGAGCGGCAAGGGCCGCTGGCGCGGCGCCTACGAGCGCAGCTACGACGATCCCGGCCGGGGATACGGCTATGGTTACGAGCGCCCCCGCCGCGAGCGCCGGGCCTTCAAGCAGGAATATGACGACGGCCGCTGCAAATACGAGCGCAAGCTGGAGAAGAGCGGCGAGTACAAGGAAGAGGTGAAGTGCCGGGGCGGCTACCGGGCGCGCAACCGGTATTGAGAAAGGGCGGCCCTCGCGGCCGCCCTTTGCTTCTTCAGAAGTGGGAGACTCCCGTGGGGCTGGTGGTCGCCACGGCGCTGCCGTCCGGTCCGTTGCGGCGCGGGGCGAGGGGCCTGGCCTCCTTCTCGGCGGGGGCGGGCGTGTTAGCCGGCATGGGGCGCTCGCTCTCGGGCCGCGGCCCGCTCTTGTGCAGAGGCACGTCGCTGTGGCGCTCGGCCACCCGGGCCGGATGCGGCTGCCAGTCCTGCGCCCGCCGGCGCGGGCGGCCCGAGCCGCGCGAGCGCATGACCGCCCCCGCCGCAAGCCCCGCGCCGAGCAGCGCCAGGGCCGTGACCAGCGGCCGTTTGGTCGCCTGCACGTAGAGGCTGCGCCCGCGCACGAACCCTTCATGGGTGCCGCGCTCGTGCAGGCCGTAGCCGGGCTCGTAGAGGGCGTTGTCCTCCCGGCCGCGGGACGGGCGGGTGGCGGAGACCTGGTTGCGGAACATGATGCGTTCCATGATCCAGTCGGTGAGCCGCGGCGCGATCCCGCCGATCACCGCGGCCATCTTGGCCTGCGAGCCCACGAACATGTCGCGCTTGGGATGGGAGGCCGCGAACAGGATCGCGTCCGCCACGGCTTCCGGCGCATAGATCATGCCGTGATGG
>DASZBB010000009.1:0-2537 GCA_035944695.1 Microvirga sp. | reverse complement strand
CTCTCGCGCCACCCTCGATCTCACCGCAAGGCTCGGAGCCACAAGCTCCGGGCCCCAAGGTGCTGGCTCTTTGACATCAAGTGAAATCAGCATCCGCACCCGTCATGGCCGGGCTCGTCACGGCCATCCCGATCGGAAGGGGAACGCAGAGAGCCTCAGCCCTCGGCTTCTACAACATCCTCGATCGGCACCAGAGGCTCGTCCTTGATCAGGTCGAGGGTGAGCGCCGTGCGGACGTTGCGCACGTTTGGCAGGGAGGTGAGTTCGGATACGAGGCCCTGGAAGGATGCAAGGTTCGGGGCCACGCATTTGAGGATGAAGTCGATGTCGCCCGAGAGGGTCCAGCACTCGCGGACCATGGACCAATCCTTCACCCGCTGCTCGAATTCCTGAAGCTCCTTCTTGCCCTGGATGTCGAGCTGCACCATGGCGAAGCAGACGATCTCGAAGCCGAGATTTTTCGGATCGAGGATGGCCCGGTAGGCCTTGATGATCCCGGCGCTCTCCAGCGCCCGCACCCGGCGCAGGCATGGCGGGGCCGACAAGCCGACCCGGCGGGCGAGCTCCACATTGGTGATGCTGCCGTCGGCCTGCAGTTCTTTCAGGATGGCCCAGTCGATGGAATCGAGGCGTCCGCGCACGGTAACTCCGCTCAGGCAGGATCAGGCAAGGGGAACCGACCGGTCGCCCTGATCATGCGGCATCTGGTCAAAAAATCTCGTCTTGGCTGAGTAGACCGTGTAGAGGGTCTGCACAAGAAGGACAGGCGATTAAGTCGCAACGAACTTCATGAACTCCACAGGCTCGTTGATCGAATGTTGCGCAAGGATACCGGCCTTATCACCTGGGTGCTGACCGATGGCAAGGCCGGGGACGAGCTGCAGGCCCTGAGCGTGACCGAAGCCCTCGGCCTTAGCCCGGAGATCCGCCGGATCAAGCCGAAGCCCCCTTTCAGCTGGATCATGCCCTGGGGACCCATCGACCCCCGCGAGCGGCCCGGCTCCCCGAACAGCCCCCTCGCCCCACCCTTTCCCGACCTTCTCGTCGCCTCGGGCCGCCGGGCCGTGGCCTATCTCCGCCACGTGAAGCGGGCGACCGGGGGACGAGCTTATACGGTCTTCCTCAAGGATCCCCGCACCGGTCCGGAGACGGCGGACTTCATCTGGTCTCCGAGCTACGACCGCCTGCGGGGGCCGAACGTTCTCAACACCCTGACCCCGCCGCACCGGGTCTCGGCCACGCGGATCGAGGAGGCGCGGTCCCATCCCGATCCGCGCCTTGTCCATCTCTCCCATCCACGCATTGCCGTGCTCGCCGGCGGCGACAGCCGCCACCATCGATTCACGAACGAGGACATAGCCCGCTTCGTCCGGCATCTGACGGCCGTGGCCGAGACCGGAGCCGGCCTGATGGTCACGGCCTCGCGCCGCACGCCGCCCGCCCTGCGGGAGACTCTGAAGGGCCTTGCCGCTGAGCATGGGGGGTTTTTCTGGGATGGCGCGGGCGAGAACCCCTATGTCAGCCTTCTCGCCCTGGCGGATTTCGTCGTCGCGACGGCGGATTCCTTCAACATGATCGGCGAGGCCGCCGTGTCCGGCCGGCCGATCCTGGTGTTCGAGCCCTCAGGGGGCCATCCGAAACTGGATGTTTACATGCAGGCCCTTAAAGCCCATGGAGTTGTGCATCCCTTCGAGGGCCGTCTTGAAGGACGGCCCTATGAACCCCTAAATTCAACACCCAAGGTCGCGGAGGCCATAGCCGAGGGTTTGAGCCGCCACCGCCGCGCTCTTGGCCTGCCGGATATCGCCCTGTCACTGGAGACCCCCTGATGGCCCATTCTCACGCCAAGCTCATCATCATCGGCTCAGGGCCGGCCGGCTACACGGCAGCGATCTACGCGGCGCGCGCCCTGCTCGAACCGGTGATGATCTCCGGTTTTCAGCCCGGCGGGCAGCTCATGATCACCACGGACGTGGAGAACTATCCGGGCTTCGCCGACGTGATCCAGGGCCCCTGGCTCATGGAGCAGATGCGGATGCAGGCCGAGCATGTGGGCACCCACATGGTCTCCGACCACATCACCAAGGTGGACCTGAAGCAGCGTCCCTTCCGGCTGGAGGGCGATTCCGGCCAGACCTATACCTGCGACGCGCTTATCATCGCCACCGGAGCGCAGGCCAAGTGGCTCGGCCTGCCGTCCGAGGGCCAGTTCCAGGGCTTCGGCGTCTCGGCCTGTGCGACCTGCGACGGCTTCTTCTACCGCAACAAGGAAGTTGTCGTGGTCGGTGGCGGCAACACCGCCGTCGAGGAGGCGCTCTACCTCGCCAATCTCGCGTCCAAGGTCACGCTGGTCCACCGCCGGGATTCCCTGCGGGCCGAACGAATCCTGCAGGATCGCCTGTTCAAGCACCCCAAGATCGACGTGATCTGGAACTCGGCCGTCGAGGAGATCTGCGGCAGCGAGAACCCTTCCTCGGTCACCCATGTGCGGCTGAAGAACATCGTTTCGGGCGAAACGTCGGACTTCAAGACTGACG
>DASZBB010000008.1:0-8740 GCA_035944695.1 Microvirga sp. | reverse complement strand
TTTTCTTTTCTCTGTTAAGTAGCTGATATTGCTTAGTGCGCAGCGGTGTGTTTGCTTTATATCGAACAACTGAAACACACGGGTCAATGTGCTGCGATGGAATTCGATCTGGGCCGACGGCTTCGCTATATTCGGGGGCTGCATAACCTGTCTCAGCGTGAGCTTGCCAAGCGTGCAGGCATCACCAATTCGACGATTTCCTTGATCGAGTCGAACCAGACCAATCCATCAGTCGGTGCGCTAAAGCGCATTCTGGACGGCATCCCGATCGGGTTGGCCGAGTTTTTTGCGCTCGAACCGGAGAAGCCGAAGCAGGCTTTTTATCGCTCCGACGAACTGGTTGAGATCGGAAAGGGAAAGATCTCCTTCCGTCAGGTGGGCAATAATCTGTTCGGTCGTGCGCTTCAGATCCTGAAGGAGCGGTACGAGCCTGGTGCGGACACTGGCAAGGTTCCTCTGACGCATCAAGGCGAAGAGGGCGGCATCATCTTGAGCGGGCGCCTGGAAGTTACTGTCGAGGGCGAACGGCGGATCCTTGGGCCGGGTGACGCCTATTACTTCGAAAGCTGGAGACCGCATCGCTTTCGATGTGTCGGTTCCGTGTCCTGTGAGGTCGTCAGCGCCTGCACGCCGCCCACGTTCTGATTTTGTGAGGGATGTCTGGCCTTGAAACGGCGAGCGTCAGATGGGTTTATGCGGCCTGGAAGCGCCACTCGTTCCTGTGGCGATCGGCAGCGAGGTCCTTGTGGGATACCTCCGACAACCGGCCGGAGATCAGGTCGGCTAGAGCCCGTCTTGAGCCACAGGCCATGTTCCAGCCGAGGGTGCCATGACCGGTGTTGGTGTACAGGTTCCTGTACCGGATTGCGCCCACCACCGGCGTGTCGTGGGCGTCATCGGCCGCAAGCCGGTCCAGAAGCTGGCCTGCTTGACGTTCCCGCCCTGCGGGAACAGGTCCGTAACCGAGTGCTCCAAAGTGGCCCGCCGCGGCGCCCGCAGGCGCTGGCTGAAGCCAGCCAGTTCCGCCGACCCGAATCCAGTCGCCGAAGCGTGTGGTCCCGATCTTGTAAGTCTCGTCCATGACGGTCGAGACTGGCGCAGCAACGGCATTGACGATGGGCATGATCGACGGTAGCCCATTAATGGATAAATCGGCAGATGGATCCCTATGCGCTTCACCAGACGGGGCGTATAGCTGCCCATGGCTGCTATATTGGCGTCGGCCGTGAGCACCTCGCTGCCGTCCACCTGCACCGATCGCAATCTCGGCTGGAGTCGGGCGACGCTAGGCAGGCAGGATAGAACGTCCGTGTGAATGCGCTTGTAGTTCGCCGTGTCAGGCACGGCCACACGCAGAAGGTTGTCCGACGTTCCGGTCATGAGATAGCACTCCCGTATGTCCGGATCTTAGCAGGCTGCCCCTCGAAGCGCCTGAGATACTCGTCCGTCTGCCGCTCCAACATGATCTGTATGATGACGATGGTTTCCGATGCCGCAGCCAGATATTGATTAGGATGGAAAACCCGCGGATCGTTCCGCTCTCCTCAAGAAGCCGCACACGGCGCAGGCGCGCCGACAGAAACAGTCCAGTCTTCTTGGCTAAGCCGGCGTTCGTGATACGCCCGTTGGCCCGGAGAATGCTGATGATGCGCTGGTCTACTGCGTCGATGGCGGCTCAAAGGTCGGCGCCACTGAACGACTGCAACGTAGACGGCGTCATCGCCCAGCCCAGCCCCTCAAAGCAATCAATCTCAGGCAGTGCTCAGCAAATCAGAGCGGAAGGATGCATCGAGGCGCTGCATGAAGCTTTCCGCGCAGCACATGTGCTCCCGCATGATTCGGCTGACGGCACGGCGATCCTTAACACGGAACGCCGCCACGAGATCCCGGTGGCTCGCCACGTTGTGCTGACCGAAGGCCTCGTGCTCGTCGTAGCGGTCGCTGCGGAACTCGACGAGATCGCGCAGGAGCCCGTTTAGGAAGCGGCAGATGAAGGCGAGCAGAGGATTGTCGCAACTCTCGCAGAGAATGTCGTGGAATTCGATCTCGAGCCGACGGCCTGCGACACGGTCGCCGTTGTCGCGGGCTTCGACGCATTGCTCGATATTGGTCTCAAGCCTCTGCAACTGGTCCTCCGTCAGACGGCCAACGACGCTTTCCGCCAAGGACACCTCGAGACTGCGCCTCAGGACGTAGATCTGCTCGAAATCCAGCACTTGGAAATGGAGGTAACTGCGCAACTGCTGCATGGCCGCGTCGATCGAAACGGGTTGGATCTCGGCGCCGCCGTTCGGGCCAGTCTGCATCTTCACAAGCCCTTGTACTTCAAGGGCCTTCAGCGCTTCGCGAAGCGTACCCTTCGCGCAACCGTAATGCTGCATCAGGGTTTTCTCGTTGGGCAGCCGGTCACCCGGTTTCAGGCCCTCCCGCGCAATCCAGCGCCTCAGGTCTTCGGCGATCTGATCTGAAAGCTTCGTGCGCTGCATCCGTCCGCGCCCGCGGGCCGGAACGCCATCCTTGTCGCTTCTCATAGTCGAACCGCCTCAGGTCTCCACGGGATGTCTTCCTGGAGAGGATATACCGGACGGGCGAGTTTCTCGAAATGGAATAACTTGTAGTCGGAGCTCGTCACCCCGCGGCTCGCACACTCGACGACGGCCCTCGCAATGGGCTCGAACACGGGACGGCAATACATGCGGGATTTCAGGATCAGGTAACGGCACGCACGGGGGTCGAGACCGACGCTCGTGAACACCGCAAGGTCCCACGGCTCGTGAGGCCGCTCGGTGACGAGCACCCGCGCCCGACCGGTGTCCAACACAGCGGCTCGCCCCATGAGGCAGCGCATGCCCGTATAGGTCGGCCCGCTGATTGTATACTCACCGTCGCCCAGAACACGGACTGCCCCGGCGAGTTCCAGCGGGCGCTTAGAGACGCCTATGCGCGGCATCGCCACGCGGTTGCCGATCCCGAGCTCGATCCGGGCGCCGACTCCTGCGGCCATCATTGCCGCCACGGCTTCAGGATCGCAGATTGGACCAGCGACGATGTCATCGAGCCCCTGCGCCAGCGCCTCGCCGAGAACGTCCATAGTATCGCAGGTGCCACCGGACATGCAGTTGTCGCCATGATCGAGCAGCAACACGGGCCCTTGCCCCACTCCTTCGGCGGCGGCACGCGCCACGGCGATCGACTGGTAGAGTGGCTCCTCGTGGTACACGAACTCGGCGCGTCGCTTCCACAGGAGCCCGCCGATCTCGCGCGCAGTCTCCGCGGCGAGATCGGCCGATTCCGCGACCGTGATCACCGATACACCGGCATCCGCGATGTCGGCGATCGGAAAGCCGCCGAAAACGCTGACAGCCAGCACGCCGGACCGCTCTTCCGCGGCTCTCGCAGCCCTGATCGCATCCTGCATGGCTCCGGGAACGCCGGTGTTCATCTTCAAGGTATGGGCCAGTTGCGGCGGATGGCACCAAGCCCGCTTCGGCGCGAGCCCCTCGTCGAGCATGCGTCCAACGAGCCGCACCGCATGAGCACCAGTTTCGTACATGTCCACGTGCGGATAGGTCTTGAAGCCGACGAGCACGTCGGCGTTCGCAACCATGCGTTCAGTGATGTTGCCGTGAAGGTCGAGGGCGACGCCGAGCGGCACATCGGGCGCGACGGCACGGATGCGGGCGAGGAGCTCGCCCTCGCCGTCCTCCAGGCTCTCGGTCACCATCGCCCCGTGAAGATCCAGGAGAACGGCGTCGCATCCGTTCCGGACCGCGTCGACGATGGCGGCCGCCATAGTCTCGAAGGCATCGTCAGCGACGGGACCGCTCGGGTTGGCGGTGGCGAAGATTGGCGTCACCACCTCCGCGCCGCGCGCTTCCGCAAAGGCCAGGAAGGCGCCCATGGCCGTGCGCGATCCCGTTCCCGCCTGCAGGGCATCTTCGTCCCAGCGCGGGTTGAACGATGCGAGCGGCGTCGGCACCGGCGAGAACGTATTGGTTTCATGATTCATGCGGGCGACGACGAAGCGCATGTCGGCTATCCTTGTGAAGGCGCTGCCCAGCGCCGATGGTTCCGTGTACCGGGCCTTAATGGATGCCCGTCAGTTCAGGCGGTCCGTGCCGCGCCCGTCGTAGTCGAGAACGGCGCCGAGGAGCACCTGCGCTCCCGCCGCGCATTCCTCAAAGGACGTGCTTTCCTCCTCGTTGTGGCTCAGCCCGCCTGCGCAGGGCACGAAGATCATGGCGGTCGGCGCGACTCGGGCGACGTAGGCCGCATCGTGACCCGCGCCCGAGATCATGTCACGCGCCGGGTACCCGGCCGTCTGCGCGCTCTTTTTCACGGAAGCAAGGCAATCGGCATCGAACCTGACGGCGGGCGATTCCCAGACCTTCTTGGATTCCACACCGAGGCTACCTTTGCCGGCCATCTCGTCGATCGCGGCCAGGAGCTTGCGCTCCATTACGTCGAGGACATCATCCTCTGGATGGCGGAAATCAACAGTGAAGAACACATAGCCCGGGACGACGTTTCGCGAATTGGGCTGCACCTCGATCAGCCCAACGGAGCCCACGGCGGAAGGCGCGTGCTCCAGGGCGATTCCCTCGATCCGGTCGATGAGCCGCGCCGCGCCCACAAGGGCGTCCCGCCGCATGGACATCGGAGTTGAGCCCGTATGCGCCTCTCGTCCGGTGACGGAGACCTCATACCAGCGCATCCCCTGCACGCCTTGGACGACTCCGATGACCTTCTCTTCCTGTTCGAGGATGGGCCCCTGCTCAATATGCAGCTCGAACATCGCTCCGAGCGTGACTGATCCAGCCTTGACGGCGCCTCGATAGCCGATTGCCTCGATAGCCGCGCCGAACGTGACGCCTTGACGATCTTCCCGGCTGTCCGCATAGGCCCGGTCGAAGACGCCCGCATAAACGCCAGACCCGAGCATCGCGGGCGCGAAGCGCGAGCCCTCCTCGTTGGTCCAGTTCACCAACATAAGAGGCGCGTTCGTCTCGTAGCCGGAATCCTGAAGGGTCTTGAGCACCTCCAGGCCGCCGAGCACCCCGAGGATCCCGTCGAACTTTCCGCCCGTGGGCTGCGTATCAAGATGGCTGCCGATCGCGATGGGAGGGAGATCGGCGCGCCGGCCGGGGCGAACGGCGAACATGTTGCCGACCTCGTCGATCGTCACGGTGCAACCGAGCCTCTCGCATTCCTGCTTAAGCCAGTCGCGCACTTGCCTGTCGGTGTCCGTCAGGGTCAGGCGCGACACGCCGCCCTTCGCCGTTCCGCCGATCCTGGCGGTTTCCATCAAACTATCCCAGAGACGCTGGGGATTGATTTGCAGATTGGGAATCATTGGGTTTACCAAACGGGGGTCAATGGGCCTTCACGCCCAGGTAGCGGTCCTTCGTTGCCTCATCGGCTGCGAACTCATCATGCGTGCCGTGATAGACAACCCGACCGAGCTCTAGGATATAGTGACGGTCGGCGAGTTGCGTACAGACGGCGAGGTTCTGCTCGACGAGCAGGATTGGGATTCCGGCCGCGCGGATCTTCTTGATCTGGTCGACAATCTCATCGACGATAACGGGAGCCAGTCCTTCGACGGGCTCATCCAGCATCAGTAGTTTCGGTGCGTTAAGAAGAGCGCGAGCGATGGCCAGCATCTGCTGCTCGCCGCCGGAGAGCTGGCCGCCTCCGTTGCGGCGGCGTTCTTCAAGGCGTGGAAAGATCCTGTACACATCCTTCAGCGACCAGGGCGAGCCCTTTCGCTCCGCGATGCGTAGGTTCTCCTCGACGCTGAGTAGTCCGAAGATGCCGCGGTTTTCGGGCACCAGGGCGAGTCCGCGCTGCGCGATTTTGTGAGGACGCCATCCCGTGACGTCCGTTCCGGCGAAGCGCACGCGTCCGGTGCTCGGCGCGAGCAGGCCGCTGATGCTCTTGAGGGTCGATGTCTTACCGGCGCCGTTCCGGCCGAGCAGCGTCACGACTTCGCCGGCCCGCACCTCGAGGGTCACGCCCTGAAGGATATGGCTCTTTCCGTAATAGCCATGCACGTTTTCGATTTCGAGCAATGCCGTGGTCATGCGAGATCACCCGTAATCATGTTGCCGAGATAGGCGCGCCGCACTTCCGGATCGTCTCGCACCACGGCGGGTGGCCCCTCCACTAACACGCGGCCCGCGCGCATGACCGTCACGGTGTCACTGATGTTCATGACGATGCCCATGTTGTGCTCAATGAGGAGCACCGTGTGGTCGCGGCCCAGATCGCGGATCAGAGCCTTCATCCCCTCGACGTCGTCGATTCCCATTCCGGATGTTGGCTCGTCGAGCAGGATCAACCGCGGCTTCGCCGCAACCGCCATGCCGACTTCGAGCCGCCGCTGCTGCCCGTGCGACAGTTCGCCTGCCGTCCTGTCCGAGACGCCTGTCAGCTCCAAGCGCTCCATGACATCGTTGGCGATGACGAGCGAGTGGCCGCTCGGATCGACTCCGCGCCAGGGGGCGAGCGCCTGCAGAGGCGTTCGCCCCTGAGCCGCCAGGCGCAGGTTCTCGCGAACGCTCAGGTTCTGGAACAGGCTCGTTACCTGGAAGGAGCGCGCGATGCCCAGAGGCACCCTCTTGTCGTCGGACACATGAGTGATGTCCCGTCCGTCGAGTGTGATCCGCCCGCTCGATGCCCGCACGCGGCCGGTGAGGGCGTGGAACAGAGTGGTTTTTCCCGCGCCGTTCGGGCCGATCACGGAATGGATCGTGTTGGGCTTGATCGACAGGGTGACGTCCGAGAGTGCAACGAAGCTGCCGTAGCGGACGCCGAGTTTGTCGGCTGCAAGAATCGGAGCTTGGGTGCTCATAGGCCCCTCCCCTCAGATTCCGGCTGGATGGAAGACTCGATGGAAGACTTGCGGCCCATGGGCAGAGCTTCGACCAACCGTTCGAGGAGGCCCCACAGTCCCTTCTGCATGAAGAGCGCCACCACGATGAGGAGCCCGCCGAGAAGGAGAAGCCAGCGCGGCCAGATCGACGAGAGCAGATCCGAGACGATCACGTAGAACCCGGCTCCGAGCACGGAGGCGAACAGGTTTCCGGTCCCGCCGATGATCGTCATGATCAGGATGCTCTCGCTCATGTGGTAGTCGATGTTCGACAATGGTGCGACGCCGATGAGGAGGGCATGGAGAGCGCCGGCAAGCCCGGTCACCGCACCGGAGATCGCAAAGGCTGTGATCTTGAAGTCGCGGACGGGAAAACCGATGGCGCCCGCGCGCTCCTCGTTGTCGCGGACCGCGAGCAAGGTGCGCCCGAACGTGGAGCTTGCGACTCGCTGCAAGGCTGCGAACACGATCAGAAAGAGCACCGCCACGAAGGTGTAGTAGGCCCAGGAATCCGCCAGAGAGAACGGTCCGATGGCGGGCCGGGGAATGTTGAGCAGGCCGTTGTCGCCTCCCGTGATGTCCTTGAACGTGTAGGCGAGGAAGTAGAAGAACTGGGAGAAGGCGAGCGTCAGCATGACGAAGTAGACGCCCTGCCGGCGGATCGAGAGCCAGCCGACACCCGTGGCGACGACGGCTCCCGCGATCGCCGCGAGAACGAGCGCGACACCGAGCGGGAGCGAGGTGTGCAGCAGGGTCAGACCGGCCGCATAGCTCCCGAGGCCGAAGAAGATTCCCTGGCCGAAAGACAACAGGCCCGTATAGCCGAGGAGCAGATTGCAGGCTGCCGCCGCCATGGCGAAGATCAGCACCTCGGACGCGAGCGTGCCGGACCGCATGAAGAGCGGGAGCGCGATGGCGACGAGTGCGGCGAGAACGAAGTGAAGAGAAGCGCGGTTCATGATGGCAGCTCTCATGCCCGGCCGAGCAGGCCACGCGGCATCGTCAGAATGACGAGACCCATGCCGAGATAGATCATCAGGCGGGCGCCCTCGGGCCAGAGCGTCGTCATGATGCTCTGCACGATTCCCACCAGAAGGCCAGCGATGAGCGCGCCAGTGTAGCTGCCCATGCCGCCGATGACGACAACCACGAAGGCGATGCCGAGGGCCTCGACGCCCATGAAGGGCTCGACGCCGCGGATCGGCGCTGCGAGGGCCCCGGCGAGGCCCGCGAGACCTGCACCGAGGGCGAAGACGGTCGTGTTCACCCGCAGGATGTCAATGCCGAGCAGCGAGACCATGTCGGTCGATTCCGAGCCAGCGCGCACCACGGCACCGAGCCGCGTGCCCTCCAGAAGCCACCAGAGGCCGATGGCAAGCACGAGGGTCAGCCCGATGACGAAGAGGCGGTATTGCGGATAGATGAAATCGCCCAGGATAAGCACGCCACTGAGCGCGCCCGGAGCCGAGACGTTGCCGCCCACCGGGCCCCAAAGGATGATGACCAATTCCTGCACCATCAGGGCGAGCCCGACGGTCACGAGAATGTGGAACGTATGCGGCAAGTGATAGATGCGCCGCAAAAGGACGGATTCCGTCAGGGCCGCGAGCCCTGCGACGATGAACGGCGCTACAAGAAGTGCCGCCCAGAAATTCACGCCGCGCTCGGTCATGTCATAAACGAAATAGGCGCCCAGTAGATAAAATGCGCCGTGGGCGAAATTCACGAAATGAAGCAACCCGAAGATGATGCTCAATCCCACAGCGAGCAGGAAGTAGAGCATTCCTAGGCCAATGCCATTCACCAGCTGAAACAGATATATCACGCGGGCACCTGATGTTGGAGCCAATCAATGTTCGCAAAAGA
>DASZBB010000007.1:0-6423 GCA_035944695.1 Microvirga sp. | reverse complement strand
CCACCCTCTCACGTCATCACCGGCCCCGTGCCGGTGATCCCGATCGGATAAGCGCCGCGCTCCAGACAATCGGGACGGCCGGGACAGGCCCGGCCAATGACGTCGAAGGTGTCAGAGCCGGCGATCCCAGCCGGACAGGCTCGGCGCTTCACCCGATCGGGACGGCCAAGACGGGGAGGGGATGAGCAGGATCGGCGCCGCCACGAGGCGGGATCGTGGACCCCGTCCCGGTCCTACGAACCCGAGAATCGTACCGGCGCGCTCTCTCCCGAGAGGCGGGCAACAGTAAAGCGCATGCGGATCAGATCTGCCGCCTGAGCCAGCGCACGTAATGCTGTGCCACTGCCACGGCGCGGCCCTGCTCGTTCGGGGTCAGGGGGCTGGTGTTCACGTCGAGCACGGCCAGCATGGGATGCTGCGCCAGGATCTCGCCCCGGCGGCCGACGGCCAGGGCTTCGCCCTCCACTGAATCATGTCCCCCGCCACCGCCTCCACGTCTCCAATGGCCCCTGCCGCCATCGGGGGAGGAGGTGAGGAAAACGGTGGTCAGGCGCAAGACGAGACGCGGACCTCGCGGATCGACCCGGTCGGCAAAGGAACGCCGCAATTCGTCGAGCGCTGCGGCACCGACGAGGTCCGCGAAGGGGCCGAGGCCCTTGGCCTTGAGGACGCTCACATCGACCGAGAAGGACGAGAAGGCCTGCGGGAAGCTCTGGGCGCGGGCAGGCATGGCGAAACCTGCACCGGCAAGGCCGGCACAGGCGAGGGTCATGAGGATGTCGCGGCGGGATGGAGGGGACTTCATGGGATCTCTCATCGCTTCGGCCCCCGTACCCGTCAGGCGCTGAACTGGACGCCGACGACCTCGTAGGACTTGCCGCCCCCGGGGGTCGACACCTCCACCGTATCGCCGATGGTCTTGCCCATCAGGGCGCGGGCGATGGGGGAGGCCACCGAAACCCGGCCCGAGCGGACGTCCGCTTCGGGCTCGCCGACGATCTGATAGGTTTTCTCTTCCTCGGTGTCCTCGTCAACGAGCTTCACCGTCGCGCCGAACTTGATCCGGTCGCCGGAGAGCTTCGCAATATCGATGACTTCGGCGCGGGAGATCAGGCTTTCGAGCTCAAGGATCCGGCCTTCGTTGAGGGATTGGGCTTCCTTGGCGGCATGGTATTCGGCGTTTTCCGACAGGTCGCCAAGCGCGCGGGCTTCCGCGATCGCCTGGATGATCCGGGGGCGTTCAACCTGCTGCCGGTGCTTGAGTTCTTCCTCGAGCGCCGCAAAACCCTTGATCGTCAGAGGGACCTTGTCCATCGTTTGTCTCGTCCAAAAAGAGGTACGAGGCCGCTGTTGCCAGCGCCCTCGCATGTCAACGAAAACTTACCAGAAGCTTCGCAGTTCCAATGTGAGGCCGGATGCCTCAGGCAAAGTATTCCTGAAGCGCCCGGACTTCGAGATCGCCGCTGAGGTATGCCTTGATGCCCTCGGCCGCAGCGACCGCTCCTGCAAGAGTGGTGTAGTAAGGTATCTTATGCAAGAGGGCAGCTTGTCGTAGTGAACGGGAATCCGAGAGGGCACCCGCTCCTTCGGTGGTATTGAAGACGAGCTGGATGTCGCCGTTCTTCATGGCGTCGACCACGTGCGGCCGGCCTTCCAGCACCTTGTTGATCCGCTTAGCCTTCACGCCCTGCGCTTCAAGGAATTTCTGGGTTCCAGCCGTCGCCAGGACCTGGAATCCGACCTCCTCCAGCATCCGCACGGCCGGCAGGATGCGTTCCTTGTCGGAGTCGCGCACGGACACGAACAGGGTTCCGGTCTTGGGAAGCTGGCTGCCGGCGCCGAGCTGGCTCTTGGCGAAGGCGACGCCGAAGCTCCGGTCGAGACCGATGACCTCGCCCGTCGAGCGCATCTCCGGCCCGAGCAGGACGTCCACGCCCGGGAATCGGTTGAAGGGGAACACGGCCTCCTTCACGCCGATATGCGGCAGCTCCTTCGGGGTCAGGCCGAACTTGGCCAGGCTCTCGCCCGCCATGATCCGGGCCGCGATCTTCGCGATGGGCTCGCCGATGACCTTGGCCACAAAGGGCACGGTGCGGGACGCGCGCGGGTTCACCTCCAGCACGTAGATCGTGCCGTCCTTGATGGCATATTGCACGTTCATCAGGCCGCCGACCTCGAGCGCCAGGGCGAGAGCCCTCGTCTGACGCTCCAGCTCGGCGATGATCTCCGGCGAAAGCGACCGCGGCGGCAGCGAGCAGGCGGAATCGCCCGAATGGATGCCCGCCTCCTCGATATGCTCCATGATGCCGGCGATGAAGCTGTCCCGGCCGTCGCACAGGCAGTCCACGTCCACCTCCACCGCATCCGAGAGGTAGCGGTCGAAGAGCAGCGGGTTCTTGCCCAGGACCGTGTTGATCTGGCCGGTCTTGTCGTTCGGGTAGCGGGCCTTGATGTCGGACGGGATCAGGCTCGGCAGGGTGCCGAGCAGGTAATCCTCGAACTGGGCCTCGTCGCGGATGATCGCCATGGCCCTGCCGCCGAGCACGTAGGACGGGCGCACCACGAAGGGCAGGCCGAGATCGGCGGCGATCAGGCGCGCCTGCTCCACCGAATAGGCGATCCCGTTCTTCGGCTGCTTCAGGTGCAGCTTGTCGAGCAGGCGCTTGAACCGGTCCCGGTCCTCCGCGAGGTCGATGGCGTCCGGCGACGTGCCGAGGATCGGCACGTCGGCCTCCTCCAGGGCGCGGGCGAGCTTGAGCGGGGTCTGGCCGCCGAACTGCACGATGACGCCGTGGAGCGTGCCCTTGGAGCGCTCGGTCTCGATGATCTCCAGCACGTCCTCCTGCGTCAGGGGCTCGAAATAGAGTCGGTCGGAGGTGTCGTAGTCGGTCGAGACCGTCTCCGGGTTGCAGTTGATCATGATGGTTTCATAGCCCGCGTCTTTGAGCGCGAAGCAGGCATGGCAGCAGCAATAGTCGAACTCGATGCCCTGGCCGATGCGGTTGGGCCCGCCGCCGAGAATGATGACCTTCTTGGCCTCCGACGGGTTGGATTCGTCGGCAGGCCTGCCCGCGAAGGGAGCCGCATAGGTCGAGTACATGTAGGCCGTCGGCGAGGCGAACTCGGCCGCGCAGGTGTCGATGCGCTTGTAGACCGGGCGCACGGAAAGCGAGCGGCGCAGGTCGCGCACCTCGGCCTCGCTCTTTCCGGCGAGCACCGCCAGGCGCGCATCCGAGAAGCCCAGGGCCTTCAGCTGGCGGAAGGCGCCGGGGGTCTGGGGCAGGCCGTGCGCCTTCACCTTCGCTTCCATGTCGACGATGCTCTGGAGCTGCTCCAGGAACCAGCGGTCGATCTTGCAGGAGGCATAAACCTCCTCATGGCTGACGCCGAGGCGAAGGGCCTGGACCACCTTGAGAATGCGGTCCGGGGTCGGGGTGCCTATGGCGGCCTTGATGGCATTCTTGTCGTCGCCCTTGCCGAGGCCTTCGATCTCGATCTCGTCGAGGCCCGTGAGCCCGGTCTCAAGCGAGCGCAGGGCCTTCTGCAGCGATTCCGGGAAGGAGCGGCCGATGGCCATGGCCTCGCCCACGGACTTCATGGCGGTGGTGAGCGTCGGCTCGGCGCCGGGGAATTTCTCGAAGGCGAAGCGGGGGATCTTCGTGACCACGTAGTCGATGGTCGGTTCGAAGGAGGCGGGCGTCGCGCCGCCGGTGATGTCGTTGGCGATCTCGTCCAGCGTGTAGCCAACGGCGAGCTTCGCCGCGACCTTGGCGATCGGGAAGCCGGTCGCCTTGGAGGCGAGTGCCGAGGAGCGCGACACGCGCGGGTTCATCTCGATCACGATCATGCGCCCGTTTTCCGGGTTGATCGCGAACTGCACGTTCGAGCCGCCGGTCTCGACGCCGATCTCGCGCAGAACCGCCAGGGAGGCGTCGCGCATGATCTGGTATTCCTTGTCGGTGAGCGTCAGGGCCGGGGCGACGGTGATCGAGTCGCCCGTGTGTACGCCCATCGGATCGAAGTTCTCGATGGAGCAGATGATGATGCAGTTGTCCGCCTTGTCGCGGACGACCTCCATCTCGTACTCCTTCCAGCCGAGCACGCTCTCCTCGATCAGCACCTCGTTGGTGGGGGAGGCGTCGAGGCCCCGCTCCACGATGTCGAGGAACTCCTCGCGGTTGTAGGCGATGCCGCCGCCGGTGCCGCCCATGGTGAAGGAGGGGCGGATGATGGCCGGCAGGCCCACTTCGGACAGGGCGATCAGGGCCTCGCCCATGGCGTGCTCCTGGTAGCGCTTGCGCCGGTCGTTCTCGCCCGCGTCCCATTTGAGCTTGTAGGCGGCGATCATCCGCTTCTTGTCGCCCGGGTGAATGTCGAGGGCTTCCAGGCGGGCGAGCTCCGCGAGGTAGGCGTCCCGGTCGGCCTTCTTGAGGGCCGAGGCGTTGGCAAGGCGCGATTTCGGGGTGTCGAGGCCGATCTTGGTCATGGCCTCGCGGAAGAGCTGCCGGTCCTCGGCCTTGTCGATGGCTTCCGCCGTGGCGCCGATCATCTCGACGTTGAACTTGTCGAGCACGCCCATCTTCTTCAGGGACAGGGCGCAGTTGAGCGCCGTCTGGCCGCCCATAGTGGGCAGGATGGCGTCGGGGCGCTCCTTCTCGATGATCTTGGCGACGATCTCGGGGGTGATCGGCTCCACATAGGTGGCGTCCGCGAGATCGGGATCGGTCATGATCGTTGCGGGATTCGAATTCACCAGGATGATGCGGTAGCCCTCCTCCTTCAGGGCCTTCACGGCCTGGGTGCCCGAATAATCGAACTCCACGGCCTGGCCGATGATGATCGGTCCGGCGCCGACGATGAGAATGGAGGAGATGTCTGTCCGCTTCGGCATTGGGCCACCCAGGCGTGTCCAGCCGCGCGGCCGTAAAGCTACGGCGCTTCAAAGCGCAGCCGGGATGTGATCGGATTGTAGGTTGAGAGAGGCTCTTACACGCACCTTACGCAAATTCAAAGGCCTTAGAGCATCGGACCCGAAAGTGGGCCCACTTTTGGGTCCGATGCTCTAACTCTTGGCTGGCGCATCGTTCTTCGCGGAAAACCGGACCCACTTGTCCGCACGATGCGCTAGCCATGATTTCGACAGCGAAGGGTCATGCGGTACGATCCGCCGCGTGTCGCTGTGCAAGGGAGCTGGGACAAGATGGCCATGACCGATGAGCTTCGCTGGACGTTGGTGACGGGGGCATCCAGCGGGATCGGCGCGGAACTGGCCCGGACCTTCGCGGCGCGCGGATACCCGCTCGTCCTGACGGCCCGGCGGCATGAGCGGCTCGAGGCGCTGGGCGCGGAGATCCGGCGAACCCATGGCGTGCCGGTGGAGATCATGGCAGTCGACCTCGAGGACCGGGAGGCGCCGCGGGATCTCCACGAGATGCTGCAGGAGCGGGGGGTCTCGGTCCACACGCTCGTCAACAATGCCGGGTTCGGACTGCGAGGGTATTTCGCGTCCCTGCCGCACGAGAAGCAGCTCGCGATGATCGATCTCAACGTCATGGCACTGACCTCGTTGTCCCGCCTCATGCTGCCGGGCATGATCGAGCGCAGGCGGGGAGGGATCCTGAACGTCGCTTCCATCGCGGCCTTCCAGGCCGGGCCCTACATGGCCGTCTATTACGCGACGAAGGCCTTCGTCCTGTCCCTGTCCGAGGCCCTGCACGACGAGGCCAAGCCCCATGGAGTGACGGTCACGGCCCTGTGTCCGGGACCGACCGAAAGCGAGTTCTCCGAGACGGCCGGCTTGAAGGATTCGCGTCTCTTCCAGGCCGGTGTCATGTCCTCGGTGGACGTCGCCCGCGTCGGGGTGGACGGCTACGAGGCCGGGCGGGCCATCGTCATTCCCGGCGCCAGGAACCGGCTCGGGGCCGCCGGCTCGAAATTCGCCCCGCGCTTCCTGTCGCGCAGGATCGCCGGGCTCCTGCAGGGAATGAGGTGACGGGCCGGTGGGAAGCGGCTATCGAGAAGGCGTGACCGCATCCCGCCCCCTTCATCGCCTGATCCGGCAGTTCACCGCCTTCTTCGGAGTGGGCCTCGCGGCCGCCGTGGCCCATTACGGAGTTCTCGTCGCCCTCGTCGAAGCCGGGGGAATCCATCCCGTTCCGGCCACGCTCGCCGGCTATGCGGCGGGCGGGCTGGTGTCCTACCTGCTCAACCGCAAGCACACCTACGAGAGCGACAGGCCCCATCGGGAGGCCACATGGCGCTTCGGCCTCGTGGCCTTCGTCGGCTTCCTCGTAACGTGGTTTCTCATGCACGCCTTCACGGTGTGGCTCAATGGACCCTACCTGCCGTCCCAGATCATCACGACCGGTGTGGTCATGCTGTGGAGCTTCATGGCGCATAAAAAGTGGACATTTGCATAATTCT
>DASZBB010000006.1:0-16424 GCA_035944695.1 Microvirga sp. | reverse complement strand
AGATGGGCCATGGTTCCTCCTCCGCTGATGGCTCATCCCCCACGGCGACCATTTGGCGAAGTTCCGGCAGCCATGGCCATTCCGTAATGTTACGGAGGGGTTGCCCTATCGGGAGGCGAAAGATCTCGGGCATCCTCACTTTCCCCCTTCCCCCGGGTCGTTCCGATCCCTACATAGGAAAGGCGGGGCTGCGGGGCGCGTTAGGAGTTCATATTCCCCGGGGCCTTATCGATCCTGAAGGGAGCTGTCCCTGACCCGGTCCGTGGACCGGGACATACGGCGCCCACCTACTTTGTAGGTTCCCGGGATCGCTTCTCCGACGGCTTCTGTGGCTCCGCACCTTATGCAATCTCTTCCTCCGTCCGAAATGAAAGAGCGCGTCCGCAGCGAAATCTTCGCGCACCGCGACGCCCTCGACAAAGAATTCCGTCACGAGGCTGCGCAACGAATCGCCGAACGGGCCCTCGGCTTCCCCGACCTGCGCGGCGTCACCCCCGTCGGAGCCTATTGGCCGATCCGCAGCGAGGTCGATCCGCGTCCGCTCATGGAGGCGCTGCTCGCGCGCGGCCAGGACGTGGCCCTCTCCCAAATCCTTCATCCCCATCTGAGCTGGCGCCTCTGGCAGCCCGGCGACGTGCTGGTCAAAGGCGGCTTCGGCGTGCGCGAGCCCGGCCCCGACGCTCCCGAGGTCTTCCCCAAGGCGCTCCTCGTGCCGCTCGTCGCCTTCGACCGCCGGGGAGGGCGCATCGGCTACGGCAAGGGCCATTTCGACCGGGCCATCGCGGCCCTGGAGGCTCAGCATCCGGTCTTGACCGTCGGGCTCGCCTATGCGGTTCAGGAGATCGACGAGGTGCCGGTCGAGCCCCATGACCGGCTCCTCGACGTTATCATCACCGAAGCCGAACTCGTTCGGACGACATCCTAGTTGAGGACCCACCATGCGTCTTCTCTTCCTCGGCGACATCGTCGGGCGGCCGGGCCGCAACGCGGTGATCGAACGCCTGCCCGGGCTTCGCGACCGCTGGCGGCTCGACTGCGTGGTCATCAACGGCGAGAACTCCGCCGGCGGCTTCGGAATCACCGAGGCGATCTGCGACGAGATCCTGGCCGCGGGCGCCGACGCCATCACGCTCGGCAACCATTCCTGGGACCAGCGCGAGACGCTCGTCTTCATCGAGCGCCAGCCGCGACTGCTGCGCCCCGTGAACTTCCCGCCCGGAACGCCGGGGCGCGGCGCGAACCTCATCGATACCCGCTCGGGCGCCCGGGTTCTCGTCATCAACGTCATGGGCCGCCTCTACATGGACCCGCTCGACGATCCCTTCGCGGCCGTGGACCGGGAGCTCGAGACCTGTCCGTTAGGGCAAGTGGCCGATGCGATCATCGTCGACGTGCACGCGGAGGCGACGAGCGAGAAGGAGGCCATGGGCCATCATCTGGACGGGCGGGCGAGCCTCGTGGTCGGCACCCACACCCATGTGCCCACCGCCGATCACCGGGTTCTGCCGGGCGGCACGGCCTATATGTCGGATGCGGGCATGTGCGGCGATTACGATTCCGTGCTCGGCATGCAGAAGGAGGAGGCAATCCGCCGCTTCCTTCAGAAAACCCCGGGCACCCGCCTCGAACCGGGCCTTGGCGAAGGCACCCTCTCGGGCATCGCGGTCGAGACCGACGACCGCACCGGCCTCGCCCGGCGCGTGGCGGCGGTCCGGCTCGGGCCGAACCTGGAGGAGACCTGGCCCCGCTTCTGGGATTGAGGATACGGGACGCTCCCTTGGCGTGGAGCGTTGCCGTTCCCATCTCTCCCGTCACGGAGGCGAATGGTGGACGCGGATACGGAGACGGCAAAGCCGAAGAAGGGCATTTATCGCCAGGAGAGCGAGTTCCATCGCGCCCACGAGCACCAGAGCGCCTCCGCGGTCCTGCGCGCCGTGATCGACGAGGCCAAGGGCGAGACGATCTCCATTGGCGAGATCATCGAGGCCTTCGGGGAGCGTGCCTTCGGCTTCGTGCTGATCCTGTTCTCCCTGCCCAACTGCGTACCGAACGTGCCCGGGATCGCCGGCATCGTCGGCACGCCGGTTCTCATCTTCGGCATCCAGATGATGCTGGGCCATACCCGTCCCTGGCTGCCCGGCTTCATCCTCCGGCAGACCGTCTCCGTGGCGAAGTTCAAGCGCCTCATCGACATCGCCGAGCCCAGGCTCCAGAAGCTGGAGAGCTACTGCAAGCCCCGTCTTCTCCAGCTCTTCGGCCCCTTCGGGGACCGGGTGGTCGGGTTCTTCGCCTTCCTGGTCGCCCTGTCGGTCCTGATTCCGTTCCCGGGCACCAATTTCCCACCCTCCATCGCGCTCGTCATCGCCTCCATCGCCATCATGGAGGAGGACGGCTACCTTCTGATCGTCGGCTATCTCATCGGCCTGGCGGGGCTCGCCTATACGGCCACGGTGCTCGGCGCCTCCTACCATCTCATCCTGGCGACCGTGCAGAACCTGCCGTCCTGGCTCGGGTTCTAGGTTAAGCCGCAATTTCCCGGATCTTGTCGGAGGGGCTTTGCCTGAAGCCCTTCGCCGCCTTATAAGCCTGCCCGTCGTCACCATTCACGGCCTGACGGGCGCTCGATCCTGCACGCCCTCGGCCGCATCTTCGGAGGCCCCCATGGCCGGACATTCGCAGTTCAAGAACATCATGCACCGCAAGGGGCGCCAGGATGCGATGCGCTCCAAGCTCTTCTCCAAGCTCGCCCGCGAAATCACCGTGGCGGCCAAGATGGGCACGCCCGACCCGAACATGAACCCGCGCCTGCGCGCCGCCATCCTGGCCGCCCGTGCCGAGAACATGCCCAAGGACAATATCCAGCGCGCCATCAACAAGGCCGCCGGCAACGAGGGCGAGAACTACGAGGAGATCCGCTACGAGGGCTACGGCCCCGGCGGCGCGGCCATCATCGTCGAGGCGATGACCGACAACCGCAACCGCACGGCCTCCGACATCCGCTCCTACTTCACCAAGAGCGGCGGCAACCTCGCCGAGACCGGGGCCGTCTCCTTCATGTTCGACCGGGTGGGCCTCGTGGAATTCGCCCCCGAGGCGGCCGATGCCGACACCATGCTGGAGGCCGCCATCGACGCGGGCGCGGACGACGTGGTCTCCTCCGAGGACGGGCACGAGATCTATTGCGACCAGGGCTCGCTCAACGAGGTGACCAAGGCGCTCGAGGACAAGTTCGGCGAGCCCAAGGCCTCCAAGCTCGTGTGGAAGGCCCAGACGCCGGTCGCCGTCGACGACGAGGCGGGCGAGAAGCTCATGCGGCTCATGGAATCGCTGGAAGAGCACGACGACGTGCAGAACGTCTATGGTAACTTCGAGCTCTCCGATGCTCTCATGCAGAAGATGGCCGGGTGATTTTGGTTGTGCGTCATGCCCGGGCCTGCCCCGGGCATCCACGTCTTCTTAACCGTTGATGGCGTGGATGGCCGCAACGAGTGCGGCCAAGACGGTGGAGAACGTAAAGTGAGCGAACGCGTCCGAATTCTCGGCCTGGATCCCGGCCTGCGCAACACGGGCTGGGGCGTCATCACCGTGGAGGGGACGAAGCTCTCCTTCGTGGCCTGCGGGGTCGTGACGTCGGACGGGGACCTGGACCTCGCCTTGCGCCTCAAGCAGCTTCATGACCGGCTCACCGACGTGATCCGGACCTGGACGCCCGACGAGGTGTCCGTCGAGGAGACCTTCGTCAACAAGGACGCCCAGGCGACCCTCAAGCTCGGCCAGGCCCGCGCCATGTCCCTGCTGGTCCCGGCGCTCCACGGCCTTCCGGTGGCGGAATACGGAGCCAACCAGGTGAAGAAGACCGTGGTGGGCGTCGGACACGCCGAGAAGGATCAGGTCCAGGCCATGGTGAAGATCCTGCTGCCCAAGGCGGACTTCAAGAAGGCCGACGCGGCCGACGCGCTCGCCATCGCCATCGCCCACGCCCACCACCGCAAGGCCCGGGCTTTGGCGGCGAGCTACTAGGTGTTACAGAAGCACTCATGTCCTTCCGGAGCGGTGGAGCCGAACCCGGAGCCCATAAACACTGGCACTGCAGATTGAAGAGCCGTCGGCGATTATGGATCCCCGCTTTCACGGGGATGACGGCGGAGGGAAACAGAACGTGATCGGCAAACTCAAGGGCGTGGTGGATTCCTACGGCGAGGATTTCGTGATCCTCGACGTGCACGGGGTCGGCTACGTGGTCCATTGCTCCTCCCGCACCCTGCAGAACCTGCCGCCCACCGGCGAGGCGGCGGTGCTGTCCATCGAGACCCATGTGCGCGAGGACATGATCCGCCTGTTCGGCTTCCGGTCCGATTCGGAGCGCGAATGGTTCCGCCTGCTCCAGTCGGTCCAGGGCGTGGGCTCCAAGGTGGCGCTGGGCATCCTCTCGGTGCTCGATCCCGGGGCGCTCGCGACGGCGATCGCCACCGGCGACAAGGCCTCCGTGGCCCGTGGCCCCGGCGTCGGCCCCAAGCTCGCCCAGCGCATCGTGTCCGAGCTCAAGGACAAGGCCCCGGCCTTCGCGGCGGTCGATCCGGCCCTCATCCGCCTCACGGGCGCCGTCGAGGACAAGAGCGCGCCGGCCCCCGTGGCGGACGCCATCTCGGCCCTGGTCAACCTCGGCTACCCCCAGGTTCAGGCCTCCGCGGCGGTGGCCGCCGCCATGAAGCAGGTCGGGGACGAGGCCGAGGCGAAGACGCTCATCAGGCTCGGGTTGCGGGAGCTGGCGCGGTAGGCGGTTTGCGCATGCATGTTCCTGTTTTGATCTTGTCAAGAATGGCGTATGAGAGCGTCATCGCCTATATGAAGCCTTTGGAAGGTAAGCCTCTTTGACCGATTCCCGCCGCCTGCTCAGCCCCGAAAAGCGTGAGGACGATGTCGATGCGTCGATCCGGCCGCTGTCGCTCGACGATTTCACGGGCCAGAAGGCCGCGCGGGCCAACCTCCAGGTGTTCATCGACGCGGCCAAGGCGCGCGGCGATGCCCTCGACCACGTGCTCTTCGTCGGGCCTCCCGGTCTCGGCAAGACCACGCTGGCCCAGATCGTCGCCCGGGAGCTCGGCGTCAACTTCCGCTCGACCTCCGGCCCGGTGATCGCGAAGGCCGGCGATCTCGCGGCCCAGCTCACCAACCTGGAAGAGCGCGACGTGCTCTTCATCGACGAGATCCACCGCCTCAACCCGGCGGTCGAGGAGATCCTCTATCCGGCCATGGAGGATTACCAGCTCGACCTCATCATCGGCGAGGGGCCGGCCGCCCGCTCGGTGAAGATCGAGCTGCCGAAATTCACGCTCGTCGGCGCCACCACCCGGGCGGGCCTGCTCACCACCCCCTTGCGCGACCGCTTCGGCATCCCGATCCGGCTCGAGTTCTACACCGTCGACGAGCTGGAGCTGATCGTGCGCCGCGGCGCCCGGGTGCTGGGTCTGGGCATGAGCGAAGAGGGGGCCAACGAGATCGCCCGCCGCTCCCGCGGCACGCCGCGCATCGCCGGGCGCCTCCTGCGCCGGGTGCGCGACTTCGCCATCGTGGAGGGCGTCCAGACCGTCAGCCGCGATCTCGCCGACCGGTCCCTGCGCCTCCTTGACGTGGATCCCATCGGCCTCGACCTGATGGACCGCAAGTATCTCACCATGATCGCCAATTCCTTCGGCGGCGGTCCGGTCGGCATCGAGACCATCGCGGCGGCCCTGTCCGAGCCGCGCGACGCCATCGAGGACATCATCGAGCCGTATCTCATCCAGAAGGGCTTCGTGCAGCGCACCCCGCGCGGGCGCATCCTCACCCCCCACGCCTTCAAGCATCTCGGCATTCCCGAGCCCACCCGCGAGACCTCGGCGCAGTTCGGGCTCTTCAACGGGGACGGGGATGAGTGAGGCAGGCCTCGGCGCCAGCCTCTCCGGCTTCATGCGGGACGGCGCGCATCATCTTCCCATCCGGGTCTATTACGAGGACACGGACTTTTCGGCCCGGGTCTATCACGCCAGCTACCTCCGCTTCATGGAGCGCGGCCGCACGGAGCTGCTGCGGGCCGTCGAGGTGGCGCAGTCGGACCTGCATGCCGAGATGGGAGGGCTCGCCTTCGTGGTCCGCAGGATGACGATCGACTTTCTGGGCGGCGCCGTCATGGACGACGTTCTCACCATCGTGACCCACCCGAAGGAGATGCGCGGGGCGTCGATGACCTTGGCCCAGGAGGTCCGCCGCGACAACGAGGTGCTGGTCACGGCCGACGTCATGGTCGCGGCCGTTCGGGGAGGACGGGCCGTGCGAATTCCCGACGAGCTGCGCGCGGCCCTGACCGAGGGCCGGTGACCATCGGCATTGCCCTATGGTCAGGGCGCGGATGAGCCCTGCCTCGAATGCATATCAGCCGGAATTTCCGTATCAATTTCAGGTAATTCGCCTCTGCGCAGCCGCAGTTAAACCAGACCTTAACCTTACTCTGTGCCTAACAGGTAACGGTCTGGAGCGATCTCGCGTCTTGTAACCCTGTGCCCTTATTTTCGACAGATTCACGGGCGAACGAGCAGTAATACAAGAACAGATTTTCCTAGACCATTCTGCGGCGGGCCTTGGCTCCATCCAAGGCTGCTCGAAGAGCGAGGACGAGACTTATGAACCCGGCTGATGTGGCCCAGGCCGCTCCTGTGGCCCACGACCTGTCCTTCTTTGGCCTGTTCTGGCAGGCCCATTTCATTGTCAAGCTCGTGATGCTGGGCCTGATCGCTGCCTCCGTCTGGTGCTGGGCCATCATCATCGACAAGACTCTGCTCTACAGCCGCTCCAAGCGCGCCATGGACCGGTTCGAGGACGTGTTCTGGTCCGGCCAGTCCCTCGAGGAGCTCTACCGCTCGCTCCAGAGCCGCCCGGCCACGGGGCTTGCCGCCGTGTTCGTCGCCGCCATGCGGGAGTGGAAGCGCTCCTTCGAGGGCTCGGGCCGCTCGTTCCAGAGCCTGCCCCAGCGCATCGACAAGGTGCTCGACGTGACCATCCAGCGCGAGGTGGAGCGGCTCAATGCCCGCCTGACGGTGCTCGCCTCCATCGGCTCGGCCGGCCCCTATATCGGCCTCTTCGGCACGGTGGTGGGCATCATGAATTCCTTCACGTCGATCGCAGCCTCCAAGAACACGAGCCTCGCCGTCGTGGCGCCGGGCATCGCGGAAGCTCTTTTCGCCACCGCCATCGGCCTGTTCGCAGCCATCCCGGCGGTGCTCGCCTACAACAAGCTGCAATCGGAGGTCGGCAAGCTCCAGACGCGCCTCGAGGGTTTCGCCGATGAGTTCTCGGCCATCCTGTCGCGCCAGATCGACGAGCGCATCGGCCATACGGCCGGCCGGCCGCCGGCCAACGCGGCGTAAGGAGGATCGGGCATGGCCATGATGGCAGGATCGGCAGGCGGCGGACGGCGGCGCAGGCGCAGCCGCACCCCGGGCGCCATCAACGAGATCAACATGACGCCGTTCATCGACGTCATGCTGGTGCTGCTCATCATCTTCATGGTGGCGGCTCCCATGATGACCGCCGGCGTACCGCTCGACCTGCCGCAGACCAAGGCCGCGCCGCTCAACTCGGATGCGACGCCCGTGACGCTCTCCATCAAGGCGACCGGCCAAGTGTTCCTGGGAGAGACCGAGCTCGTCGACGAGGCCATCGTCGGCAAGCTGGCGGAAGTGTCGAAATCGGGGTTCGACGAGCGCATCTTCGTGCGCGGCGACAAGAAGGTGGATTACGGGCGCGTCGCCCAGGTGATGTCGATCGTGACCACGGCGGGCTACAAGCGCGTCGCCCTCGTGACCGAGGTCGACCAGCGCTGATCAGGATGAGAGCAGGGGGCAGACACACGTGGCGTTGAAGCTGAAATTCAGCACCTCCGAGCCGGGCCTGTGGGTCTCGGGCGTCGCGCACGCGTCGCTGCTGGCGGCCGCCCTGATCGGCCTGTCGGTCGGTAGCGAATTTCCCGAGGCGCAGGAAGGCATCCCGGTCGAGATCATCACCGACAACCAGCTCTCCCAGATCACCAAGGGCGAGACGAACGCCAAGGCGCCGCAGCCCAAGCCCCGCGCGGAGCGGGTGGCCGACAAGACCGAGCTGAAGGATCCCGGCGAGGACAAGCGCGACGCGCCGGCCCCGCCCAAGCGCCCGGCCGAGATGAAGGTCGCCGACAAGGATGAGCCGGTCGCGGCTCAGCCCCCGCCGCCCGCGCCTCCCACAAGGTCGCAGGAAGAGAAGGCCGCCGAGGCCAAGGCCGAGGAAGAAAAGAAGCTGCAGGAAAAGGCGGAAGCCGAGGCCATCGAGAAGGCCAAGGCCGCCGAGCAGGCCAAGCTCGAGGCCGAGGCCAAGGCAAAGGCTGAAGCCAAAGCCAAGGCGGAAGCCGAGGCGGAGGCGAAGCGCGTGGCCGAAGCCAAAGCCAAAGCGAAGGCCGAAGCTGAGGCCAAGGCGAAAGCGGAGGCCGAGAAGAAGCTCGCGGAAGCCAAGGCCAAGGAAGAGGCCGAGGCCAAGGCCCGCAAGGAGGCGCAACTCGCCAAGAAGCTCGACATGGGCGACCTGAAGCAGTTCCTCGACAGCAAGGAGAGGAACCAGTCCACCGGCGCGACCGGCGCGGAGGTCCAGAAGACCGCGTCGCTCGGCACCGCGACGGGATCGGCCGCGAAGCTCTCCCCGAGCCTGCGCGATGCGCTCATCGGCCTCCTGGTCTCGCAGATCGAGCGCTGCTACAGCGCGCCGATCGCCGCTTCAGGCGGCCAGGTCACGGCTCCCATCCTCGATATCCGCCTGAACCAGGACGGATCGCTGAGCACCGAGCCCAGAATTCTCCAGGCCGGGAGCAGCTCGACCGATCGCGCTGTTGCCGATGCGGCCGTTCGCGCCATCCGCAAGTGCCGCCAGTTCGAGATCCCGGCGAAATTCGCCCCCTATTACGCGGACTGGAAGATCCTGAACGTCCAGTTCGATCCTCCTCTCTCTTAAAGCCATCAAGCTTGAGATAGCATCCCATGATCACTCGCTTCATCTCCCGTCTTCTCGTCGCGCTGGCCGTCGTCGTGCCGATGGCGGCACTCGCGCCATCTGCCCAGGCGCAGCTGTCGTTCCGTGTTGGACCCGGCGGCCAGTTCCAGCCCATGCCCATCGCCATTGCCGATTTCTCCGGCGAGGGCGATCTCGGGCAGCGCGTGTCCGGCATCATCGGCAACAACCTGCAGCGCTCGGGCTATTTCGCGCCCCTCGACAAGTCGCGCTTCCCCGAGCGCCCGTCCTTCGATGCCGCGCCGCGCTTCGACGCCTGGAAGATGGCGGGCGCCCAGGCCCTCGTGACGGGCCGCGTGTCGCGCGATCCGTCGGGCCGCCTTCGCGCGGAGTTCCGCCTGTGGGACATCGAGTCGGGCCAGCAGCTCACCGGCCAGCAATACGTGACGGACGCCAATTTCTGGCGCCGCGTCGGCCACATCATTTCGGATGCGGTCTACACGAAGGTGACCGGCTTCGGCGGCTTCTTCGACACGCGTATCGTGTTCGTCGATGAATCGGGCCCGAAGGAGAACCGCCGCAAGCGCCTCGCGATCATGGATCAGGACGGCGCGAACGTGCGCTACCTGACTCAAGGCGACACCTCGGTGGTGACGCCGCGCTATTCGCCGGCCACGCAGGACATCACCTATTCGGCCCAGGTGGAAGGCCAGCAGCCGCGCGTGCAGGTGATCAACCTGGAGACCGGGTCGCGGCAGGTGCTCGGCAACTTCCCTGACATGGCCTCCTCCCCGCGCTTCGCGCCGGACGGCCAGCGGATCGTCATGAGCCTGCAGCAGGGCGGCAACGCCAACATCTTCATGATGGATCTGGGCTCGCGCAACACCACGCGCCTGACCTCGACGGCCGCCATCGACACCTCGCCGTCCTTCTCGCCGGACGGCAGCCAGATCGTGTTCGAGAGCGACCGCGGCGGCAAGCAGCAGATCTACGCGATGAACGCGGACGGCTCGAACCAGCGCCGCATCTCCTTCGGGGACGGCTCCTATTCGCAGCCGGCCTGGTCGCCGCGCGGCGACTACATCGCCTTCACCAAGCAGCGCGCGGGCGGCTTCGCCATCGGCATCATGAAGCCGGACGGCTCGGGCGAGCGCATCCTCACGGAAGGCTTCCACAACGAGAGCCCCACCTGGGCGCCCAATGGCCAGTACATCCTGTTCTTCCGCGATCCGGGCGGACAGGCCGGCGGCAAGCTCTACATGGTCGACATCACCGGCCGCGTGGAGCAGCCCGTGCCGACCCCGTCCTTCGCGTCCGACCCGACCTGGTCGCCGCTCCTGAGCGAAAGCCGGCAGAGCAACTGATCGAAAGAAAATTCGGAGAACAAAAAGGGCGCCTGAGGCGCCCTTTTCCTTTGATCAAGCGCGCATCGGCGCCGCGCTGCCGGTCTCGTCCTTGCGCCCCTTGAGCTTGAAGGCGAGCACCAGAAGGGAGATGCCGAAGACCAGCGCATAGGCGCCGAGCCACCAGGTCAGCACCACGGCGCCGACGAGGGGGGCGATCAGCAGCGCGACGCCGAACAGCACCGACACGATGCCGCTGAAGATCAGCCAGCCACGGCCGTAGGTCGGGTTCAGCTTGAAGGCGGCAACGATCATCAGGACGCCGGTGATCAGCGACCACACGGCCATCAGGGTGACGAAGAACAGAACCGTCAGGCCCGGCATCAGGAAGGCCACGATGCCGACCAGGATGTTCAGGATGCCTTCGAGGATCAGAAGGCCCCAGCGCTGGTTGTTGGACGCGGCCCTGACGGCCGCAACGATGCCGAACACGCCGTCGACCAGCATGTAGGCGGCGAAGACCCAGACCAGGGACAGGAGCGTGGCCCCCGGCGAGAAGAAGGCGATGAGCGCGAAGACGATCGCGAAGACGCCGCGCAGCGCCAGCGCCCACCAGTTCTGCGCCAGAAGCTGGCTCATGGCGTGGGTGCGATCAAGGGTGTCGAAAGAGCCGGTGGTGCCTGCAGCCATAGGAGTCCTCCTCGAGATGGGACGCACTGCGCATCGTGCAGACCCAGCGGGCCACGCCAGTGAAAAGTGGACCCGGTTTTCCGCACGATGCTCGGGCTCGAGGTCAACGCCAAGCTTGGCCGTTGGTTTCCTTTTATTCTTGCGGCCTACTCTCCTGGCGATGCCTCGCCTTCCCTGATCTTGGTCAGTCTGCGCCTTAGGGCAAGCTTCCGGCGTCTGAGGCGCACCCGCCGCTTGAGCCGAAACGCCCGGATGAGAAGCGCGATGCCGAACCAGGCAAGGGCGATGACGATCGGCGAGACGATCAGGACCGGAAAGAACGTGACCAGCGCGGCGAGGGCCAGGAGCGCGAAGCCGATGATGGCGACGCTGCTCGCTTCTGTCGCCGTCAGGGAGCGGGAGCCGACCGCCTTGCCGACCGTGCTCGACAGCGCCAGGGCGCCGGCCGCGAGCCTGCGCACACCACCTCTCTTGAAGCGATGGCCGCGGCGCGAGCGCATGTTCCTCGCCTGACGCCGCCTTGACTGCCAGCCGGGAACGATCTCGGTGGCGTTGGCGAGATCCTCCAGGTACATCGCCTCCATGGCCTCCGCGAAGCCCGTATCCTCGACCACCACGTCGAGTTCCCAATTGGTCGCCCAGCTCGCGATGTTGAGGTTGGTGGAGCCCACGCGGGCCCAGCGTCCGTCCGCCACCGCCGTTTTGGCGTGGAGCATCGAGCCGTTCCACTCGTAGACCCTGATTCCAGCCTCGATGAGGGAGCGATAGCCGGCCCGAACCACAGGCTGCAGGGCGGGCACGTCGCTCGATCCGGGGACCAGGAGGCGCACGTCCACTCCGTCGCGGGCCGCTTCGCCCAGGGCCTGCACGTAAGACGTCGTGGCGACGAAATAGGCGTCCGTGAGCCAAAGATTGCGCTGTGCGGTCGCGGCGATGAACTGATCGACCCGATAGGTGCGGAACATGCCGGGCTCGCCGCTGATGACCCGGGCCGCCACGGAGCCTGCATGCGGGATGAGGTCGGCATGAGGCAGCTCGGATTTCGGGATCGGCCTCATCCCGGCAAGCACCCAGCTCTCGGCGAAGGTGGCATCGAGATCCGCCACCAGAGGCCCTTCCACGGATAGGCCGGTATCACGCCAGGGCTCGTGGCCGTTCTTGCCGACCCAGTTGTCGGAGATGCACAGCCCGGACACGAAGCCGATTCGCCCGTCGACGGTGATCAGCTTGCGATGGTTGCGGCGAACCCAGAACGGATCCGTCAGCCGGGGCGGATTGAAGACCCGGGCCTCGACCCCCGCCTCGCGCAGGCGTCGCCAGTAAGGGGGCAGGGCGCGCATGGACGAGCCGAGCCAGTCGTAGAGCACCCGCACCTTCACGCCGGCCAGGGCCCGCTCGATGAAGGCGTCGGCGAATTCGCGACCGGTCTCGTCGTCGGCCACGATGAAGTTCTCGAAATGGATGACCGACCGCGCCGACCGGATCGCCTCCAGCCAGGCCGGGTAATTTTCCCGCGAGTCCCGCAGCAGGGCAATCGCATTGCCCTGGCGCAGGTCGCTGTCGGCGATGCGCGCGAAAGCCCGCTCCAGACGCAGATCGTCGAGGGCCTTGCGATACGGATGTCCGAGGCTTCCGGGCTGGGTCGTCACGATGTTCATGACCTCTCAACGCTCGAAACCGGCAATCGGCAACAGTCGCGCTTCGTGTGCTTCACTTTGAGCCATTACCATAGGGTAGGAATAAACGGCCTCACGGGAAGGTGTTTACCGCCGGTTAACCCTGATCCCAACTTCCACAACTTGGCCATAATTCACCTTAATCCCGCGTGTGTCCTGACGGTTGACGGAACCCTCCTTTAACCATCCTCCCGATATGAAAGACACAACGTTCGGCAAACGTATGTGTAAGGAGTATTGCCAATGATGACGCTGCGCGCCGTCAAGTTCGCCGCTGCTATCGTCCTCGCCCTCGGGGCGGCGGCGTGTTCGTCCAACAAAGATGGTATGGCCGACGGAGCCGGCGGCTTCGGAGCCGGCGGTGCCGCCACCCCGGGCAGTGCCCAGGATTTCGTCGTCAATGTGGGCGACCGCGTGTTCTTCGAGACCGACTCGACCGACCTGACCCCCACGGCGGTCGCGACCCTCGACAAGCAGGCCCAGTGGCTGCAGCGCTATCCGAACTACACGTTCATCCTGGAAGGCCATGCGGACGAGCGCGGCACCCGCGAGTACAACTACTCGCTCTCCGCCCGTCGCGCCCAGGTCGTGCGCGACTACCTGATCTCCCGCGGCATCCCGGGCAACCGCTTCCGCACCGTGTCCTACGGCAAGGAGCGTCCGGTGGCGGTCTGCAACGACACCTCCTGCTGGTCGCAGAACCGCCGCGCCGTGACGGTGCTCGGCGGCGGCGCCGGGGCATAAAGCCTCACCTGGCGCTTCGGGCGGAAAAGTGGATCCGGTTCTCCGCCCGAAGGTGGCGCCCGCCAAGAGGGGGAGCATCGGATATGACCCTAAAGGTGGACCCGCTTTTAGATCCGATGCTCGAGATCAAGCCCTCGTGAATCCCAGAGCGCCGCCACATTCTCGCCGTGGCGGCGCTTTTGTGTTATCGGCCTCCTCGTACGAGGACCCTCACGGTATCCCAGCATGTTTCGACGTCTGTTTGTCTTTTTCGCCTTAGCCCTGGCTCTGGCTGCGACCTCGGTCTCCCCTGCGGTCGCGCAGGATGCCGCCGACGCGATCGTGCGCCTGAACCGGCTCGAGAGCCAGTTCAGGCAGATCTCCGGCCAGATGGAACAGCTCCAGTACGAGAACCGGCAGCTCAAGGAGCAGTTGCGCAAGTTCCAGGAGGACGTGGAGTTCCGCTTCCAGGAAGGCCGCGGCGGATCCTCCCGGCCCTCTGCGCCGACGACCACGCCGTCGCGCCCGGCGCAGCCCCAGGCTCAGCCGGCTCCGGCCCAGCCGCAGCGCCGCAGCGACGTCTTCGACCCCTCCGAAGCGCCGGATGCTCCCGGCGCCCCGCGGCCCCTCGGCACCACGACGCCCTCCGCGCCCCTGACGGCGGATGCGAGTCGTCCCATGCCGCTGCCGGGCGGGCAGCTCGCGGGAATCGGCGACCTGATCGAGCAGGACGAGCAGGATGATCTCGACGGCGCTCCCATGGACGGTGGCGCACACGACCGCAGGGCGGCCCTTCCGCAGGGCGCCCTTGCCGAGCGTCCGGGCCCGAGCGTCGCGGCGACGAGCGTGGGCAACCCGCGGTCGGACTTCGACGCGGCCTATGCGTCCTTCGCCCAGAAGCAGTACGATCAGGCCGAGATGGGCTTTCGCCGGTTCCTCCAGTCCAATCCCCGCGACAGGCTGGTGCCCGAGGCCACCTTCTGGCTCGGCGAGACCTATCTCCAGCGCAGCCGCTACCGCGAGGCCGCGGAGCAATTCCTGAACGTCTCGGCCGAGCACCCGGATGCCGCCAAGGCGCCCGATGCCCTGCTGCGGCTCGGCATCTCTCTGAACGGCCTCGGCGCCAAGGATCGCGCCTGCGCCGTCTTCGCCGAGCTCGACCGCAAGTATCCTCAGGCCTCGGCTCCCGTCCGCCAGGCATCCGAGCGCGAGCAGAAGCGCATCAAGTGCAGCTGAGCTGCTGACGAATTCCGAAGGGCCAAGCGATGGCCGCTTCTCCGCCTCCCGACGAAGCGCTCTCGGACGAAGGGCTGGACCGTCTTTTTGCCTCTCTGAACCGAGCCTCGGGCATCGTGGCCGCCGTATCCGGCGGGCCGGACTCGACGGCGCTGATGCATCTGATCGCCCGCTGGTCCGCCCCCGGAGGGCGACCTCCCGTCCTTATCGCCACCATCGACCATGGCCTCCGGCCGGAAGCCGCCGCGGAGGCCGCCTTTGTCGCCCAGGAGGCTGCCGCCCTGAACCTGCCTCACCGGGTCCTTGCATGGACGGGCGACAAGCCTCGGACCGGCATCCAGGAGGCCGCGCGCGAGGCGCGCTACCGGCTCCTCGTCGCGCAGGCCCGCGAGGCAGGGGCTTCGCACTTGGCCACCGCCCACACCCGCGACGATCAGGCCGAGACCGTGATGATGCGTCTGGCCCGGGGCTCAGGCCTTTCGGGTCTTTCCGGCATGCGACCGGAGACGGACAGGCACGGCATCCTGCACGTGCGGCCGCTGCTCGATTGGCCGAAAGCGGCCCTTCTCGATCTCTGTCGGAGAGAGGGCTGGCGCTTCGTCGACGATCCGTCCAACGCCAGCGAACGCTATGCCCGCGTGCGCTGGCGCAGGCTCATGCCGCTCCTGGCGGCGGAAGGCCTCGACGCCGAGCGCCTGGCGCGCTTCGCCGAGCGTGCCGCCCGGGCCGACGAGGCCCTCGATCTCAAGGCCAGGGAGGGGCTGGAGCGGGCCGGGCCTGTTTTCGAGGGTGGCGATCTCACGTTCCAGGCCGGCATCCTTGCAAGCGAGCCTTTCGAAATTGCCCTGCGGATCCTGGAGCAGGCCATTGCCGGCACGGGGCTCGAGAACAGCCGCCTCCACCGGCTGGAAGCCTGCACGGAGCGCCTGCGGGAGGCCGTCAGGGCAGGGGACGGCCTGAGCCTCACCATCGCCGGAGCGCTCGTGCGGCTGGATCGCGCAGGGCGCGTCTCCATCGGGCCGGAACCGCCGCGGCGGCGGGGCCGTTAGCCAAATCTCTTAGCCAACGTTATCGGATCGCGCCCCATGGGTGCCGCATTCCCTTGGCAAGGCGGGACGGTGTGCCTACATTGAGTTTAACCGCTCGGGGAGATCTCCTCGCGCTTCATCTCCCTCTGGGGCAGAACCTGATCCGATGAATTCAAATTTCCGCAACTTCGCCTTGTGGGTCGTCATCTTCCTCCTGGTGCTGGCGCTCGTGACCCTTTTCCAGAGCCCGGGCCAAAGGGGCGGCGGCAGCGATATCGCCTACAGCCAGCTCCTCAGCGAGGCCGATGCCGGACGCATCACCAGCGTCGTCATCTCCGGGCCGGAGATCAGCGGCACCTATACGGACGGCCGCACCTTCACGACCTATGCGCCGAGCGACCCGATGCTGGTCACGAAGCTGCAGCAGAAGGGCGTGCAGATCACGGCCCGCCCGCAGTCGGATTCGACCCCCTGGTTCATCGCGGTCCTCATGAACATCCTGCCCATCGCGCTGTTCATCGGCGCCTGGGTGTTTCTGTCGCGCCAGATGCAGAGCGGTGCCGGCCGGGCCATGGGCTTCGGCAAGTCCAAGGCGAAGCTCCTGACCGAGGCGCATGGCCGCGTCACCTTCGACGACGTGGCGGGCATCGACGAGGCCAAGGAAGACCTGCAGGAGGTCGTGGAGTTCCTGCGCGACCCGCAGAAGTTCCAGCGGCTCG
>DASZBB010000005.1:0-9449 GCA_035944695.1 Microvirga sp. | reverse complement strand
ACGCCCCGGTAAACGTGCCGATGTTCTCGGCAAACCAGATGAAGAGCGTGACGAGGAAGAATCCGAGGAGAAGCGGCATCCGCCGATGGACTCGCCAGACCTTGAAATAGACGGTCGTGCGGCCGAAGAGGATGGCCGTCGCAAGGAACAGTCCATAACGAAGATCGGCGATGTAGTGATGCGTGAAGAAGTTCACGTAGATCGCCACCGAGAGCAGCATCGTCGCCGCGAGAGGCGGATGATGCGTGAAGCGGAAGTCGAAGAGCCGCCAAACGCGCGACAGGTAGGATCCGACCGCCGCGTACATGAAACCGGTGAAAAGCGGGACCCCGCCCAGGCGGAAGAGGCTCGGCTCCGGGTAGATCCATGATCCCACATGGGTCTTGAACACTTCCATGACCGTGCCCACCAGATGGAACAGGAAGATGGTCTTGGCCTCTTCGAGCGTCTCCATCCTGAAGGCCAGCAGGAGGGCCTGGATCGTCAGGGCGGACAGGAACAGGAAATCATAGCGCGCGAGCACGACGTCGCGGGGATACCAGAGATAGGTCGCGATCAGCAGGGCGCACATGAGTCCCCCGAAGAGGCAGGCCCAGCCCTGCTTGATGCCGAACCGCAGGAACTCGTAGAGGCCGGCCACGAGGGCTCCGCGAGCCTCTGCGGCCTGCCCCAAGCGCTCCTCGGCCTCTATGAAACCTTCGATCGGCGGCCAGAGATGGGCGGCGCTTTCCGGACGCGGAGGGGGACGGCGAAAGAGCATGGAACTCCGAAGGCTTTATGATTTCACCTTAGGTATATTCGCCCTGACATGTCAAAAGCCTGACGGAGGAAAGCTCGGCTTGGCCGACATAGAACGTTTTAAGGATAGCCGCTCCTGGGCGAAGCCCCTAGAATGAGGACGTGAAATCCATCTTGATCTGGTCGCGTTGGTTCAGGCAATGACTCGCATCCCCGACTTCTCAGGCCTCGCTTTCGCCGACGCTCCCCCGGCATCCTCGTCGCAACCCGCCTCCGAGCCGTGGCTGACGCCGGAGGGCATTGCGGTCAAGGCATCCTATGGCCCCGAGGATCGCGCCGGCCTCGACTTCCTCGACACCTGGCCGGGCATCGCGCCGTTCCTGCGCGGCCCCTACCCCACCATGTACGTGAACCAGCCCTGGACCGTGCGCCAGTACGCGGGCTTCTCCACGGCCGAGGATTCCAACGCGTTTTACCGCCGCAACCTCGCGGCCGGCCAGAAGGGCCTGTCGGTCGCCTTCGATCTCGCCACCCATCGCGGCTACGATTCCGATCATCCGCGCGTGGCGGGCGACGTGGGCATGGCGGGGGTCGCCATCGATTCCATCTACGACATGCGCACCCTGTTCGCCGGCATCCCGCTCGACCAGATGAGCGTGTCGATGACCATGAACGGCGCGGTGCTGCCCGTGCTTGCGCTCTACATCGTGGCCGCCGAGGAGCAGGGCGTGCCGCCGCAAAAGCTGTCAGGCACGATCCAGAACGACATCCTGAAAGAGTTCATGGTGCGCAACACCTACATCTACCCGCCGAAAGGGTCGATGCGCATCATCTCGGACATCTTCGCCTATACGTCCGCGAACATGCCGAAGTTCAACTCGATCTCGATCTCCGGCTATCACATGCAGGAGGCCGGCGCGACGCAGGACCTCGAGCTCGCCTACACGCTCGCCGACGGCGTCGAATACATCCGCGCGGGCATCGCCGCGGGGCTCACCATCGACCAGTTCGCCCCGCGCCTGTCCTTCTTCTGGGCAGTGGGCATGAACTTCTTCATGGAAGTCGCCAAGATGCGCGCCGCGCGGCTCCTCTGGGCGAAGCTCGTGAAGGGCTTCAACCCGCAGAGCGAGAAGTCGCTGCCCCTGCGCACCCACTCGCAGACCTCCGGATGGTCGCTCACCGCGCAGGACGTGTTCAACAACGTGACGCGCACCTGCATCGAGGCCATGGCGGCAACCCAAGGCCATACCCAATCGCTGCACACCAATGCGCTCGACGAGGCACTGGCGCTGCCCACCGACTTCTCGGCGCGCATCGCCCGCAACACGCAGCTCTTCCTGCAGCAGGAAAGCGGCACCACGCGCATCATCGACCCCTGGGGCGGTTCGTACTACGTCGAGCGCCTCACCTACGAGCTTGCCCGGAAGGCCTGGAGCCACATCCAGGAGGTCGAGTCCCTGGGGGGCATGGCGAAGGCCATCGAGGCGGGCATCCCGAAATTGAAGATCGAGGAGGCCGCGGCCCGCACGCAGGCGCGCATCGATTCCGGCCACCAGAAGATCATCGGGGTCAACGCCTTCCGCACCGATGACGAGGCGTCCATCGACATCCTGAAGGTCGACAACGCCGCCGTGCGCGCGAGCCAGATCGAGAAGCTCAAGCGCCTGAAGGCCGAGCGCAGCCAGGCGGACGTGGATGCGGCGCTCTCCGCTTTGTCGCAGGTGGCCGCGTCCGGCGAGGGCAACCTGCTCGATCTCGCCGTGAAGGCGGCCCGCGCCAAGGCGACTGTGGGCGAGATTTCCGACGCGCTGGAGAAGGTCTGGGGCCGTCACCGGGCCGAGATCAAGGCGATCTCGGGCGTGTACAAACGGGAGGTCGGCATGGCGTCGCCAGCCGTGGAGAAGGTCCGCACCCTGGTGGAGCAGTTCGAGCACGACGACGGGCGCCGTCCGCGCATCCTCGTGGCCAAGATGGGCCAGGACGGGCACGACCGCGGCCAGAAGGTGATCGCCTCGGCCTTCGCCGATCTGGGCTTCGACGTGGATATCGGCCCGCTCTTCGCAACGCCCGCGGAAGCGGCCCGCCAGGCGATCGAGAACGACGTGCATATCATCGGCGTGTCGTCGCTCGCCGCGGGCCATCTGACCCTTGTGCCGCAGTTGAAAGCCGAACTCGCCCAATACGGCCGGGACGACATCATGATCGTGGTCGGCGGCGTGATCCCGCCGCAGGATTTCGACGCGCTGTACGCGGCCGGGGCCGCGGCGATCTTCCCGCCCGGCACCGTGATCGCCGATGCGGCCGTGAACCTGATCGGCGATCTCAACCGACGCCTCGGCTACGGGCCGAAGCAGGCGGCCGAATAACGCCGCCCTCTTGCCCGTTTCAGCGGCCGCATTGCCGCCTGTTCCGAGACGTCGAGGCTACAGGCGACGACTTCGTCGGCCACGGCCAAGCTAAAGGAGCGACCGCCGCTGTCGACTTCACGATTCTCGACTTTAACTGCACTTTAATCATCCGGCCCAAATAGGTGATTCCACCTAATTGATCGCGCTCCGATCCGTGAGAAACATGTCTCAACGACCATGTTTTCATCGATCACTTTTTCGGGGCACGCATGTCGCTTAATCTCGACGGCTATTCACTCACCTTTTCTGACGAATTCACCGGCAATTACCTCAACACCTCGGTTTGGAACACGAAGTATTGGTGGGGCGGACGTACGCTCGCCAGCAACGGCGAGCTGCAGTACTTCGCCGATCGCTCCACACCCGTGATTCGGCAGAACCCGCATCTCGATCCCTTCCGCATCGCGGCCGATCCCCGCGAAGCCGGCGACGGCATCCTGACGATCACGGCGCGCCCCTCTCCGGACGCCGCTCTGACGGACGGGCTGCCCTATATCTCGGGCCTCATCAACACCCACGGCACCTTCTCGCAGACCTACGGGTATTTCGAGATCTCCGCCCAGGTGCCCGCAGGCCAGGGTTTGTGGCCCGCCTTCTGGCTGCTCCCGCAGAGCGGAAACTGGCCGCCGGAGATCGACGTTCTCGAGCTCCTGGGCCACGACCCGTCGACCTATTATGTCGGCTCGCACTGGACCGACGCCTACGGCAGCCATGCCTACCGGACGCAGGGCATCTCCACGGGCCTCGATCTCTCGCAGGGCTTCCACACCTACGGCACCATGTGGACCGCGGACACGATCACCTACTATCTCGACGGCAACGAGGTCTTCGCGATGCAGACGCCTGCCGGGATGAACGAGCCGATGTATCTCCTCGCCGGGCTCGCCGTGGGTGGCACCTGGCCGGGATCGCCTGACGGGACGACCCGGTTCCCGGCGGAATTCCAGATCGACTACATCCGCGCCTGGGCGCTCGACACCACCCCACCGGCCCCGAGCGACGGGTCGACCGTGAGGGGCGGCTCAGGCGCGGATATTCTCGTCGGCGACAGCAACGCAAATGCCCTCGACGACGTCGTCTTCGCCTATAGCGGCAAGGACATTCTGGAAGGCCTGAGAGGAAACGACACCCTGGCCGGCGGGCACGACGCCGACACGTTCCTCTACAGAACGGGACCGAGCGGGCACGATGTCATCGTCGACTTCGACCCCATGAGCGGGGATGCCGTGCGCCTCACGAAGACCATCCTCGGCCAGAAGAATTTTTCCGGCCTCTACCGCATCATCAAGGACAATGCGGCGGGCGATGCCGTCCTCAAGCTCGCGGACGGCGGCTCGATCGCCTTCGAAGGCGTCAGCAAGGCGCAGCTCACATACAACGACTTCTTCATCGTCTGAGAGAGCACCATCGAGCAGGCGTGCGTCTACGACCGCTCGATCGCCCGCTTGATCACCTGCTGCACTTCCTTGTTCGTCAGGAACAGGTCGTGGTTGATGATGCCGCCGCCGAACTCGGAGGCGTCGGCCACGCGCACGCCGAGCGATTCCAACCGCTCGCGATCCGCCGCTCCGGCCCGGATGATGCCGCCCGCGAGACGGCTCGAGACGGCGAGCGCCCGGTCGTTGGTGGAGCTGATGACGGTGATCTTCTTCGCGTCCGGCCCCAGACGCTCCAGGCCGCGGGCGAAAAGATCGATGTCGATGTCCGGGGCCGCCATCACGACGGCGCCGATGCGCTCCATGGCGCTCTCGCCGCCCGAGGCGCGCAGCATCCGCAGGGTCTCGAGGGTAAGCAGCGTGCCCATGCTGTGGGCGACGATGTGGATGCGCCCGCCGCTCGGGGTCTTGGCGATGGCGGTGAGCAGATCCTCCAGGGCATCGCGGGACCACATGGCGCTTTCGCGGTCGGCCACGTAGCTGAAGGTGGACGCCGCGGACGGCCAGGTGAACAGGCCCGTCACGCCGGCGAACTTGATGCCCTCGGAGAGGTCGATGGTCGAGGTCGCGGCGGTCTCGAAGCTCTCGCGGTAGCCGTGGATGTAGAGCAGCAGGTTGTGCCCGAAGGCCGCCTGGGCGAACGTCTGCGCCGCGTTGCCGCGATCGACGTTCTCGACCTTCGCGATGCTCCAGCGGCTGCTGCCGATGAAGGAATCGGACGGGGGCGTGAGACGCGCCTCCGCGAAGATCAGATCGGCAGAGCGTTCGCTGCTGAACCAGGGCTTCCTCGGCGGGTCACCCACCGGAAGACGCGTGGTCGCCACGAGAAGCTTCGGGTCCCGCGCGAGACCGACCTGCGACGAGACCGGGCTGGTGAGCGCCGATTCCTCCCCGAGGCAGCCGGACAGGGCGAGGCTTGCAAGGCAGGCAAGAGCAAGGCGGGGAATGGGAAAGAGCATGAGGCCGGGTTTCAAGAGACAGGGATGGCAGTGCTGTTTTGTCCTCGATCGTGGCATGCGCAAGGCAGAGCGCTGCCGAAGACGCCTCCAAGCGGAAATATGGTAACCCGATGGTGAACGAAGGCGCCCGCATGCCGCCTTGATGCCTTGGCGGCGCATCCATACCTTGGCGCGATGCTTGCCTTTCTCGCCCGTGTTTTCCTCGTCATCGTCGGCCTGTTCGTTCTGCCCCTGGGAGCCCATGCCCTCTGGTGGGCGATGCGCGACGATGTCGCCCCGAGCTGGCGCGCCGCCGACTGGTCGAGCGCGAAGCTCCTTCCGGCCGCCGCGGAGGCGCCCGAGGCCATCGTGGCCGTCTATGCGGCACGGGTCGGCCGCTGGCGCGGCATCTTCGCCCACCACACATGGATCGTCGTGAAGGAGGCCGGTGCCCTCACCTATACCCGCTACGACAAGGTCGGCTGGGGCAGCCCGGTGCGCACCAACGGATGGGCGCCCGACGGGCGCTGGTTCGGCAACGCGCCGCATCCGGTCGTCGTGATCGAGGGAGAGGCGGCGGAACGGCTGATCCCGCAGGTGCGCCAGGCAGTGGCGAGCTATCCCTACCAGAGCTTCGGCGCGTACAATGCGTGGCCCGGTCCGAACTCGAACACCTTCGTGGCGCATGTGATGCGATCGGTCCCGGAACTCGGCGCGGCGCTTCCGCCGACGGCCTTGGGCAAGGACTGGCAGCCCTGGCGCGACATCGTGGGCCTGACCCCGAGCCGCACCGGGATCCAGATCTCGCTCGGCGGCTATGCGGGAATCGCTCTCGGCTGGGTCGAGGGAATCGAGATCGACTTCATGGGCCTCGTCGCCGGGATCGACGTGCGCCGGCCTGCCATCAAGATTCCCGCCTGGGGACGAATCGGCATGGACCCGATCACCTGGTGAATCCCCGATCCGATTGCGCTAAAGCATTCTGATGACCGGGGGCTCACAGAAGACGACAGTGACGGCCGAGATGGTTGCGAAAGGCGATCGGGCCGCGCTTGCGCGCGCCATCACCTTGATGGAATCGCGCCGCCCGGATCATCGCGAAGCAGCCCGCGGCCTCCTGCAGGAGCTGATGCCCCGCACCGGCCATGCGGTGCGCATCGGCATCACGGGCGTCCCCGGCGTCGGCAAGTCGACCACCATCGACACGCTGGGCTCCATGCTCACCGAGAAGGGGCACAAGGTCGCGGTGCTGGCCGTCGACCCCTCCTCCACCCGCACCGGCGGCGCGATCCTCGGCGACAAGACCCGGATGGCGCGCCTCGCGGCCGATCCCAACGCGTTCATCCGCCCCTCCCCGTCCTCCGGCACGCTCGGCGGCGTCGCGGCCAAGACCCGGGAGACCATGCTGCTCTGCGAGGCCGCCGGCTTCGACGTGATCCTGGTCGAGACGGTGGGCGTCGGGCAGTCCGAGACCGCCGTTGCGGACCTGACCGACTTCTTCCTCGTCCTCATGCTGCCGGGCGCGGGCGACGAGCTGCAGGGGATTAAGAAGGGCATCCTGGAGCTCGCCGACCTGATCGCCGTCAACAAGGCGGACGATGCGGGCGCCAAGGCCAAAGCGGCCGCCGCCGAGTACAAGGCAGCCCTTCACATCCTGGCGCCTGCCTCTGCGACCTGGACGCCGCCCGTGCTGACCGTCTCGGGAATGACCGGCCAGGGACTGGACGAGCTGTGGGCGAAAGTCCTGGATCATCGCAAACGCCTGGAAGCCACGGGGGAGCTTTCGGCCAAGCGCCGGGCGCAGGATACGAAATGGATGTGGGCCCTCGTTCACGAGCGCCTCCACGAGCGTCTTCATCACGATCCGGCCCTGCGCCAGCGCGTGCCGGAGATCGAGCGGGCCATCGCGGACGGCACCCTGTCGCCCAATGCCGGGGCGAGCGAGATCGTGAAGCTGCTGGGGCTCCAGCGCGAAGGGTAGAGCACAGAGCTTCACACCATCGAATGTCCGGCGCTGATCCCGGGCTCACGCCCTCGTCCTGGCGGAATCCGCGCACGGCCGATAAGCTGTGCCGCGACAGCAGGAAGAGGGGTCCGCCCGCATGCAACTCACGGTCCGAAACCCGAAGGACGGCATCTATCCGGCGACCGACGACTATGTTCACGCGCTGGAGGTTGCGGGCGCCCAGCGGCTGTTGTTCATCAGCGGCACGATGGGGCTCGATGCATCCGGGGTCGCCCCGGACAGCCTGGACGAGCAACTGCGCCTGATCTGGTCCAACCTTCGGCGCATTCTGGCAGAGGCCGGAATGACGACGGACAACATCGTCCGCCTCACGAGCTACCTGCGCGATCCGTCCTATGCGCAGGCCAACCAAGACGCGCGCATCGCCGCGCTCGGCGACCGGCGCATCCCGACGACCGCCATCGTGGTGCAGACCCTCGATCCGACCTGGCTGGTCGAGATCGAGGCCATTGCGGCCGGGTGACCCGCCCGGCCCCTGGCCATCGCCTGCGTGCTTGCCGGTATCTAGGCCGCGCCCCTGATCTCCGACGAGACCCGGATCTGGCCGACTTCGATCCCGTTCCAGTTCTTGAGCACCGGCTGGGCCAGCGCTTCGACGGCACGGCGCTCCGCGGTGTCCAGATTGAGGAATCGCAGGACGAGGCTGGCCATCATGGCCTCGGCCGCACGGGCATGACCGTCCTCGACCTTCAGGGCGATGCCGTAGCCGAGTTCGGGCAGGCACGCGCAATAGACGCCCTCGGCTCCCACCTTCACGAAGGCGCGCTCGCCGAGCAGCTCCATGAGCCGGGTATCGAAACGGCCGGTTCCGGCGACCATGAAGGGATGGCGCGCCACCGCCCGGCGGATCCGCTCCGCTGCAGCCTTCCCGTCGCCCGGCAGGCCGGTCCCGGTGCCGAACCGGGCGAAGCCGAAGGCGAGCGAGGGCAGCGGAATCGCATAGGTCGGGATGGAGCAGCCGTCGATGCCGCTCTTCTCGACCGTATGGCAGGCTCCGGTGATCTCCTCCAGGGCCTCGCGCACGCTGCGCTGCACCGGATGATCCGCCAGCACATAGCCTTTCGGATTCTGGCCCTGGCCGCATGCGAGGCAGACGAAGCCCGCATGCTTGCCGGAGCAATTGTTGTGGAGCGCGCTCGGGCTGCCGCCGGACGCGGCCAGGGTCCGGTTGGCGGCCTCGCCCATGGGCCAGTGCACGCCGCATTCGAGGCAGCCCACATCCTGCCCGGCCTTGGCCAGCATGGCCCTGGCGGTCGCCGCATGCTCCGGTTCGCCCGAATGGGACGCGCAGGCGAGCGCGATCTCCTCGTCGGTCAGGCCGTACTTGTCCGCGATCCCGCTCTCGACCAACGGCATGGCCTGGAGCGCCTTTACGGCGGAGCGCGGAAAAACGCGCCGGTCGACGTCGCCGATCGACAGAACCGTGGCTCCCTCGGAATCCACCACCGAGACGCTGCCCCTGTGGCGCGATTCGATCAGGTTTCCGCGGGTGACCTCGACAAGAAATGGATTGTCCATCAATGCCCCGTTTGAAAAGCGGCGGTGTTGTGGAGGCACTTATCCCAGAAGTCAAAGGGGGCATTGTTGCAAAAGCCGGAAAAAGTGCCCCGAAATCGTCCGACCCGACGGGTTGCTGCGCGGCCCTTGCCACTCTAAACCCAAGGTTCGAACAAACAGGGAGTTCTCGATGCGTGTCGCGATGATCGGAGCGGGCTATGTGGGCCTGGTCTCCGGCGCCTGCTTTGCGGATTTCGGGCACGAAGTCTGCTGCGTCGACAAGGATCCGGGCAAGATCGAGGCTCTCAACCGGGGCGAGATCCCCATCTTCGAGCCGGGTCTGGACGATCTCGTCGCCAAGAACGTGCGCGAGGATCGCCTGACCTTCACGACCGACCTGTCCCAG
>DASZBB010000004.1:0-9422 GCA_035944695.1 Microvirga sp. | reverse complement strand
CCTGGGCCCAGGCCAGGGACGCCGGGCCGGCGACGGCCGCAACGGCAAGGCCGACAAAAACGATAGCACGTTTCAGACGAGACACGGTTCAGGCACCCCTTCACCCGATCTTACGGGTCTTGCGCACAGAAAATGTCATAGCATTTGAATGGGCCGTGAACAAAACGGGACGAGGAACCGGCCGTTCGTCTTCCATGCTCGCCGTCGTGGCCGGCCTCATGCCGGCCATCCCGATTTGTTGAGGCGCGGCGCTCTTCCGATCGAGATCACCGGCACAAGGCCGGTGATGACGGCAGCGATATCAGCAAAGCGCAACTGTGGGGCAACGTCAGCGCCGCGTCATCGTCAGATAGACCACGAAGGCTCCGATCGCGATGGCAAGCCCCATGATCGCCATCTGGCGCGTCTCGCCTGTCAGCGCCGCGTCCCGGTACATCTGATTGAGCCGCTCGGCCCGTTCGGGATCGCGCGACATGAAGAGCCCGATCACGATGCTCAGGGTGGCGAGGCCGAGGATCCAGTAGGTGGGGCGCATCAGTTTGATCTCCTTATCGTCCCTCGAACCGGGGCGCGCGCTTCTCGCGGAAGGCCGCGATGCCTTCCATGAAATCGTCGCTCGATCCTGCCTCGCTCTGGAGTCTGGCTTCGAGATCGAGCTGCGCCTCCAGGTCGTTGGCGAGGCTCTGCGCCACCGCCTGCTTGGTGAGGCGATAGGCCAGACCTGGCCCCTCGGCGAGCCTTGCGGCAAAAGCCGCCACGTCGACCGCGAAGGACGCGTCGTCGAACACCTTGTAGACGAGACCCATGCGCTGGGCCTCCTCGGCCGGAACGGCCTCGGCGCTGAGCATGAGGGCGAGAGCCTGCTTGGGACCGACGAGACGCGGCAGGATCCAGGTGCCGCCGGCATCCGGAATCAGGCCGATCTTGGCGAAGGCCTCCTGCAGATAGGCGGAGCGGGCCGCCACGACGATGTCGCAGGCGAGCGCGATGTTCATGGAGGCGCCGACCGCCGGGCCGTTCAGGGCCGCGATCGTGGGCTTCGGGTAGTTGGAAAGCCTGAGAACCAAGGGGTTGTAGTCGCGGGCCAACTCGGGTCCGAGGTCGATGCGACCCTGCTCGTCGCGCTTCAGGTCCACCGTCAGATCCTGGCCCGAGGAGAAGGCCCGTCCTTCCCCGGTCAGCACCACGACGCGCACCGCCGCATCCCGTTCGCATCGGTCGAGCGCCTCGCGCAGGTCCGCGTGCATGGCAGCGTTGAACGCGTTCATCCTCTCAGGCCGCGCGAGCGTGATCGTCGCGACCTGTCCGTCGACGGTGCAGCGCAGGGTCGTCGGGCTCATGGTTCAAGCTCCTTATCGTCGAGCTCGAACATAGTACGGATCTCGGAGCGGAGAACCCGGAAAAGTCGGCCTCAGACGAAGGAAGGATGCCGAAACCGTCGGCTCATTGTCGATGCCGCGTCACAGATCGGTCGGCTGGACGATGTCGAAACGGGCGTTCAGCTCGCTCTCCCGAGCCGCCCGGCTATAGGTCTCTCCGGTGCTTCTGATCTCGTAACGGGGCTCCTCGCCACCCGACGGCAATATCCTGGTGATGACGAATGCTCCCGTCCAAGGGCGGCCGAGGAAACGTTTGGCCGTGAATGTCACGTGCTGCCCACGCGCATAGAGATGTTCGGACATGAGGATTCCTTATTCAAGGTTCGTGCGGACCCTGCCGGAAGCGCTCCGGATGGGCGGCTCCGGCGTTCAGAGAAGGAGCATGGTGAAAATGCCGAAGCAGAAAACGACCGCGAGTCCCGCGAGAAACAGGGAAGTCCGTCCGTTCGCGGTCAGAAAGGACCGGCGCTTGATCATTACTGCTGATGCCTCATCGAAGGGGCCTGCTCGTTCTTGTGCTGGGCTCTGCGCGGCAGGCTCAACCAAGGAACGAGGTTGAGATTGGCAGGCTCACCCGTGCCGGTGCCATCAAGGAAGTCAGAAACATCCACATCGCGGAAGGCGCTCATCGGTGACGCATCCCGACTGAGTTCATCTTCGCCGGCCACGCAATCGTAGGGCCGCGAGGCGGATCGTATCTGATATTGTGGCTCGAACCGTCTGGAATCCAGGCGACCGACGATCGTGTAGGGCTGCTTGCAGACGAGATGCGGGAAACGGTGCTCCGTATAAAGAACGTGATCTCCGACAGCGAAATGGTGGGCTCGCATGGGGGCAACTCCTTCATGATGTCCGTGCAGGCCGCCATGCATGAACGGAAGTTTGCTCCCTGCGGTCGGTCGGCGCCTCAGGACGATCAGAAGCGCCGGTCCAGATTCCAGATTTCCACATCCTGAGCCGCCACCTCGTGGGGCAGCCCGTACTGCGTCTGCACGCAAGCGACCAACTGCGCCTTCGTTCTGATCCGGGCGAGATCCGACATGGACAGGCGGTCCCATTTGGCTTGGACCTCCCGCATGTGGCGTCCTGCGAAGATTTGGTCGCCCTGAGCGGCTGAATATTTTGACATGAAATTACCTGACTGTATTTTGGTAACGAACAGTTTCATTTATCGTTCCAAAATATCTGAACAAGCTCATTTAATATTTACCCGTCTTATGGCGAGCATTCGAGCAGGATTTTATTTGCTCAATATTGGTCAGATCGAAGGATATCGTAGACTTCCCCTTGCAGCACCGGTAACAGCTCAGCCTCGAACCAGGGGTTTTTCCTCAGCCAGCCGTTGTTGCGCCAGGACGGGTGCGGCAGCGGCAGGATGCGGGGTTTCTGCGGACTTTCCAGGATCTCCCGCCAGCGCCGGACGGTATGGGTCAGCCCGTCCCTGAATTCATCGCCCAGATGCCAGGCTTGGGCATACTGGCCGATCAGCAGGACGAGATCCAGGTTGGGAAGCGCCGCGAAGAGCGGCCGGCGCCAGGCCTCGGCGCATTCCCGGCGCGGGCCGAGGTCGCCGCCCTTGGCATCCTGGCCCGGGAAGCAGGAGCCCATGGGCACGATGGCGACCTTGGCGGCGTCGTAGAAGGTCGCCCTGTCGATCCCGAGCCATGCGCGCAGCCGCGTGCCCGACCGGTCGTCGAACGGGACGCCGCTCGCGTGCGCCCGGGTGCCCGGCGCCTGGCTGGCGATGCACAGGCGCGCGTTCGCGCTGCCCTGAATGATCGGCCGCGGCTCGTGCGGCAGGGCCGCTCCGTAGCGTGGGGCATCGCGGCAGATGCGGCAGGCTTTCAGGTGCGACGCGAGGTCGTCGAAAGTCGGCGAGGAATCCATGCTCGTCAGATGGGGTTCCCCATGCCCATTCTGGAGACGGCGGGCTCTGGACGAAACGTCTCAGCACGGCCTCGCCGCCGTCGCCTCGTCGGATTGCAGGCCCTTCCACCGGGTGGCACTCTCCCCGCCCCGGCATGGGCGATTCACCATGCATCGGGCGATGCCGCAATCCAGCAGGGACACGGAGGCCCCATGAAGCCGCGAATTTCAGTGCTGACGCTTGGCGTAGACGATCTGGAACGAGCCGTCGCCTTCTACCGCGACGGCTTGGGTCTTTCAACCGAAGGCATCATCGGCAAGGAGTTCGAGCATGGCGCCGTCGCGTTCTTCGACCTGCAGTCTGATCTGAAGCTGGCCGTTTGGGCGCAGGACGACATCGCCCACGACACGGGCCTCGTGAAGACGGCGCGCTGCCCGACGGGGTGCACAATCGGCCACAACGTCTCGAGCAAAGCCGAGGTCGATGAGGTGATGGAGCAGGCCCGCCGAGCCGGCGCCACCATCTTGAAGGAAGCCCAGGACACGTTCTACGGAGGCTATGCCGGCTATTTCCAGGATCCCGACGGGCATGTCTGGGAGATCGTCTGGAATCCGGCCTTCCTCCCGACCGAGTGACCGGGGGCTTTCGTCGACCTCAGCCGGCCTACATGTTCTCTCGCCGCCACTCCTGGGGCCGCTCGAACTCGCCCTCCCAGAGACCGGCCGAGCGGCTGCGGGCGCGGGTTTCCTCCGGGTCGTAATCGCGTCCGTAGGAGACGGCCCAGCCGTCCTCCACCATGCGGGCGCCGATGTCGCGGCCGTTGACGGTGCAGCGGGCGAGGATGCGCTGGTAGCGGTCGCGGCCGGTGGCGCGGCAGCGGACCGTCTCGCCGGCAACGAGATCGATCAGAACCCGGCGGGAGGTCTCGCCGCACGCATAGGAGCGGCCGGCGCGGGAGCACCGCTGCTCCATCTCGGGAGCGTCGATGCCTTTGAGGCGGATTCGCGTCTCCCCGATGCGGATCGTGTCCCCGTCGGTGACCTGGGCGCGGCCTTCGAGCGAGCGTCCGCTCGGCTTCAACACGAACCCGGCTCCGCCGGCGAGCGCCAGCGCAACGATCACGGAGGTGAATCCGCTCGACCCGGAGCGGTGACGGGGCCGTCTCACGACAGGCGCTCGGAAACTCCCGCCTGGCCGAAGGTGGCCATGTCGCGATGGACGGCCGCCGCCGCCTTCACCAGGCCGGCAGCCAAGGCCGCCCCTGATCCCTCGCCGAGCCGCATGCCGAGCGCCAGAAGCGGGACCTTGCCGAGGCGCGTGAGCACGTCCTGATGCGCCCCCTCGGCGCTGAGATGGCCGGCGATGCAGTGGTCGATGGTGGAGGGATGGACGGCGTGGAGGATGGCGGCAGCGGAGGTCGCCACATAGCCGTCGAGGATCACCGGGATGCGCTGCAGCCGCGCGGCGAGAATCGCCCCTGCCATGGCGGCGATCTCACGCCCGCCGAGGCGGCGCAGCACCTCGAGCGGGTCCTTCAGGTTGTCGCCGTGATGGACGATGGCCGCCTCGACCGCCGCGACCTTGCGCTTGAGCCCCTCGTCGTCCACGCCCGTGCCGCGGCCGACCCAATGCTCGGCCGGTCCGCCATAGAGCGCTGTGTAGATCGCGGCCGCGATGGTGGTGTTGCCGATGCCCATCTCGCCGACGGCGAGAAGATCCGTGCCGCCGGCAATCGCCTCCATGCCGAACGCCATGGTGGCCACGCACGCCTTCTCGTCCATGGCGTCGGCCTCGGTGATGTCGCCGGTCGGCATGTCGATGGCGAGATCGAACACCTTGAAGCCCAGGCCGTAGGCCGCGCAGATCTGGTTGATCGCCGCCCCGCCGGCCGCGAAGTTCTCCAGCATCTGCCGGTTCACCTCGGAGGGAAAGGCCGACACGCCCTTGGCGGTCACCCCGTGGCTCGCCGCGAAGACGCAGACGAGCGGACGATCGACGGTGGGACTGGGCTTGGCCTGCCACGCGGCAAGCCACTCGGCGATGCGCTCCAGGCGCCCGAGACTCCCGGCCGGCTTGGTGAGCTGCCGGTCCCGCTCCCGTACGGCCTCGACGGCCGCCTCGTCCGGACCCGGCATGGTCGTGATCAGGCGGCGGATATCGTCGAAAGGTGAGGACACGGCATCAGACATGGAGGGCTCCGGCCCGGGGGGCATTGCAGAACGCGAAGAGGCGTGACCTATAACGATCCATGCACGCGGGGTGAAGCATGTCGGAGCAATTTGAACAGGGTGAGGCCGCGCCGATCGGCGGCTGGCAGGCGGCTGCCGCCGACCTGGCCCATTGCGTGCGCTTCTATTCCCGCCTTCCGGTGCCCGCCCTGCCCTGGGAGCAGGACGCCCATGCGCTTCCGAGCTTCCCGCGCCTGGTGCGGATGATCCCGCTGGCGGGCCTGTTCATCGGGCTTCTGCCGGCGGCTTTGCTGGGCTTGGCCCTGCTGCTCGATCTCGGCCCCTGGCTCGCCGCCATCCTGGCGGTGGCCGCCATGGTGATGGCGACGGGAGCCCTCCACGAGGACGGGCTTGCGGACCTTGCCGACAGCTGCGGCGGCGCGACCCGCGAGAAGCGCCTGGAGATCATGCGGGACAGCCGGATCGGCTCTTTCGGCGCTTCGGCCCTGTTCCTCTCCCTCGCAGTCCGAATCGCGGCCCTCGCCACCCTCACCGCCCGCCTCGATGGCGCCGCCGTCATGGCGGCCTTTCTCGTCGCCGCGTCCCTGTCCCGCACGGCCGGCCTGATGCCCCTCGTTCTCCTTCCGCCGGCGCGCCAGGACGGCGTGTCCCGTGCGGTCGGGCAGCCCGCGCGGGAGACCTTCTGGCTGGCTGCGGGCACCGCGGGCGCCATCGCCGTTGTCTTGGGCGCCCTCGCCGGACTGCCGCCCTTCGGCGTCGCCCTGATGCTGGTGCTCTCCGGCCTTTCGGGCCTTGCCCTCACGGGCTTCGCGTCCCGGCATCTCGGCGGACAGACGGGGGATGTTGCGGGCGCGGCCCAGCAGGCGGCGGAGATCGCCGCGCTGGTCGGCCTCTTGACCGCGGTCGGGCCGTGACGACATGAAGATGCAATGACCCGCGTTTCCAGCCCCTGCATCCGTGTCTGCACCCTCGACCGTGAGACGGGGCTCTGCGAAGGCTGCGGCCGCACGCGGGACGAGATCGCCAGCTGGTACCGCATCCCGGAGGAGGAGCGCCAGCGCATCATGGCCGAGCTGCCGGAGCGGATGCGCGAGGCCTTCGCCCTCGAATCGCCCTTCGCGCCCGAACCGGACGAGGCAAAGTGATGCCAGGGATTCGCGGCGCGGGCCTCCTCCTTCTCCTGGCCGCCCTCCTGGTGGGGCTCTTCGCGGATGATCCCGTCGGCGAGTTGTCGGCCCTCGAGGCCGCGGGGCTGCTCGGCCTCGGCGGCCTGTCCTTCCTCATGGCCGGTTCCATCGTCGAGGGGTTTTCCCGCCACTGGACCTATGGCGTGCAGTCCGTCGCCATCAGCGGCGGCATCCTGATCGCCCTCATCGTCACCTATGCGTCCCGCGGCGAACTGCAGACCGTGATCGATCGCGCCATCGGTGACATCGCGGTCGGCCGCACCGTCGTCACGCCGGACGGCGAAGTGGTCGCGGCGCGCCGGACCGACGGCAGCTTCATGGTGCAGGGCGAGGTCAACGGCCACGAGACCCGCTTCATCTTCGATACGGGCGCCAGCACCGTCGTGCTGCGGGCGGAGAACGCGGCCGCTCTCGGCTTCAAGCCGGACAGCCTCGACTATTCCGTACCGGTCGCAACCGCCAACGGCGGCGCCCTCGCGGCTCCGGTGGTCATCGACCGCCTGACGGTCGGATCGATCACCGAGCGCAACGTCCGCGCGCTGATCGCCCGCTCGGGCGTGCTGCACGCCAACCTGCTCGGCATGACGTTCCTGGAACGCCTCGGCTCCTACGAGGTGCGCGGCAACCGGCTGATCCTGCGGGCGAAGGACCAGGTCGGCGGCGCGGACTGACCTTCGCCGACTCCTCTCACTTGGCGGAAGAATCGATCACGGCCGACTGGTTGAAGATGAGAGCGCGGGAATCCGCCCGCATGGCGCTCTCGGTGCAGGCCTCGGGCCCCAGGCGGCCCTTCAGGCGCGGGTAGCGCTCGGCCAACTGGTCGAGGGTGACGGTGTCGGGGATGCGCGGATGAGCGACGCAGACCGCCCCATCCGGACCCCAGGCCGCCTCGAACGTCATGCCGGCCGCCTTGCCGGGATCCTGAATCCCGAATCGATCGTAGAGATTGATCAGCGTGCCGTTTCGCGTGGTGGGGCGGTCATCCCCTCCGTAATCGGCCCGAAGCAGGTGAATGCAGGCCTGATGGAGGTCGCGCATAGGCATGCCCTCCGTGGCCTCCCAGGGGCGATATCCGAACAGGATGCACTTGCCCTCCGCGCCGCTGGTGCAGGTCAGGGAGAAACCTCCAGCGCCGTTCGGATAGGCGAATGCGATGCGTTCGCCGTCCGGGTCGGGCTGGCAGAGATCCTTGTCGGCACCTTCACGGTCCTTGGTCGACATGCGGAAGAAGGTGGCGGGCTGCCCGCGGATCTCTTCCTCGTGGGCAACGCCGTCGATGCGGATCTCCGTGTCGCCGGCCGGCGTGCCAAGAACCAAGGTCATGCCGGTGAGAGCCTGGCCTCGGAAGACGCGCCCATCGTCGAGCCTGAGAACGAGATCCAGGCCGTTGACCTGGAACCGTCCCTCAAGGGCGGCAACGGGCGCCGTCATCAGCACGGTGATGAACGACAGGAAGAGAGCAGCAAGCAGAAGCAACCGCATGGAACGAGGCCCCCTCGCATTGAACGAGGGGGCCTTCAGCGCTTGTGGTCGCATCACTTTACGACGACGCGCGCGCCGTCGGGTAGAACGACAGCCTTGGGACCGGCAGCCTCGGACGCAGCGCGGCTCGCGTGCAGCGACAGATCGGTCCGGCCCGTCACGCTGGAACCGTTCAGGCCGTTCGGCGGCGGCCGGGCGGTGCGTGCGAAGAGAGCTTCGGCCTGGGTGGCAAGGAGTGATGATCCGGCAAGCGCCAGTGCCAGAATGATCTTGCGAATGGTCATTGCTTCTCTCCTTCAAGAGATGTGCGACGATGCCTCGGGAGAGGCACCAGGAGAGAGTAGGTTAAGAAACGTTATAGTAAAGCAATCTAGGATTGATACGGCGCCTCTTGTGCGACTGTGCACGGAGGCCTCAGCGTCGAACTCGTTCCCCGGAAGCCATTGAGAGGAGGAACGGAAGGGTGCACGCATCGTGCTGGGAAGCTGTTCGGTATCAGTGTTTCGTCGCTTCCGGAGTGGAGCTCACCACATGCGGGCCACTCGCAGAGGCTGCAGGGCCGTGCGGCGTTCCATGCCTTCGATGATGGGCGAAATGTCGTGCTTAATGACGAGCGCAAATGACGCAGAGGCTCGCGTGCGCCACGTCAACAGGAGAACGCAACCCCCGCCTCCGCGGGGGTTGCCTCGGCCATTAGCGGAGGTCGATCGACGAGCCGTCCTGCAGGATCACGGCCTTCAGCCGAATCTTGGACAGGGAACCATCATGACGGCCGCCTTGGACATCGTTGCCGTTGATGGTGAGGCCGTTGATCGTAAGACCATTCGTGGCGAGGCCGTTTGCGATTTGGGCCGCCTGTGTGGCCGATGCCGCCGAGAATCCGGCGGTAACAGCCAGCACGACAGCGCATGTACGAAGAGACATGAAGTTTTCCCTCTTGTGTGTGAGCGGGTGCCGCAGCCGGCCCGCCGGAGGGATGATAAGATGAACAATGTTACAGTAAAGCGTTCCGACAGGATTTTCTCCACAGCTCCAGAAGATCTCGTGCGAATTCGCACAAGAGACGTATGTGTTCGGCCGCTTCGTTCATTCAGAGTTGCGGTCGACTAAACTGATAGCTGCATAGATCGGGTTCATACAACTTGTAATGAACGCACCTTCTCGGGCGAATGTCCTGGGAGAAGGCGTGAGGGTCGCCTTCTCCCAGGATTACAGCTTTGCTCCATACGCTGCTGGCCGCACGCCAGGATGCAGATCCGGCACGACCAAGCCGTTCCTGTTCAGGCTCTTCGGCGTTCTCACACGTCGAACCGGTACC
>DASZBB010000003.1:0-5051 GCA_035944695.1 Microvirga sp. | reverse complement strand
GCGGGCTCGTCCAGCTCATGCCCTTCATGGCATCGATCAGCGCCTGGCCGCCCTGCCCGTTGGTCTTCTTCAGACCTTCGTAGATCAGGTGCATGCCATCGTAGCCGCCCACCGCCATGAAGTTCGGACGCATGCCGTTGTTGGCCTTCTTGAAAGCCTCGACGAAGGCCTTGTTCTCCGGGCTGTCGTGCGCGGCCGAGTAGTGCTGGGTCGTGATCGCGCCAAGCGCCACGTCGCCGATACTGTTGAGCAGGTCGTCATCGGTCACGTCGCCTGGGCCGATCAGCTTGATGCCGCTCTTGTCGAGGCCGCGCTCCACGAACTGCTTCATGAACTGGGCACCGATGCCGGAGGGCACGAACACGAACAGCGCATCGGGCTTGGCGTCGGCCACCTTCTGCAGGAAGGGCGAGAAGTCCGGGTTGGCGAGCGGCACCCGCAGGTTCTCCACCTGACCGCCCTTGGCCGTGAAGGCGGCGGTGAACGCCTTCTCGGCATCGATCCCCGGTCCGTAATCGGACACGAGAGTGGCGACCTTCTTGATGCCGTTCTGAGCAGCCCAATCGGCCATTGGCACCGTGGCCTGCGGCAAGGTGAAGCTTGTGCGCACGATGTAGGGCGAGGCCTCGGTGATGGTGGCCGTCGCGGCCGCCATCACGACCGCCGGCACCTTCGCCTGGGTCGCGAGCGGCGCAGGCGCGAGAGCGAGCGGCGTCAAGCCAAAGCCCGCCATGACGGCGATCTTGTCGTTGACGATGAGTTCCTGCGCCAGGCGCTTGGTCACGTCGGCCGTGCCGGTGTCGTCCTTGACGATGAGCTGGATCTTCTTGCCGGCGACCGTGTCGCCCTTCTGCTGCATGTAGAGCTTGACGGCCGCCTCGATCTGGCGCCCCGTCGACGCGAAGGGTCCCGTCATCGGCAGGATCAGGCCGATCTTCACCGTCTCCTGGGCCGATGCAGCCCCAGTTAGGGCCAGGACGGCCGCGGCCCCTAGAAATGTACGTCTCAACATGTTTCCTCACTCCCTCTTTGGCTTTTTAGTCATTCGACTTAGGCGCGGATTCGCCGTTTGATGAGCGCGGAACCCGGCACAAGGTCCATGTCCCTCTGGTTTGTGAGCGCTCGTTCCAGATTGCGATGGGCGATGCGTGCATGCTCGCGCATGATCGCCTCGGCCCGGCTCCCCTCCCGCCGTTCAATCGCCGTCAACACGCAGCGATGCTGATCCTGGGCCACCGTTAGGATATGATGAAGCTCCGGCGACCGGGACTGAACGGGAACCAGGGCGCTCGCGGAAGCGAACGGCAGGGCGCTCGCCCGTTCGATCTGGCGTGCCAAGGGCGGAGAATCGGCCATATCGATCAGGATGCGGTGAAAGCGGGCGTTCAGCTCGACATATTGCGACAGGTCGATCTCGCGCATATCGCGACGGATGACGCGATCGATCTCGTCGAGGCATTCAGCAGCATCGAGGAGCGTCGACCGGCTGACGCCGTGCTCGGCGGCAAGGCGCGCGGCCAAGCCCTCGAGAGTTCCCCGGATCTCGATGGAGACAAAGACCTCCTTCTCGGAAAACGCCTTCACGGCAAATCCGCCGGACGGTATGGCTTCCAGCAATCCTTCTTCCTCAAGCCGAACGAGGGCCATGCGAACCGGCGTTCGCGACACGCCGAGCCGCTCGACCATCTGCAGTTCGGACACCCGCTCGCCGGGATTCAACGCCCCCCGAAGAACAAGTTCGCGGAGGGCGAGCTGTGCCTTCACGGTCTGCGAGAGCGAGCGGTCGCTGGATTTCTCGATGCTCATCAGGCCGCCCTATCCGCCGTGTCGATGGTAATGCTGCGGCCTGCGACCCGCGACACGCAGGTGCAGAGTTTGGCGTTGGCCGCTTTTTCCTCTTCGCTGAAGAACACGTCGCGATGATCGACGATGCCGTCGACCTCCAGGATATGGAGCGCGCACAGGCCGCACTCGCCGCGCCGGCAGTCCGAGATCATTGCGACGCCGGCGCCCTCCAGGGCATCCAGCATGGTCTGGTTCTGGGGGACATCGACGACAAGATCCAGGCGGGGGATATTCACCTTGAAGGGCTGGGACGCGAAGCGCCCGCTGTTGCCGAAGGTCTCGAACCGCAATTGATCGACTGGACGGCCGCTCTGCTGCCACGCCCGCTTGGCCGCTTCCAGCATGCCGATGGGGCCGCAGACATACAACTCGCCGCCAGGCGCGAGACGCGCGATCTCGCCGCCCAGGTCCACCCTGCCCCCCTCCTCATCGATGAACATCTGCAGACGGTCGCCGATGCGCTCGCGCAGCTCGTCGGCGAGAGCCGCGTCCTCTCTGCGTCGGCAGGCGTACAGCACCCGGAAATTCGCCTGTATATCGGCAAGGGCAAGTGCCATGGTGAAGATCGGTGTGATGCCGATGCCCCCGGCGAGGAGCAGATATTCCGGCCGGCCCCGGCCAAGATCGAAGTGATTGCCTGGGGTCGATATCGTCAGCTGGGCTCCGGGCCTGAGGCTCCACATATAGGCGGAGCCGCCCCGGCTGTCGCCGAGGAGTTTCACGGCGATCCGGTAGAGGCCGTCCGTGCAGGGTCCCACGATCGAATAGGATCGCACGTCCGGTCGTTCGCCGATCTGCACCGTCACGTTGATATGGCTGCCCGGCTTCGGGACGACGAAGTCTCCCGAAGGCTCGATCTCGAAGAGCCGGATGTCCGGAGAGAGATCCCTGGTCCGGAGCAGCTTCGCGGGCCGCCAGTCGAGTTGCTCAGCCATCGTCCGACCTACTCGGCCGCCTGGCTGGGCACGTGCGGCTGCGGACCATACTCCTCATCCAACATCCGATCGATCAGCTTGCGCGCCCAAAGGGCGCCGGCGTCGATGCTGAGGTTGTAGAACGGCATCCGCGGGTTTCGGTCGATGGCGACCTGCTGCGCCTCCAGAACCACGTGGTCCTGGTCGTAGACTCCTTTGCCTTCGTTGACGTGAGCCTTGTTGATGTCCTTCGTCAGCTGCTCGTCGTCTTTCCGGAAGGTTCTCACGAAGTTCCAGAAGTAGTGGCAGGTCTTGTCCGTTTCGGGCGTAATGGCTGCCAGGAAGGCGCCGTTGACACCCTGGGAGCGGTCACCCTGCGGAGCACCTGTTCCGGTCACGGCGACACCCACGTCGCCCACGACGATGGACGGTGCCTGGAAATAGATGATCTGCCAGCGGTCCACATGCTCGCCCGGCCTGTCGAGCTGCTTGGCCCAGAAGGGCGGCGGCTCAATGTTGATCATCCAGCGGGTCACTGTCGCCGTATGGTCGGTGTGCGTTACGTCGAACGGCGCACTGGTGATTGCCTCGTCGCCGATGCTGCCCGCGTGCACATAGGTCTCATGGGTCAGGTCCATGAGATTGTCGATCACGAGACGGTAGTCGCATTTCAAGCCGTAGAAGGTACCGCCCTCGCCCACCCATTCGGTTCCGTCGTTCCAGTGGAAATCCGGGATCTTGGCCGGATCCGCCAGCGCCGGATCACCGGGCCAGATCCAGACCAGGCGATGCCGCTCGGCCGCGGGGTAGGCGCGGACGCAGGCCGACGGATTGATCGTCTTCTGCGCCGGCATGTAGGTGCACCGGCCGGCCGAGTTGAAGACGAGTCCATGATAGCCGCAGATCACCTGATCGCCTTCGAGGCGCCCCATCGACAGCGGCAGCAGGCGATGCCAGCAGGCATCCTCCAGGGCCGCGATCTGGCCGTCCGTGCGGCGAAAGAGAACGATGTCCTTGTCGCAGATGGTCCGGGCTGCGAGCTCATGCCCGATCTCGTGACTCCAGGCGGCGGCATACCAAGCATTGAGAGGAAAGGCTTTGGTGTGCGTCATCAGATTTCTCCCTCAAATACGTTGTATACAGATATTGGGGCCTAGCAACTATACTTGCGACTAAATCGCCCTTTGAGATGATATTGTACTGTCGAATTGCTCAGCCTGTATACATAAAGAGAAAGCGCCATCGACCGATGGCGCTCTCCGGATCTTTTCGTCAGTTGGACTTGGCGGCTTTGACCGGGTCCTTGACGTTCGGGATGGTGGCGAACTCCACGTTGTAGAGCTCTCCGTCCCGGCGCTCGACCTTGCGCACATAGATGTTCTGCACGATGTCGCGGGTCTGCGGATCGATCGACACCGGGCCGCGCGGGCTCGTCCAGCTCATGCCCTTCATGGCATCGATCAGCGCCTGGCCGCCCTGCCCGTTGGTCTTCTTCAGACCTTCGTAGATCAGGTGCATGCCATCGTAGCCGCCCACCGCCATGAAGTTCGGGCGCATGCCGTTGTTGGCCTTCTTGAAAGCCTCGACGAAGGCCTTGTTCTCCGGGCTCTCATGCGCGGCCGAGTAGTGGTGGGACGTGATCGCGCCAAGCGCCACGTCGCCGATACTATTGAGCAGGTCGTCGTCTGTAACGCTACCCTCGGCGAGGAAGCGGATACCGCTTTTGTCGAGGCCGCGCTCCACGAACTGCTTCATGAACTGGGCACCGACTCCAGACGGCACGAAGGCCAGAAGGGCATCCGGCTTGGCGTCGGCCACCTTCTGCAGGAAGGGCGAGAAGTCCGGGTTGGCGAGCGGCACCCGCAGGTTCTCCACCTGACCGCCCGCCTTGGTAAAGGTCTCGGTAAAGGCTTTCTCCACATCGATTCCGGGACCATAATCCGACACGATGGTGACGACGCGTTTGAGACCTTCCTTCGCGGCCCATTCCGCAAGAGGAACCGTGACCTGCGCGGCTGTGAAGCTGGAGCGCACGATGTAGGGCGACTGCTCGGGGATGATTGAGGTAGCCGCAGCCATCACCACCTCCGGCACCTTCGCCTGAGTCGCGAGCGGCGCCGTCGCCAAGGCAAGGGGAGTCAGACCGAAGCCTGCGAGCACGGACACCTTTTCCTGAACGATGAGTTCCTGCGCCAGGCGCTTGGTCACGTCGGCCGTGCCGGTGTCGTCCTTGACGATGAGCTGGATCTTCTTGCCGGCGACCGTGTCGCCCTTCTGCTGCATGTAGAGCTT
>DASZBB010000002.1:0-4540 GCA_035944695.1 Microvirga sp. | reverse complement strand
CGTTGTGGGACACGATCAGGGCGCGCAGGTTCGGGAGCTCCCCGGCACGTTCGACTGTGCCCTCGAGCAGCTTGGCATCCGGAGCCGGGGGAGGAGAGACCGGCTGGGCGGAGGCGCTCGTCGCGCCGGCGAGCGTCAGGAGAAGAGCCAGTCCAGCTTGGGGTCGGGCGAGGCTTGAGAGGAGGCGCATGAATCGGTTTGGGGTCGTTTTGCGTCGGACAAACCCCGAAATGGATGGCCGTTCCGGAGGTGCAACGGCCTCACACGCCATTGTGAGCTTGAGCCGCCCATGCGGCATTCCGCCCCCAGACCTGCACGGGGGGCATTTGTGCTTTCTCCAGCGAGAGCTTATTTGCACTTGAATTCGTAAATACAAGGCAATTCACATGTTGCAAACGTGGTTCACCCGTCCGCTCTGGCAGCGGGTCGCCGTGGGCTTCGCCCTCGGCATTCTGGCGGGCGTGCTGGCCGGGGAGCAGGCCGCCGTCTGGTTCAAGCCGCTCGGCGATCTCTACCTGAATCTCGTGCGGATGATCGTGATCCCGCTCGTGTTCTTCACGATCACGTCGAGCGTGGCCAAGCTGGCCGAGGCGGGCAACGTGGCGCGCCTGGGCCTGCGGACCCTGTTCTGGTTCGTCGCCACCTCGGCCATCGCCGTGCTGGTGGGCATCGCCTTCGGCCATCTTGTGGATCCGGGCCTCGGCCTTTCCAACCTGCCGCTCGGCGAGGTGAAGCCGCGCACGATCCCGACGCCGCTCGAGGTGCTGATCGGCATCGTGCCGACGAACCCGATCAAGGCCATGGCCGACACCAACGTGCTGCAGGTGCTGTTCTTCGCCGGCATCGTCGGCGCGGCGCTCGTCTCGTTGGGCGAGAAGACCGCCGGCATCCGCAGCCTCGTCGACCAGGGCGCGACGCTGGTGTTCCGCATCACACGCTGGGTGCTGCAGCTCACGCCCATCGGCACCTTCGGCCTGATCGCCTGGGTCGTGGGGCGTTACGGGCTGGCCTCGCTCCTGCCGCTCGGCAAGTTCATCGCCTCCATGTACCTCGCCTGCCTGTTCCACATCGTCGTGGTCTATGGGGGGCTCCTGAAGCTGCACGGCCTGAAGGTGGGTCGCTTCTTCCGCGGCGCCGCGCCGGCCATGCAGATGGCCTTCGCCACGTCGTCGAGCCTCGCCACGCTGCCCATGTCCCTGCGCGTGGCCGTCGAGAAGCTCGGCGTGCCGCAGAGCTATGCGAGCTTCGCCGTGCCGCTCGGCGCCAACGTGAAGATGGACGGGTGCGGGGCGATCTATCCGGCCATCGCGTCGATCTTCATCGCGCAGTATTTCGGCCTCGATCTCTCGCTCACGCAGTACGTGCTCATCGGCCTGACGGCCGTTCTGGGCTCGCTCGGCACCGCGGGCGTGCCCGGCACCTCCATCGTCATGCTCACGCTGACCTTGAGCACCGCGGGACTGCCGCTCGAGGGCATCGGCTACATCATCGCCATCGACCGAGTCGTCGACATGATGCGCACCATGACCAACGTGACGGGTCAGATCCTCGTGCCGGTGATCGTCGCCAAGGAGGAGCGCGTCCTCGACCGGGCCATCTATGACGGCACCGTCGAGACCCATGGTCCGGCGGGAGAGACGGTCCTCGTCGCTGCCGAGTGATGGCAAGCCGCATCCGACATGAAAAAAGGCGGGCTTCACGGCCCGCCTTTTGTCTTGAAGTGCGCCTGCGTCAGAACAGGAAGTCGGACGCACCGATCAGCGAGAGCTTCACATTGAGCAGGGTGATCGACTGGCCATCGCCCCTGATGATCACGTCGTCCGCCTTGCCGTCGCCGTCGGCATTGAACTGGCGGATGCCGAGATCCCTGAAGTTCAGGTCGGTGGCGCGCAGATCGATGCGGTCGCTGCCGTTCCTGAAATCGGTGATCTTGTCCTTGCCCCACTGGCCCGAGAAGCGAAACGTATCCGCATGCGTGCCGCCGGTGAGAACGTCGTTGCCGCTGCTGCCCGACAGCGTGTCCTTCCCGCTGTCGCCGTAAAGCCGGTCGTTGCCCGCATTGCCGGTGATGGCGTCGTTCCCGGTCCCGCCATAGAGCTTGTCGCTGCCGCCGTTGCCGAAGAGCTTGTCGTTCCCGCCATTGCCATTGATCGTGTCCGCCGCAGACGTGCCCCTGAGGGTGTTGCTGCCCGCGGTGCCGTCGAGGGGGCCAGTGGTCGGAGTGCCTCCGGTCGTCGGCGTGCCCGTTGCCGGGTCGATGAGATCGAGCTTCACGTTGGTGCTGCCGATGGTCACCTGACTGGTCACGGGGGCGAAGCCGCCGCCCGAGAAGGTGATCGTGTACGTACCGGCCGCAAGCGCCAGGCTGTAGCCGCCGGCGGCTTGCGTCGTGGTGCTGTAATGAGCACCGCTCGCGCTCACGGCGGTCACGGTGAGGCCGCCGAGGCCCTCGCCGATGTCGTAGAAGCGGTCGCCGTCCTTGTCGTCCATGCTGACGCCCGTGAGGAACACCGCCGTGCCGGACAGGGCGAAATTCTGCGTGACGAAAGCCCCGTCCCAATTCTGGTACGAACCGGTGTCGAAGCCGATGCCGATCTCGCGGAAGGTCCCGTTGAGAATGTTGGCCTTGTGCCCCGGGCTGTTCATCAGGTTCGTGTGCAGCAGCTCCACCTCGTCCTGGAGGCCCGCAGGCGCGCGGATGCTGGCCCAGGCGATGTTCTCCGCCGAGGTCCAGGAGCCTGCGAAGGTATAGCCTGCATCGATCATTCGCTGATGCGGGGAAGACCCGGACGATCCGGTGTGGGCGAACGTGTCGGTCGCGATCATCCAGCTGCTGTGCGAATCCGCCGATTCGTTGAGGTCGCCGTTGAGGGCAAGCGGCTGGGCACCCGTTTTCGCGCGTTCGCGGTTCACAAGTTCGAGCATCAACTGCTCATAAGCCGTAGCTTGCGACATGAAACACCCCTTGGTCTTATCAATTCTTCAAATTGCCGAGATCAGAGCCCGGAGCCCTGCGCTTACGGTCGAAATGAGAAGAAGTTGTGGCCTGCGCGATACCTTGTTTCTCGAAAGATCCCCGGGATTGCCGGCGGGAGACGCAGGAAACTTAGCCTGCCTGTGCCGTAACCCTGCCCTGCAGGATGAGAGGGAGATCGGACGCGGATTCTGGTCTATAGCAGTGGCTGGAAACGCCTTAAGGCCTGGCTTGGCGGCAAGCTCGGCAGCATCACGAAGAACAACGATGACCAACCAGACGCCTGCCCTGTCCGCTGCGCCGCAGCCTGTGCGAGTGGAGCGTGTCGCCGTTCCGATCCTGGCGGCCATCAGCGTGTCGCACATGCTGAACGACCTCATCCAATCGCTGCTGCCGGCGATCTACCCGATCCTCAAAAGCACCTTTCACCTCGATTTCGGGCAGATCGGCCTGCTGACCCTGACGTTTCAGCTTACCGCATCGCTGCTCCAGCCCCTGGTCGGCTCATTCACGGATCGCCGGCCGCAGCCGTTCTCTCTCGTCGTCGGTATGGGCTTCACCCTCATCGGCCTGCTGACGCTCTCGCGGGCGGGTTCCTATCCGGTCCTGCTTCTGGCGGCGGCCCTCGTCGGCATGGGATCGTCGGTCTTCCACCCGGAATCCTCCCGGGTCGCCCGTCTGGCCTCGGGCGGACGGCATGGCTTGGCGCAGTCGGTGTTCCAGGTCGGGGGCAATGCGGGAACGGCCTTGGGCCCGCTGCTCGCCGCCTTCATCGTCGTGCCGTTCGGGCAGCCGAGCATCGCGTGGTTTTCCGCCGTGGCGCTGCTGGCGATGCTGATCCTGTTCGCCATCGGGCGCTGGTACCGGGCGAGGCTCGCGGATCTGCGCGCCAAGCCTCGCGCGCCTGAGGTAGGCTCGCTCGTCTCGAAACGGCGCATCGCCGTCTCGCTCGCGATCCTGATCCTGCTGGTCTTCTCGAAGGACTTCTACGTCGCAAGCCTCACCAATTATTTCACCTTCTACCTCATCTCGAAGTTCCAGGTCTCGGTGCAGGACGCGCAGATCTATCTCTTCGTCTTCCTCGGCGCGCTCGCCGTCGGGACGGTTCTCGGCGGCGCCATCGGCGACAAGATCGGGCGGCGCTACGTGATCTGGGGCTCGATCCTCGGCGTCCTGCCCTTCACGCTGGCGATGCCCTACGCCAACCTGTTCTGGACGGCGGTCCTGAGCGTCACCATCGGGCTCGTTCTCGCCTCGGCCTTCTCGTCGATCCTCGTCTACGCGACGGAACTCGTGCCCGGCCGCGTCGGAACGATCGCGGGCCTCTTCTTCGGCCTCTCCTTCGGCATGGCGGGGCTGGGCGCCGCGCTGCTGGGGCAACTGGCCGACATGACGAGCATCGAGACTGTCTACAGGGTCTGCTCGTTTTTGCCGGCCATTGGCCTTCTCGCTTACTTTCTGCCGAAGATCGAGAAGAAGCGCCTCTGAGTTTCGCTCGTCGAACGTCGTCGCTCTCGTCATCACCGGCCTTGTGCCGGTGATCCCGATCGGGAGAGCGAGGCGCTT
>DASZBB010000001.1:0-2915 GCA_035944695.1 Microvirga sp. | reverse complement strand
GACATCGTCGCCGCCTTGCAGCGGCAGAACAGCGTCACACCGGCAGGCTCGATCGACACCCGGGGGCCGCAGGTCTTCATCAGGGTGGACGGCGCTTATGACAGTGTCCAGGCGATCGCCGACACGCCGATCGTCGCTGCGGGGCGGACGCTCAAGCTCTCCGACCTCGCTGAGGTCCGCCGCGGCTATGAGGACCCTCCGACCTACCTCATCCGGCATCAGGGTGAGCCCACCATCATGCTCGCGGCGGTGATGCAGGAGGGCTGGGATGGCCTCGCGCTCGGCAAGGCGCTGGAGGACAGGACCGCGAGCATCGCGCAGACGATGCCGCTCGGGATGACGCTCGACAAGGTGACCGACCAGGCCATCAACATCACTCATGCGATCGACGAATTCATGACGAAGTTCGCGATGGCGCTCGGCGTGGTGCTGTTGGTGAGCCTGCTCAGCCTGGGCTGGCGCGTCGGCATCGTCGTGGCGGCCGCCGTCCCGCTGACGCTTGCCGTCGTCTTCCTTATCATGCTGGAGACCGGCCGGTTCTTCGACCGCATCACGCTCGGCGCGCTCATTCTCGCACTGGGGCTCCTCGTCGACGACGCCATCATTGCCATCGAGGTGATGGTGGTGAAGATGGAAGAGGGCATGGACCGCGTCAAGGCGGCGGCCTATGCGTGGAGTCACACGGCGGCGCCGATGCTGTCGGGAACGCTCGTGACGGTCGCCGGCTTCCTGCCGGTCGGCTTCGCGCCGTCGACGGCCGGCGAATATGCCGGCAACATCTTCTGGGTCGTGGGGTTTGCCCTCATCGTCTCCTGGATCGTCGCGGTGGTCTTCACGCCCTATCTCGGCGTCAAGATGCTGCCCGCGATCAAACCGATCGAAGGCGGCCACCACGCGATCTACGACACACCGAACTATCGGCGCCTGCGGCGGCTCATCACCTTCGCCGTGCGCCACAAGTTCTTGACCTGCACCATCGTCGCCATCGCCTTCGCGTTCTCCGTCGTCGGCATGGGTGGCGTCAAGCAGCAGTTCTTTCCAACCTCCGACCGCCCCGAAGTCCTGGTGGAGGTCCGGCTGCCGGAAGGCACCAGCATCGAGACGACGACCGCTGCGGTCGAGAAGCTCGAGCACTGGCTCGACCAGCAGCCGGAGGCCGAGATCGTCACCAGCTATGTCGGCCAAGGCGCGCCGAGATTCTACCTGGCGCTGTCGCCGGAGCTGCCTGATCCTGCCTTCGCCAAGATCGTCGTGCTGACCCCGGACGCGGAGGCGCGCGAGGCCCTGAAACTCAGGCTTCGTGAAGCGGTGAACCAGGGGCTTGCGCCCGAGGCCTATGTGCGCGTCACGCAGTTCGTCTTTGGTCCCCCCTCAGTCTTCCCGGTCGAGTTCCGAATCATGGGGCCTGATCCCGCGCAGCTCTACAGCATTTCTGAAAAAGCGCTCGACATCATGCGCGGCGTCCCCGACGTGAGGGAGGCGAACCGCGACTGGGGCAATCGCACGCCCGTGCTTCGTTTCGTCCCGGACCAGGACCGGCTGAACCTCATCGGCCTCTCGCCGGCCGAGATCGGCCAGCAGCTCCAGTTTTTGCTCACCGGCATTGCCGTCACGCAGGTTCGCGAGGACATCCGCGATGTTCCGGTCGTGGCACGCAGTGCTGGCGGCGAGCGGTTGGATCCGGCACGTCTGGCGGACTTCTCACTGATGAGCCGGGACGGCCGCCCGATTCCGCTCGCTCAGGTCGGACACTCGGAAATCCGTCTGGAAGAGCCGATCCTGAAGCGCCGTGACCGCACGCCCGTCATCACGGTCCGCTCGGACATCGATGTAGCCACGCAGCCTCCGGAGGTTTCCAAGCAGGTCATGAAGGCCCTGCAGCCGCTGATTGCCTCCCTTCCGACCGGCTATCGCGTTGAAATGGGCGGATCGATCGAGGAGGCTGCCAAGGCCAACGCCGCGCTGGCAAAGATCTTCCCGGTCATGATCGCTGCCACGCTGATCATCATCATGCTGCAGGTGCGATCCTTCTCGACGATGGCCATGGTGCTGCTGACGGCACCGCTCGGCCTCGTCGGTGTCGTGCCTATGTTGCTCACCTTCAACCAGCCCTTCGGGTTCAATGCCATCCTGGGCCTGATCGGCCTCGCCGGCATCCTGATGCGCAATACGCTGATCCTGACCGAACAGATCAAGGAGAACCGCGCTGCCGGTCTCGACGACTATCACGCCGTCATCGAGGCCACGGTGCAACGCACGAGGCCCGTGATCCTGACCGCACTTGCCGCTGTGCTGGCCTTCGTCCCCCTCACGCACTCCGTCTTCTGGGGATCGATGGCCTATACGCTGATCGGCGGCACGGCGGTCGGCACGGTGCTGATCCTGCTCTTCCTTCCGGCCCTCTATGCGGTGTGGTTCCGGATCAAGCCTGAGGTCGTCGATGAGGAACATGAGGAAAAGCAAGGCACTGAGCCGCAAGAACAACCCGACATGGCGGCAGCAGCGGAATAGAGCAGATCTGAGCCGTAGGCCATGGACGAGAACAGGTATTTCAAGGTGCACGACGACGTTCCGCTCGAGACCGCACGCCATATTCTCGATCACTGCCTTGGCCTGCATCTGCAGCGCGTCGCGCGCGTGGTCGCGCGACACTACGACGAAGCGTTACGACCGCTCAACCTGACCAATGGACAGTTTGAGCTCCTCGTCTTGCTCAGGCGGGCATCGGTAGGACGGATTGCTGCGGTCGCCGAACGTCTCGGCAGAGATCGGACGACGATTACCGCAATCCTCAAGCCATTGACGCAACGCGGACTTGTCGCGGTTACAGTCAGTCCGGAGGACAGCCGTGGCCGTGCGCTCACGCTGACACCCGCCGGCAAAGATCTGTTGGCCGCTGCCATACCCATTTGGGA